>CAZWAL010000028.1:0-19081 GCA_964631905.1 uncultured Stakelama sp.
GGACCATGCGCTGATGCTCGGCCTCCGAGTCCTCGGGGCGGACGATGCTGACGAGTTCGCACTTCTCGAACTGGTGCTGGCGGATAAACCCGCGCGTATCCCGTCCCGCTGCGCCTGCCTCGGAGCGGAAGCACAAGGTGAGCGCGGTGAGGCGTATCGGGAGCGCGCTCTCGTCAAGCAGTTCGCCCATGACGCTGGCGGTGAGGGAAACTTCCGACGTGGGGATGAGCCAAAATTGTTCGGACGTATCTGCGGCTTCCAGCATTGTTTCCAATGCTGCCCTAAACTTCCCTTTCTCTACGCTCCCCATCAAGGCTTCGAAGGCGGGCGGCATAGCATTCCAGAACAACTCAGAGCGGGTGCTCATGTCTGCAGCAAAGAAACTGTCCCCAGCGAACTTCGGCAGCTTGTCGGTGCCGTACATCGCCTCGTCCTTGACGAGCACGGGCGGGTTGCATTCCTGATAGCCGTGCTCGCGCGTCTGCACGTCGAGCATGAACTGGCCGAGCGCGCGGTGGAGACGGGCCATGTCGCCGCGCAGGAAGGTGAAACGGGCACCGGAGAGCCGCGCGCCGGTTTCGAAATCCATGCCGAGGGCAGGGGCGAGGTCGGCATGTTCGCGGGGGCTGAAGTTGAACGCGCGTGGCGTGCCCCACTCCTTTTTGACCTCATTGTCTTCCTCACCCGCGCCATCGGGCACATCGTCGGCGGGCAGGTTGGGGATGATCGCCAGCGCGGCTTGCAATTGCTCGCCGAGCTGCTTTTCCTCGGCCTCGATCGCGGGCATCCGTTCCTTCAGCGCGGCGACTTCGGCCTTAAGCGCTTCGGCCACATCCTTGTCACCCTTGGCCATCGCCGCGCCGATGGCCTTCGAGGCTTCGTTGCGGCGCGCCTGGCCCAGTTGCGCCTCGGTCATCAAGGCACGACGCCGCTCGTCGAGCGTCACCAGTTCGGCCGCGCAAGGGGCAAGGCCGCGCCGCTTCAGCGCGGCATCGAAGGCGTCCGGATTTTCTCGGATGAAGCGGATATCATGCATGGCCGCAGGCTATGGCGAGCCGCTGCGGGCTGCGCAAGCGGACAGGCGACCGGTCGGTCGACCGATTATCCAATCAGGCTGGGCTATCAGCCTTTTTGGCGAACCGCTTGCGCGCAACCAACGCTGCCGCCGCGGCGCCGAACAGCAATACCATGGGCGGGGCAGGGACCGGGGTGGGCGTGCCGCTCGATCCGTTATACCCGCTAGACGTCATACCGTTGCTGCCGCCGTTGCTCGTGCTGCTGCTGTTGCTGCTCGTCGTGCTGGTGCTGAAGCCGGTACTGCTCGATCCGAAGCTGCTCGAACTGGTGCTGGTCGACGAGGAAACATCGCCGCTCGACGATGATGACGTCGATGTCGACACATTGCCGCTCGATGAGCTGGAGCTGGAAACGTCACCGCTCGACGAGGATGACACGTTGCCGCTGCTGCTGGTTGATGATCCGCCGGTCGAAGAGGTGCTGGTGGTCGAAAGGCCACCCGTGCTGGTCGACGACCCGCCCGAACCGCCGCTCGCCGACGAAATATTGCCGCTGCTGCCGCCGCTGGCCGACGACACATTGCCACTGCTGCCGCCACTGGACGTACTGGTGGAGGAGCCACCACTGCCGCCCGAACCACCGCTCGATGTGCTGGTAGAGGAGCCGCCCGAGCCACCGCTCGAGATGCTGCCGCTCGATGTGCTGCTCGACGAGCCACCCGAGCCGCCGCTCGAGATATTACCGCTCGAGGTCGAACTGATGTTGACGATCACCCCGCTCGATCCGCTCGTTCCGGATGACGTGGTACCTGATGATGTCGTGCCCGATGACGTTGTGCCGGACGATGCGACTCCCGAGGAGCCGCTCGAACCCGTGCTGGTGCTCGACGTCGACGAGATGACGATCCCACCGCTGCCGCTGCCGCCACCGCTACCGCCGAAAAAGCCGCCGGCGAAAAAGCCGCCACCACCGCCAAAGCCGCTGCTGCCGCCCACCAGAATCGGGCCCCCACTGCCGCCGCCGCTGCTCGACACGACCGGAAACTCGCCGCTCGACCCGAGATACGGTGGCGGGAGCGGCACCGGCGTGCCCTGGCTCGCGACGGTGATGACAGCAGGCGGGCAAGCTGCCTGGGTTCGAGTAACGACGCGACGGATGCGGGTCGCGGGACGGCGAGCTGCGGTACGAACGACGCGCTTGGTTTGCGCGTGCTTTACATACGCCGTGCGCGGCTTGGCTGATTCGGTCACGTGCACCGCGCCGCCGCCGATCAAGGCGCCCCCGCATGTGCAGGCGCATAATTTCGCCAAGGCCATCCGCACCGACATTGTGTTTCTCGCTCGTGTTACCATGCCGCTCTGCAAATCAACAGTGCAGCCACAGCAGGAATGCCGCTATCCCTCCAAAGTGCAGAACAAATTGTTAAGTTCAACGCCGTTAACCAACAAAGCATCAATTATCGCCCGAAATTACGGGCGAAGGGACGTTCCCAAATGGTTAACGTATCATGCTGGTACGTAATTGGTGATTTTGCGGTGGGCCGCGTTAACTATTGCGAAGCTTTGTTAAGGCCGATTTTCGGTCGATTTCGCGCTTGACGGTGCGTGCTGCCGGGGCGCGGCCCCAGTCGTTTCGCTAAGGGTCGGGAAAAGCGCGCATTCGGCTGTCAGGATTGCTTGTCGATCGCTGGATGCCCCGGTATAGGCGCGCGGTAGACCGTCGAAGGCACTCAATGTGCCGGAATGAAGTCCGCAGGAGCGTGGGGATGGCAACGGTGTTGAAACGAGTGGGTGATCACGAGCAATCCGAGCCGGTGCCGGGCACTGGCAGCGATGATGGCTATCGGCCGAGCGCCGATGAGCCCTTTATGAACGAGCGCCAGCTTGAATATTTCAGGGCAAAGCTGCTGGCATGGAAGGATGCAATCCTCCTCGAGGCACAAGGCACAATGTCCCAGTTGCAAACCGAAAGCCTGCGCGAGGCTGATTTGACCGATCGCGCATCGAGCGAAACCGACTGGTCGATCGAACTGCGCACCCGCGATCGCCAGCGTAAGCTGATCTCCAAGATTGATGCCGCCATCCGGCGGATCGACGACGGCGAATATGGCTATTGCGAGGTCACTGGCGAGCCGATTTCGCTCGCGCGCCTAGAAGCTCGGCCGATCGCCACGATGACGGTGGAAGCGCAGGAGCGCCACGAGCGGCATGAGAAAATCTCCCGGGAGGAGTAACGCCGCTACCACGCGTTAAGCATTTTGATAAGTTTTCATGGTCTAGTGCCTGCCATCATTCTTTGGGAATTTTGAGCAGGCCATATGGACCAGTTCGCACATGAACCTTTCAAGGCCGCCGTCACCGACGATGCGGCTAGTCAGCGGCACGACACTCGCGACAGCCTGTTTCTGGTCGCCCAGTTCCGGGTGGCGGGTACACGGCAGGCAGAGCAGGTACGCGTCCGCAATCTTTCCGCTGGTGGCCTGATGGCCGAAGTAGCCTCGCCGATTGCGCAGGGTACGCCCGTAGAGCTCGAAGTCCGCGGCGTCGGCTGGATTACCGGCAAGATCGCCTGGTATGCTGCCGGGCGCGTGGGGGTTGCCTTTGATCAGATGATCGATCCCACCCTGGCCCGCAAGCCGGTGGGCGGGGGCACGCAAACGCCGGTGTACGTGAAGCCGATCTTGCCGCTTCGGTGATCGTGTGATGGCGGCGGCCCAGTCGGGGTGCTGCATCAGGTGCTGGCTTTTGGGGGATGCCACCCCTTCAGGGCGATGCCGGCGGGATGCCGGATCGCCCCGGGTCACGATCAGCCGAAGCTGATTTCCTCTTTCAATCGCAGCTTCGCTTTCTTCAGTGAGGCGAGCGTCAACGGATCAGGCAGCGGTCGCTGCGATTCGCTGGCGATTCGACGATCAAGTTGGGCATGTTTCGCTTCAAGTGCCGACAGATGGGCGCTATGCATGGCAGCGAGCCTCCTTGCTTTGTATCCGGCCGAATTGGGCCGGTCGACGAATAAATCATGCAATCCTTAACTTGTCTCCCCCTGTCGAAGCGGGGCGCGGTGGATGGCCATTTTTTGCCGACGATCCGATTGGCGGTACCTTTTGCGGCTCGCGGTGGCGGAATGATTTGCTAAGGGGGCGCGACGTCGCGCAAGGATAGCAGATGGACGAACGCCTGATCGCCAAGCGGATTGAATTGCTGCGGATCGAGCACCGCGATCTCGATGCGGCGATCGATGCCCTGCTCGAACAGGGATCGACCGATCAGTTGCAGATCGCTCGGCTGAAAAAGCGCAAGCTGCGGCTGCGTGACGAGATCAGCTTCCTCAGTGACCAACTGATCCCGGACATTATCGCATAATCGGACCGTTCTGGGACGGACGGCTGATCCGGCAACCATTTGCAGGATTTTATGCCCGCGCGGTTTCTGCCAATCTGCCCGCTTGTCAGGGGGAAAAGACATCGCAACGCAGGTTCATCGTCGGTTGATCGACTCGCTATATGCAGAGGCGATGCTGCTTGCCGATGAAGCACGCAGCTATTTCGACGATGGCGGGCGCGCGGAGCGTGACGTTCTCGAACCGATGGCGCGGGTTGCCTATTCGTGCGAATCGCTGAAGGTCACGACGCGGCTGATGCACGTCATTGCCTGGTTGCTGACCCAAAAGGCGATCGATGCGGGCGAAATGACACGGCGCGATGCGCTCGATCCGTCCCGCCGCCTTGGTCCGCCGCCGGTAACTGATGCGGCGGCGCTTGCGGCGATGCCCGATTATGCCCAGCAGCTGATCATCGAGAGCATCGAGCTGTTCCGGCGAACGGCGCGGCTCGATGAACTTCAGGCAGAGGACGCGCCAGGCATCAGCCCGGCGCTCACCATGCTCCAACGGCTCGAAAACGCTTTTTAGGCGCCTGCCGCCACGCTGATGTTGGCGAGACGGGCATAAGCTTCGCGATATTCGGCTTCCAGCCGGTCAACCCGCGCCGCAACGCTTTCTACTGCCGTAACGACGCCGATGCCCTGGCCTGAACCCCAGATATCGCGCCAGGCCTTTGCCTTCGATCCATTGTCGCCGCCGAAGTTCATCGTCGACAGATCACCTTCGGGCAGATTGTCGGGATCAAGCCCGGCCGCTTCGATCGAGCCGCGCAGATAATTGCCGTGCACGCCGGTGAACAGGTTCGAATAGACGATGTCGGCCGCTTTGCTGTCGACGATCGACTGTTTGTAGGCCGCATCGGCATTGGCTTCGTCGGTGGCGATGAACGCAGAGCCGATATAGGCGAAGTCGGCACCCATCGCCTGTGCGGCAAGAACGGCATTGCCATTGGCGATCGAGCCCGACAGCGCGAGTGGGCCATCAAACCATTGCCGGATTTCCTGGATCAGCGCGAAGGGCGACAGCCGACCGGCATGGCCGCCAGCACCGGCAGCGACCGCGATCAGGCCGTCGGCACCTTTTTCGATGGCCTTGCGGGCAAAGCGATCATCGATAATGTCGTGCAGTGTGATGCCGCCCCAGCCATGAACGGCGGCGTTCAGATCCTCGCGCGCCCCGAGCGACGTTATCGTGATCGGCACCTGCCATTTGGCGCAGGTGGCCAGATCCGCCTCCAGCCGATCGTTCGAGCGGTGGACGATCTGATTCACTGCATAGGGGGCGGCGGGGCGATCGGGGTTATCGCGATTCCAAGCAGAAAGCTCTTCAGTGATGCGGTGCAGCCATTCATCGAGCAGCCCCTGCGGGCGCGCATTAAGCGCCGGGAAAGACCCGACAATGCCCGCCTTGCACTGGGCAATCACCAGATCAGGGCCGGAGATGATGAAGAGCGGGGACCCGATAACGGGCAGCCGCAGGCGATCAAAAAGGGCGGGTAGGCTCATGCGCGTTTCATAGCGCAACTGATTTTCCTGTCCAGCGCGCGGATGCGGTGCGGCAATTGCATCGCGGTTCGAAAAGCTTAGGGTCCGCGCAATATTTGTAGCCCCAATATTTGTAGCCGGAGTCGCCCCATGAAGTTTTCTGCAGCCGCCGCCCTGTCGCTTGGACTGATGATGGGCGTATCCACGCCAGCACTCGCTAGCGGGCAGCTTCCCAAGACAGTCGCGCCGCTGCTGTACGACATCACGATCGAGCCGAATGCTGCTGCCAAGACCTTCACGGGCAGCGAAAAAGTGACCGTGATGGTCGAGGAAGCGACCAGCACGATCCGCCTGAATGCGGCCGATCTCGCGATCACGGATGTGACGTTTGACGGGAAGAAGGTGCCGTTCACGCTCGCGGCGGAATCGCAGGAACTATCGGTGACACTGCCGGCAGCGGCCTCGCCGGGCAAGCACGTGATGACCTTTGCGTGGTCGGGCAAGATCAACGATGCGGCGTCCGGCCTGTTCGCAATTGATTACAAGAACGCCGACGGCAGCCCGGCGCGGATGCTCGCGACTCAGTTCGAGGCGCCCGATGCCCGTCGTTTCGCGCCGATGTGGGATGAGCCGTCGTTCAAGGCAAAGTTTCGCCTGACCGCGGTGGCACCTGCCAAGGAGCTTGCTTATTCAAACATGCGCGCCAAGGTTTCGACCCGCAAGGACGGCAAGCGCGTCTTCAAGTTCGGTGAAACCCCGATGATGTCCAGCTATCTGCTGTTCTTCGGCATGGGCGATGTCGAGCGCAAGACAGTGATGGCGGGCAAGACCGAGATCGGCGTCATCACCCGCCGTGGCGTGGTTGATCAGGGCGATTATGCACTGGCATCGGCCAAGCGGTTGATGGCCTATTACAATGACTATTTCGGCCAGCCTTACCCGCTGCCCAAGCTTGACATGATCGCAGGCCCCGGATCGAGCCAGTTTTTCGGCGCGATGGAGAATTGGGGCGCGATCTTCTATTTCGAGCCAACCCTGTTGTTCGATCCAGCGCGTGCCACCCAGAGCGGACGCGAGCGTATCTTCACCGTCGTTGCCCATGAAATCGCGCACCAGTGGTTCGGCAATCTGGTGACAATGGGCTGGTGGGACGATCTGTGGCTGAACGAAGGTTTTGCTTCATGGATGGAAAGCAAGGCCAGCAACGAGCTCAATCCTGAATGGTTCGCGAAGGCGAATGCCGTCGCGCAGGAACGCGAAGGCGCGCTCGGCCTTGATGCCACAGCGGCCACGCACCCCATTATCCGCAAGGTCGAAACCGTCGAGCAAATCGGCGAGGCGTTCGATTCGATCACCTATCAAAAGGGCCAGGCCGTGATCGGCATGATCGAATCGACGCTGGGCGCAGACGCTTTCCGCGCGGGCGTGCGGAGCTATATGGCGAAGTATAAATATGCGAATACCCAGACCGACCAGCTCTGGGCTGAACTGGAAGCCGCATCGGGCAAGCCGGTGATCGACAGCGCACATGATTTCACCCTGCAAGGCGGCGTGCCGCTGGTGTCGCTGGTCGGATCGACCTGTACCGCGGGGCAGTCGCTCGTCCTGCTGTCGCAGGCGCGTTACGGCTTGGATGCGCCGTCAAAGGTCGCGCAGACCTGGCGGGTGCCGATGACGCTTGGCGTGGTTGGCGGCCCTGTCGCAAGCACGATCGTGGCGGGTGCACCACCCACCGCCGTAAAGGTGCAGGGCTGCGGCACCATCGTCCTGAACCGTGATAAGGGCAGTTATATGCGCGCGCGGTATGACGATGCTGGTCATGCAGCGATCATGAAGGATTTCACCAAGCTGGAACTGACCGACCGGCTGGGCACGTTGGGCGACGATTTCGCGCTGGCGCTTAGTGGTGATCAGGGTCTGGATCGGTATCTCCGACTGATCGGCGAAGTGAAACCCGATGCGAACCCGATCGAACTCGCCACGGTTTCCGATCAGCTCGGCACGATCATCGGCATCGTCGAAAACACCCCGCTGGAAGCACCGGCGCGAGCAAAGACGGTGGCGTTCCTGGCGCCCGTGATGAAACGTGTCGGCTTTGAAGCGCAGACCGGCGAATCGCCGCTGATCACCAATCTGCGCGAGAATGTTGTTCGGCGCCTGGGCGTCAATGGCGATGCGGAGGTTGCTGCGGCAGCCCGCCAATATGTGGCGGCGCTCGCCAAGGATGGCACGGCCATTCCGCCCGCGATCCGTGGACCGATCCTCGCGACCTATGCGGTGAATGCCACGCCCGCCGAGTGGGATGCGCTGCTGAAGCTGACGCGGGATACGACCAATCCGGTGGTGCGCAACGGCTATATCCAGCTGCTCGGTTCGGCGCGTGATGTTGCGCTCGCCAAGCGGGCGCTTGAGCTGTTGAAAGGCACTGAATTGACCGCGCCGCAGAAATCGAGCCTGTTACGGGCGATTGCCGGTCGTCATTCGGATCTGGCGTTCGACTTTGCAGTCGCCAATCCCGAACTCGTCAACAGCTTCCTCGAGGCGAGCACGCGTTCGGGATATATCCCCAGCCTTGGCGCAGGGTCAGCCGATCCGGCAATGCCGGCCAAGATAATGGCTTACGCCGAAAAGAACCTGCCTGAAGCATCGCGCGGTGGCGCGAAGCGGACGGTCGCGTTGATGGCCGTACGCAAGCAGCTGGCCGATCGGACGCGCGGAGCAATCGAAGCCTGGGCGAAATAAGGTCGCTATGCGGGGCTGACCGGCGTCAGTCGACTCTGGTCAGCCCTGCGGCATAGGCGTTGCTTTTCGCCACATAATGGGCGGCAGATGCCTGCAGCATCGCCGCAGCATTTTCATCCAGCTGGCGCACGGCACGTGCAGGGCTGCCGACGATCAGGCTGCCGGGCGGAAAGGTCTTGCCTTCGGTCACCAGCGCGCCCGCGCCGACGATACAGCCATCGGCGATCTCGGCACGGTTGAGAACGATCGCCCCCATCCCGATCAGTACCCCGTTGCCGATCGTGCAGCCATGCAGAATGGCGTGATGGCCGATCGTGCAATCGGTGCCGATCGTGAGTGGTGCGCCGGGATCGGAATGGAGCATTGCGCCTTCCTGAATATTGCTGCGCGCGCCGATCAGCATCGGCGTGTTATCACCCCGGATGACGGCCCCAAACCAGACGCTCGCTTGTGCGCCCAGATGCACATCGCCGATCACATCTGCGCTCGGCGCCACCCATGCGCCGGCAGGATCGATGATCGGTCGCTTGCCCTCGATTTCATACAGCGGCATCGTGATCTCCCATGGCGTGCGTTCTGTTCTGCTGTGGCAACCCCATCCCGCGGGTGCAAGCCAATGCCCGTTCGCGGTGGCGATAAAGGAATGATCGGATGCGCGTCGGACTGCTGAAACTGAAGGCGCAGTTGTTTTGCGGAGACGAACCCGCGATGGGCCCCGGCAAAGCCGATCTGCTCGAAGCGATTGACCGGTCGGGATCGATATCGGCTGCGGGTCGTGCGCTGGGGATGAGCTATCGCCGCGCTTGGCTGCTGGTCGACAGTATGAACCGCTGCTTCCACGACCGCCTGGTCGAAACCACCGCCGGGGGCGGGCAAGCGAAGGGTGCGCGGCTGACACCGACGGGTCGCGATGTGCTGGCGCGGTATCGCGGCCTTGAAGGGCGTCTGGCGAGCGTGGTGACCGACGATCTGCAGGGCCTCGAAGCGTTATTGCGGCCGACCCCGCTGCCTTGAAACGCAACACCACTGGAACATTGCTTGCGGCTTGCCGGTTAGGGCTTCAGAGTTGGGGCATTCGTTTCAGGGGGTACATCGGTCATGGCCAAATATGCATCGTTTCTAGCCGCGTTATCATTGGTCGCGCCGATTGCGCTGATGGCGACGGCGTCGCCCGCTGCCGGCCCCAAAAAGGGCGCTGCGCTGGAAGCGGCATTTGATTCGCAGGTCAGCGCCAAGGATCAGCTTGAATGGCTGAAACGCATGGCGGCCGAACCGAATCATGTCGGGTCCGCGCATAACAAGGCCAATGCCGAAGCATCGCTCGCGTTGTTCAAGTCATGGGGATGGGATGCCCGGATCGAAACATTCGAGGTATTGTATCCAACCCCGTTGACCACGTTGATCGAGCTGATCACGCCCGACGGCACCGCATCGACGACGACGCCGCTGGGCGGGCAAGAGCCGACCATACCGGAAGACCCGTCATCGGCAGTGATCGCCAACGCGCTGATCCCGTATGTCGCCTATCAGGGCGACGGCGATGTAACGGCCGAACTCGTATACGTGAATTACGGGCTACCTGCCGATTATGAGGCACTCGCCCGACGCGGCATCAGCGTGAAGGGCAAGATCGTGCTCGCGCGCTATGGGGGCGGTTGGCGGGGGCTGAAGCCGAAGCTGGCACAGGAACAGGGCGCGATCGGTTGCCTGATTTATTCCGACCCCGCGCAGGATGGTTATGCCATCGGCGATGTCTACCCCAAGGGCGGCGCACGGCCATCGACAGGGGTGCAGCGCGGATCGGTGGTCGATCTGGTCGTCGCCCCCGGTGATCCGCTGACCCCGGGCATTGGCGCCACCAAAAATGCGGTGCGGCTGAAGCGCGAAACCGCGACCACGATCATGAAAATCCCGACGCTGCCGATATCCTATGGCGATGCAACGAAACTGCTGAGCCAGATGGGCGGGCGCAAGGCACCGGCCAACTTCCGCGGTGCCCTGCCACTTACCTATCATCTTGGCGGCAACGAAGCGGTGAAAGTCCACCTGCTCGTCAAATCGGCATGGACCCGCAAGCCGATCTACAATGTCATCGCTAAGCTGAACGGCGTGAAATATCCCGATCAATGGATTGTGCGCGGCAATCATCACGATGGCTGGGTGTTCGGTGCGCAGGATCCCCTGTCGGGCAGCGTCGCCATGCTGTCCGAAGCCAAGGCACTTGGCGGCTTGCTCAAGACCGGGTGGCGGCCCGACAGGACGATTGTCTACGCGAGCTGGGACGGGGAGGAACCGGGCCTGCTGGGTTCAACCGAATGGGTCGAAACGCATGCCGCCGAGCTCAAGGCCAAAGCGCTGATCTATATTAACACCGACAGCAACGGGCGCGGCTTCCTGAGCGCGCAGGGCAGCCATGACTACCAGCATCTGGTGAGTGAAGTCGGGCGCGACGTGATTGATCCGCAGACTGGCAAACCTGTGCTCGAGCGGTTGCTGAAGGGCCTGCGCGCTGATGCCTTTGGCGGCGCGTCTCCGCCAGCCGATTTGCTTGCCAGCGCTGAAGCAGGCGGCGACCTGCAAATGGGGCCGCTCGGGTCGGGGTCGGATTATTCTGCGTTCCTGCAGCATCTCGGCCTGCCGTCGCTGAACATCGGCTATGGTGGCGAGGACCAGGGCGACGGCGTCTATCACTCGATCTACGACAGCTATCATCACATGACGACCTTTGATGATCCGGGGCTGGTTTACGGCGCGGTATTGTCAAAAACCGTCGGGCGGCTGGTGCTGCGAATGGCGGATGCCGATACCCCGCCGCAGCGTTTCAGCGATTTCGCAACAACGATTGCAGGCTATCTGGGTGAGGTGAAGAAGCTGGCGGCGGATCGGCGGGCAAGCGATGACAAGCGCAAGAAGCTGATCGATGACGGCGCGTTCGATCTCGCGAGCGATCCGCTCGATCCCGTCGGGCCGCCACCCGCTATCGTCCACACGCCTGCCATCGACCTTAGCGTTCTCGAGGCATCGGTCGAGCGGCTGACGAAAAATGCTGCAGCATATGATGCAGCATATGCGGCGAAGGGCGCCACTCTTACGCCCGCGACACGCAGCAAATTGAATGCTCTGCTCGCCACTATCGATCAATTGCTGATTGATGATCGCGGGTTGCCCGGCCGGACGTGGTTCCGCAACCTGATCTACGCGCCCGGCCGGTTCACGGGTTATGGCGCCAAGACGCTGCCGGGCGTGCGCGAGGCGATTGAGGAACGGCGGTTCGACGATGCTGTCGAATATGCCAAGCGTACGGCTGCAGTTATTGACGCTTATGCTGCCCGGCTGGATGCCGTACGCGCGCTTATCGATTGATCGGACCGCCGTCGCAACGTCACGGGGATGGCGTTGCGGCGGGGGGCACCCGCTGACCCCGGCGTGCACCAAGGCCTTCGCGCATCGCGGCCTGACAGGTTGATGAGAGTTTCGCCCGATTGGCGCGAATGCACGGACCAAGTTTGCCGTCGCCAGGGGTCATACCCGGGCAGAGCGCAACGAAATCCGCCCGACACGCCTGAATGATCGCGCCGCCGTTGCCGAACCGCTGGGGAAGGGCGGGGGGTGGCGTTGGCGTGGGTATGGCGGTTGGCACTTGGCTGGATGGGGTGGACTCCGGGACGGACTGGACCGTCACATTCTGAGCAATCGCACCGCCACTCAACGCGGCAATGGCAGCGACAAACAACATCATACGCATCGGTTACTCCTTGGTCATCTCGACGCGTGAGGAACGATCGCGCCGGTCATCGATTGCCTAATGTGTCAATCGCCAATTCCCTTCGCGCGCGGCCAGTTCTGGGCTTCCGCAATTGCCCGGCAGCACGCTAAGGATGGCAAAGGTCTGATTGGGGGAATGGCATGCCGGGTGGTTTGGTCGCATTGCTGGACGACATCGCGGCGATCGCGAAAGTCGCGGCCGCATCGGTGGATGACGTTGCAGCGGCGGCTGGCAAGGCAGGCGCAAAAGCCGCAGGCGTCGTAATTGACGATACCGCCGTTACGCCTGGTTATGTCGTCGGGCTGACGCCTGACCGTGAGTTGCCGATCATCGCCAAGATTGCGTGGGGATCGGCCAAGAACAAGCTGCTGTTCCTGCTCCCAGCCGCGCTGGCCCTTAGCTATTTTGCGCCCTGGGCGATTACACCGATCCTGATGATCGGCGGCGCCTATCTCTGTTTTGAGGGCGCTGAAAAGCTGCTCGAGAAGATATCAGGCGTGGATCACGGCGAGGAAGCTACCGTAATCGCCGATCCGAAAGAACTCGAGGATCGCCAGGTCAGCGGCGCAATCCGTACCGACCTGATTTTGTCCGCCGAAATCATGGCGATCGCGCTCGCTGAACTTCCCGCGATGGGGATCATCCAACAGGCGCTGGTGCTTGCGTTGGTCGGCATCGCCATTACCGTTGCGGTCTATGGCGCCGTCGCGCTGATCGTAAAGATGGACGATATCGGCCTTAATCTCTCCAAACGCACTGCATCATCTGTCCGGGCGTTCGGGCGCGGCCTCGTGAAGGCGATGCCGATCCTGCTCACCGCGCTCGCGACCATTGGCACGGCGGCGATGCTTTGGGTGGGCGGTGGCATCATCGTGCACGGGCTTGAGGTATTCCACCTCGAGACGATCCCGCATCTCGTGCACGGATCAGCCCATGCCGCCGCCGAAGCCGTCCCGGCGATCGGCCCGGTGCTCGAATGGCTGGTCGGGGCGATCGGTTCGGCAATCGTCGGCCTGATCGTCGGCGGCGTCATTGTCGGCGTGCTTCATTTGATCCCGCACAAAAAGGGCAGCGTCGCCGCCGCGCACTGATCAGGCGCCGCTCGTCACGGCCCCCTGCGAAGCCGACCCCACCAGCCGTGCATATTTGGCGAACGCCCCCGTCACATCACGCGCGATTGGCGGTGCGGCAGGACGGCTGTCGAGATCAGCATCGGTTGAGATCGTTCGGCCTTCGACATCGATGATGATCCGGTCGCCGGTGCGGAGTCGCCCGATTGGCCCGCCGCGCGCCATTTCGGGCGAGATATGCCCAACCATGAAGCCATAGGTCGCGCCCGAGAAACGCCCGTCGGTGACGAGCGCAACGCTGTCGCCAAGCCCGCGCCCCTGGATCGCCGCCGTCACGCCCAGCATTTCGCGCATGCCTGGGCCGCCCACCGGCCCTTCGCCGCGAATGACGACAACATCGCCCGGCTCGATTTCGCCCGCAGCAACGGCGGCAAAGGTCGCCTCCTCGCCATCGAACACTTTTGCGGGGCCTTCATGGCGCATCCGATCATGCCCGGCGAGCTTCACCACGCACCCTTCAGGCGCGATATTGCCGTAGAGAATGCCATACCCACCGCGCGGCTTGAGCGGCGCATCGGCGGTCAGGATCACTTCCTGACCCGGCGTTTCGGGGGCTTCGACGAAATGCTCGAACAGGCTCTTGCCGGTGACTGTAGGCGTGTCGGTGATCAGCCCGGCCTCCATCAGCCGCCGCCCGAGCAGCGCGGTGCCGCCCGCCGCCGACATATCGGGTGCCATGAACCGCCCGCCGGGCTTCAGATCGGCAATGACGGGCGTGGACCGAGAAATATCGTCGAACAGGTCGATCGCGAAGTCGCTTTCGGGAATCCCCGCCTCGCGCGCGATCGCCAGCAAGTGGAGCACGAGATTGGTCGATCCGGCAGTCGCTGTGCCCGCGACGATGGCGTTCTTCAGGCTGGCAGGCGTGATCAGGCTGCGGGCGTTGCACCCGGCGCGTACCGCATCCATCAGCACGCGCCCTGCTTCTTTCGCGGCCCCTGCCTTGTCAGGATGAACCGCGGGCACATCATTCACGCCGATCGGCGAGAGTCCCAGAAAGCTCATCGCCAGCGCCATCGTGTTGGCGGTGAACTGCCCGCCACAGGCGCCGGCACCGGGGCAGGCGGCCTTTTCGACCGCGAGCAGTTCGGCATCGTTCACCGTGCCTGCGCCGTGCCCGCCAACCGCCTCGAAGACATCCTGGATCGTCAGCGCCTTGTCGCCCAAGCGGCCCGGCATGATCGAACCGCCGTACAGGATGACCGAGGGCAGATCGAGTCGCGCGGCGGCCATCGCGGCAGCAGGGATCGTCTTGTCGCAGCCGACCAGGAACAGCACCGCGTCGAGCATATGCCCGCGCACCGCGAGTTCGGCTGAATCGGCAATGCACTCGCGGCTCATCAGCGATGCGCGCATCCCCGGCGTGCCCATCGAGATGCCATCGGTAACGACGATCGTGTTGAAATCCACCGGGGTGCCGCCTGCGGCGATAATGCCTGCGCGGGCGTGATCGGCAAGTTCGCGCAAATGCATGTTGCAGGGCGTTACCGTCGACCAGCTGTTGACGATCGCGACCATCGGCTTCGCCATCGCTTCATCGTCGATCCCCGCAGCGCGCAGCATGGCGCGGGCAGGCGCCCGTGCTTCCCCTTCAAGCAGTTCACGCGAGGGAAGCGGCAGGTTTTGGGCAGGCTGGGTGGCAACAGAATCGGTCATTACGGCGCTTTCGAGAGCTTGGTCGGCAGGAAATTTTCCATCGCACCAACTATGGTCTTGCGCAATATTAGTTTGCTGGTGCATCGACGCGCAGCCCGATACGGGCGACTTTTTTTGAGGGCGAGTTGGAATTTTGGTGGAAACGAACGTGATAGGCATCGACGTACCCGCCGGCGCACTAAACCGGTCATTCACGATCGCGGTGTTGCCCGGCGACGGCATCGGCCCCGAAGTGGCGCGCGAGGCGATTGCGTGCCTTGCCATGCTGTCCGACACGCATGGACTCGGGTTGAGCTTCACGGCCTATGATTTTGGTGGCGTCGCGATCGACACGCATGGCGATCCGCTGCCCGCTGATACGCTGGCGGCAGCGCGCGCCGCCGATGCGATTCTGATGGGCGCGATTGGCGGACCGCAATGGGCCGGGCTGGCGCAAACCCCCGAAACGGGGCTGCTGCGGCTCCGCAAGGAACTCGGGCTGTTTGCCAATCTGCGGCCAGCGCGGGTCATCCCTGGTATGGAGGATCTGTCTCCACTCAAGGCCGAACTGGTCGCCGGGATCGACATCCTCGTCGTCCGCGAACTGACCGGAGGCTTATATTTCGGCGAGCATGTGCTCGGTGAAGACCTTGCCAGCGATGTCTGCGCCTATTCGCGCGACGAAATCGAGCGGATCGCCCATGTCGCGTTTCGGGCAGCGCAGGGGCGGTCGCGGCGTGTCACCTCGGTTGACAAGGCCAATGTGCTCGCATCATCCAAACTGTGGCGGCGGATCGTGACCGAGGTCGCGGCGGACTATCCCGATGTTGCGCTCGATCATCTTTACGTCGATGCAGCGGCGATGGAGCTGATCAAGAACCCGAAGCGCTTCGATGTGATCCTGACCGAAAATCTGTTCGGTGACATTCTGTCTGATGAATTGTCGGTAATCCCCGGCTCGATCGGGCTTCTGGGGTCCGCAAGCACCGGCAGCGGCGGGGGTGGCCTGTTCGAACCGATCCACGGTTCCGCCCCCGATATCGCCGGGCAGGACCGCGCCAATCCCGCCGGTATGATGGAAAGTGCCGCGATGATGCTCGACATGCTTGGTGAAGGCAAAGCGGCTGAATCGCTGCGTGATGCCGTGCGAGAGTGTCTGCTTGACGGTATCCGGACCGCCGATTTGGGCGGCACCGCGAGCTGCAGCACCTTCGGCGATGCCGTGCGCCACCGGATGCGGTTGCAAACGGAGGTTGCCGCGTGATCGACCCGCCCCGGACGCTGTATCAGAAAATCTGGGATTCGCATGTCGTCGAACGTCGGGCGGATAGCACCTGCCTGATCTATATCGATCGTCACCTGGTGCATGAGGTGACGTCGCCTCAGGCCTTTGAAGGGCTGCGGCTGGCGGGTCGGCGGGTGCGTCGTCCCGATCTCACCCTGGCGGTGCCGGATCATAATGTTCCCACCACTGCGCGGATCGATGCCAGCGGACAGCGCTTGCCAATCGCCGATCCTGCCAGCGCGGCTCAGCTTGCCGCGCTTGAGGCGAACGTGGTCGATTTCGGCATCCCCTATTTCGGGGCGACGGCCGCCGAGCAGGGCATCGTCCATGTCATCGGCCCCGAACAGGGCTTTACCTTGCCCGGGACGACGCTCGTATGCGGCGACAGCCATACCGCAGCGCACGGCGCCCTTGGTGCACTGGCCTTCGGCATCGGCACCAGTGAGGTGGAGCATGTCCTCGCCACCCAAACGCTGCTGCTTACCCCATCCAAAACCATGGAAGTGCGCGTCGACGGCGATCTCGGCCACGGCGTGACCGCCAAGGATTTGATCCTGACGATCATCGGCGCGATCGGCGCGGCGGGAGGGGCGGGCTATGTGATCGAATATCGCGGCGCGACCTTCGAAACGATGAGCATCGAAGCGCGGCTCACGGTGTGCAACATGTCGATCGAAGCCGGCGCACGCTCTGGCCTGATCGCGCCTGACGACAAGACTTTCGCCTATCTTGCAGGACGGCCAATGGCTCCCAAGGGCGCCGATTGGGACCGGATGGTCGATTACTGGCGCACCCTGAAAACCGATCAGGGCGCCGTTTTCGACAAGAGCATTACCATCGACGCCAGCACCGTCACCCCGAGCGTTACGTGGGGCACCAGCCCCGATGATGTGGTCGGCGTGGGCGGCTTAGTGCCCGATCCGGCAAGCTTTACCGATCCGGCCAAGCAAGCGGCCGTGAGCAAATCGCTCGATTATATGGGCCTGACGCCGGGTACCCCGATGACCGAGATCGTCGTGGATCACATCTTCATCGGCAGCTGCACCAACAGCCGGATCGAGGATTTGCGTGCCGCCGCCGCTGTGCTGCGCGGACGACGCGTGCATCCGCGCATTCGTCAGGCGCTCGTGGTCCCCGGATCAGGCCTGGTGAAACGCCAGGCCGAGGCAGAGGGGCTCGACCGGATCTTCATCGACGCGGGGTTTGATTGGCGCGAGCCGGGCTGCTCGATGTGTCTCGGCATGAACCCCGACAGGGTCCCACCGGGAGAGCGTTGCGCGTCAACCTCGAACCGCAACTTCATGGGGCGGCAGGGGCCTGGAGCACGCACCCATCTGGTCTCGCCGGCGATGGCAGCAGCCGCGGCGGTGAACGGCCGGTTGAGCGATGTGCGGGAGATGATGACATGACCCCCGTCGAACGCGTTGAAGGGCGGGCGATTCCGCTGGGACTCGCCAATGTCGACACCGATGTGATCATCGCCGCCGATCATCTGAAGACGGTAACGCGTATCGGGCTTGGTGCGCATGTATTCGCATCATTACGGCGCGTACCCGGAAATGTGCTCGATGATCCCGCGCATCAGGGCGCTTGCATCCTCATCGCTGGCGCCAATTTCGGGTGCGGATCGAGCCGCGAACATGCGGTGTGGGCATTGATGGACCATGGCATCACCGCTGTGATCGCCCCGTCCTTTTCCGATATCTTCGCTGGCAATGCCTTCAAGAACGGCATGATCACCGTCGTGTTGCCACAGGAGGCGAACGATCGGCTGATGACCGTGGCGGCGGATCACCCGATCACGATCGATCTCACCACGATGACAGTCACGACCCCGTTTCAAGACCGGTATGCTTTCGAGCTCGACGCTTTTCGACGCGATTGCCTGCTCAAGGGGACGGACGAGATTGCCCTGACCCTTGCCAACAATGCGGCGATCGCTGCCTATGAGGCTGCATCAACCACGATGTTGCATACGCCGGGCCGATAAGTCCTGCTGAAAACCCGCCGGTTGCATTACTTGTAGCGATCGCTACAAGTAATGGTGCACGTCGATGCGGGAGATCATCATGACACACCAATGGCACAAGAACTGGCTTCTCGTGACCGGCATCGGGGTGGCCTCGTTCGGTCCCGTCTTTGCGCTCGGATCGATGCTGGCGACGGCGGAACCTGCGCGCTGGTCGCTCGATGTGCTCAGCTGGCCACTAGATGGCAACATGACTTTCGCGGACGCCACCACACGGTTTCTGTCGGCGCTGACCGGCGGCTTCCTGTTTGGCTGGGGGGTGATGATCCTGCTTCTGCGCGCGCTGGTGTTCGATGCAGCGCCTGATGGCGTGCGCAAGGCCGTGCTTGGCGGTTTGCTCGCCTGGTTTGTTCTCGACAGTTCGGGCTCGATCGCATCAGGGAATGCGAGCAACGCCCTGATCAATGTTGCGGTTCTGTTGCTGCTCGCCGGCCCGCTATGGTGGAAGGCGCGCTGAACGGGCGTGGTCGCGCCAAAAGGCTGCGGCTAGTCCCACGAACATGCACGTTTCGCATCAGCAGCTGATCGCTGCACGCCAGAGCTCGGTTATGTAGGGTTTATGGTGGACGCACTTGGGCTCGAACCAAGGACCCGCTGATTAAGAGCGGAGCT
>CAZWAL010000029.1:0-19034 GCA_964631905.1 uncultured Stakelama sp.
CTTTCATGATCCAGACTATCATAGTCGATGGACCACTCAGACGGGGGCAGCTCACTACTGACCATGGCGTCCATTGACATATCTACCTTCATGTGACATTCGAGTCACATGTACGCGATTGCCTCATCTGCCTTCCCGCGACCAGACATCTGGCAAGCGCTTAGCGATCCGACGCGCCGTCATTTGATCGATGTCTTGAGCGACGGTCCAAAGACAACCTCCGCGCTATGCGAGGGTCTGCCGATGACCCGGTTCGGGGTCATGAAGCACATTGCCGTTTTGGAACGTGCTGGGCTCATCACGGCACGCCGCCACGGAAAGTTTCGGCTCAACCACCTTAACCGCGCACCCCTCGCTGCACTGTATGACCGCTGGATGCCCCAAAGAACCCAAGCGTTTGCAAGCGCTCTTTCAAACGTGCAGCGACTTTCGGAAGGAACCCTCATGACTCCTGCGGACGAACCACAGGCGCAAATTGTCGAAGTCGCGATGGATTGGACTGTATTCGCCTTTCCCCAGACGGTCTGGCAGGTTCTGACGAGCCAGATAGGTGACTGGTGGCCTGTGGAACATCGCGCGGGCCCGGCCGGCGCCGCCATGACATTGGATCCTGTCCCCGGCGGATCGCTCGCCGAGCGCACGACCGATGGGGCCGGCATTGAATGGTACCGGGTAATTGCTGTCGAACCGCTCAAGTCAATCGATCTCGCTGGCCAGCTTGCGAGCCGATATGGAGGTCCGGCAACCTCTCTTCTCCACATATCACTCGATACAGGTGCGGAAGACGGTGCAGTCATCATCCGCCTGACCGATTCTGTTTTCGGCCGTGTGGGACCAAGCTTGCGCGCGTCGCTCACATCGGGCTGGGAAGCGATCATCGGACAAGGCCTGATCGCGCGGATCCAATCCGGATGATGAGGATGGCTCTTTTGGTGCTCTTGGCTGGGGCAACCTTACGTGCAACACCCTCTCAGGAAGCTGAGCGCGGGTTTCATGCCCAGCGCGCGGCATGGAACCATGGGGATCTTGAGGCGGCACTGGCCTACTATCTCGATGATGCTTCAATGACCTGGGTCAATCGCGCTAGTATTTCATTCGGACGACGCGATTTTGCCGCGGCCATGCGTGCCGACTTTGGGGGCAGGCCCAGCGAGATGGGGGTCTATTCAGGCGAAGTGCTCCAGAAGCGCGACCTCACCGATCATTCCGCGCTGATTGTCGTGCGATGGGCGATTACAAAGGATGGAAAGCGCTTGTTTGGAGGCGTCTCCACGCAGCTTTGGGAGGGACAGCAAAGTGGCTGGCGTATAGTGTTCGAGCACGCCAGTTGAGTACGATCATCAACCCGGAAGTATCCACAGACATCGAGCGTTTCGAGGCTTCACCGGTTTCAGCTGACTAAAAACCTTTCCGCAAGCCAGCCGATGATTGCCCCGCCGATCAGTCCCGTTGCAATGATAGGAACATATGCCTTGGTGATCACGGCGTCGGGAAGGCTGATGAGCAGTCCAACCGCTGCGCTGGCGGCCCACATCGGCATCGGCAAGCGCACAAATGGAATCAGAAATCCGATTGCGAAGCGGCTCAGAAAGGCCCCTGCTAGGGCCGCAGGCTTGTCAGGAAACGCCAGCGGCAACATGCTGAGCACGTTGAGGGCGCCAAAGACGATCCCCGCGACAAGCCCGAACACGATCGGATTCATTCCCCCGCCCCTCTATTGTTGTCCTCTGCCGATTGCGATGGATGAGCGCGAAGCAGGAGAGTGTTCGAACCATAGTCGATTACCGCGGCCCGCGCGCGCAGAAGGTCAGCGCCCAGAATGGTGCTGTCAGTCTAAAGCGAACTCGTCTCTGGACGATGCGGCTCGGGCTTTGGGGTCACGGCTCAGTGCGCAAGGGATTGCCACTCGGCCAGCGCGGCCGAGCGGCGTTCCCTGAAGGTCTGGCGATCAACTAAATGGCGTTCGAGATTGAAGTGGTTATGGACGTTGGCGTGGACGCTGGCGAACT
Organism: uncultured Stakelama sp.; assembly: GCA_964631905.1. Lineage (GTDB taxonomy): Bacteria > Pseudomonadota > Alphaproteobacteria > Sphingomonadales > Sphingomonadaceae > Sphingomonas. Next base: position 2,010 of record CAZWAL010000029.1, read on the forward strand.
TTTGTAGCGACTTCATCCGCCTGAACCTGAGCATCGCTCGTTCCCGTCGTCGGAACGAGAGGTGGCTGTTCTCCACCCGGTTGTTGGCCCAGCGTCCGACCTCCTGCTTCCCGGTATTGCCGAGCACCTTCATCGCCGCCTTGTACGATGCCAGGCCGTCAGTGTTGATCGTCTCCGGAGCGCCGTGGCGCTTCAGCGCCTTCTTCATGAATCGCAGCGCGGCTTCCTTGTCGCGGGTCTTCGTGATGTAGCTTTCGAGGACCTCGCCCTCCTGATCGACTGCGCGCCAGAGGTAGACCATCTCGCCATTCAGCTTCACGTACATCTCGTCGAGGTGCCACCGCCAGTGGCGAAACCCCCGCTTCCGCGACACTCGTTGCCGTCGAATTTCGCCGGCGAACATTGGTCCGAACCTGTTCCACCAATGCCGCACTGTTTCGTGGCAGATGTCGATCCCGCGCTCGAACAGCAGGTCTTCCACGTTCCGCAAACTGAGCGGGAACCGCACATACATCATGACCACCAGGCGGATCACCTCGGGCGAGGAGTTGAAGTAGCGAAACGGACTGGCGGGCTTGCGAGGGCGGGGCATCTGACCTGACTAATTGCACGCCCCTAACGATCGGTGCATTTGGTCTGACAAAGCCCGGCAGTCCGCCCAACAGGCCGCGCTGCGCACGACGTCTTAAATCAGAGACGGGTGTCTGGACTGCGTGGCGGAGCGGGAGGGTGCCGTTCTCTCGAACTAAGATATTGTAAATCAAAGATTTTTACAGAACGATTGACGCTCTGGCCCACAATCGTGCCCACCAGCCGCATTTGCAATCCGCTGGCGTCCGCCGATGTCTGCGCGACCCGTTACGATAGCCCGACCGGATATAGCCGGGGAAACCAGCGCTCCACAACGTCAATGGGGAAACCCAGCCGCACAGCGGACTTATGGCTTGGGGTCGTCGCCACCAACAAACCGTTCGCAAGCAGTGACGCGACGACCTCACGGCCTTTGCGCTCCTGATAGCCGGTCAACCGCCCTGCATCGCCACGCGACAATTCACCGGTCAGCAAGGCCTCGCGCAGGATCGGAAACGCGCCCCTCGGCAACCGACCGGCGCGCGCCTCGTCATCGGCATATGCTTCGATCCGGCGCAGCAGTTCCTGCGGCTCGAGGATGGAGGCCATGTAGCGAACCTGATCGACGCAGGTGCGCAGGAAGAAATCGCAAAACTCGACCAGGCCCGCCTGTGTGAGCGCACCCCGCCCATCGCGGTCCCCGCGGCGCGGGCCGTCCGCCACCGCAAGCAGCGCCTTGTACCGATGCGCATCCCGGGCAAGCCCGCGTGAGACCGACCAAAGGCTCGTCCCAATACCCAGGCGCTTGAACAGCGCGTGACTCATCAACCGGGTCACCCGTCCATTTCCATCGAGGAAGGGGTGAATCCAAAGCAGTCGATGGTGGACCGCGCCGACTGACTCGACTTGACGCATCTGGTTGAGCCGCGCTGGATTATAGGCCTCCTCGAACCGCGCTAGGAACCGTGGCAGTTCATCGGCCTCGGGTGGAAGATGACGACCGACCATCACTTCACGCTGGCGGAGTTCGCCCGGCACGACCCGCAGCCGTTCGCCCGTGTCCGGATTTTCCACCCACAAGAGTTCGTCGGGCAGTTTTTCGCAAAACGCGCGATGCAGCCATTCGGCATAGGCGCGGCTCGCGGGCCAGTCCTGCGGATCATCCACAAGATCGATCCGCCGCTGTACGTCGATATGCGCAACGGCTTCCAGCTGCAGCGCCCGCTTGCGCGGCTCGACCGAAAAATCCTGCGCCAGCGCCCGATCGATATCGCGCGGATGGGTATCGTGCCCCTCGATCAGATTCGAGTAATAGCAGTTCATCGACCGCACCAGCGCGCCGATTGCCTCCTGCACGATCGGATGCACCCGTCCCGCCAACATCGACGCTTCGCGCACCAGCTCGAACGTTACGTCATCAAGCGAACGCTCCGCCTCGGCGGGCAGCATGGGTTCCATCGAGCTGACATCCATGCCGGTTGTTGTGCCGGTTTTCGTGCCGGTTGGGAAGTTTGAAAAAATGCCGCTTATATGAACCTTTTCAACTCGGATATTGCCGGTTATTTCTGCACCTATCCGCGTGTGAATCGCGTTCATAGGCGCGACGGGACGCGCGGCGCGCTTGGCGCGCCGATGCAATGTCGCTAGCAGTGTAGATCTCAAAGGAGCCGGCTACCAATGTATGCCAAGAAGCTTTCGGTCTACGACTTTCGGTGTTTCGGAAAAGCAGAGATGGACCTCCAATATCCGGGTCGGCGTGGCAGCCGGAAGTCGGAGCTTGCAAATGTCAATCTGGTGCTTGGCGATAACGGAGGCGGAAAGTCCTCGATTTTGCGCGCTATCGCGATAGCCGTTTTGGCACCGGTCCTGCTTGAAACCGGCTTCGTACCCTATCGTATGGTAAGACGTCCGAATGGCAAGAAGGCGCTGATCAAGCTGAGAGGGAAGACTGATACAACCGAGTATGGTGCGGCCAATGCGACGAAGCCACGCATTGATCTTGAATTGCTAGCTCGCTTTGAGGCCCGCGAAAAGAGCAGTCGCGACCGGCTCCATCTCGACAGCACACCCGCAACACCAATAACCGACCTCATCTTCGATGACTTCTCGCCAGCATTTTTCGTGGTCGGCTACGGTGCTACGCGCCGTGTAGAAACTAGCGATTTTGTCGAGAGTAGCAGCCGGCGTGAGAGGGGATTGCGCTATCAACGGGTGGCGGGTCTGTTCGAAGATCACGTCGCAGTTCGCCCTCTCCAAGCTTGGTTTCCCAAGCTAAAGGGACCCCACCGCAGTCAGGCTCTTGATATCTTATCCGAGGTCCTGCCGGAAAATGTTCGCTTCGATGGCAAATTCGACACGCATGAATCGCAGTTTATCTTCCAATTCGATGGCCAGCCTACCCCATTTTCTGCCTTATCAGATGGATATAAAGCTTTTATTGGAATGGCCGGCGACCTCATTGGCCATCTTGCTGATGTTTGTCCTACCAATCAGAGGCTGGAAACCATTTCGGGCATTGTTCTCATAGATGAGATCGACTTGCACTTGCATCCTGCTTGGCAACGTACAATTTTACCAGCACTTGCTAGGGCATTTCCAAACCTCCAATTCGTATGCACGACGCACAGCCCATTGGTCGCGAGCACGGTTCGCAAAGAGAACGTCTTCCTGACCGACACCGCCGACGACGGCACGGCGATCATCAAACAGATCGACGAACGAGTTTTCGGACAAAGCGCTGAGCAGCTATTGCTTAGCTCCTATTTTGGGTTGCCTACTACACGAGGCCAACAAGCCGTAAATGAAGCCGACGAATTACTCGCCGAGGCAGCCAATGGAGACAGGGGCGCCGCACTTTCATTGCTCAAACGATTAGCTGCGCCAGCGCGCGCGCTTGGGGCTTCAGAGGACGAGGCGGGCGCGTGATTCGCCACAATGCCAACTTGACGGAGATCGAAGCTGCGGTCGACGCAATCGACGCAAACTGGCGTTCCAAGGCAGCGGCCAGGACCGCACAATTTGTCGCCAACGGGAGGTATGCTGAGCCCAGTGCGATTTGGAGCACGGTAAAGCCAATTTTCATGAGGCTTCAGAGGAACAAATGCGTTTTCTGCGAGCGCCAGTTTGAAAACGAGCTCTATGGAAAGATAGAATTTGACCTTGAGCATTTTCGTCCGAAATCGTCAGTTGCTATTTGGCCCGACCCAAACAAGCACAGCTATTCATATCCATTTTCGACTGGTCCGGATAACCCCGCAGGGTACTATTGGCTACCGTATGCACTCGAAAACTACGCTGCTTCCTGTAAGGTGTGTAACACGGGGTTGAAGTCGAACTATTTCCCAATCGCAGGTCCACGTCAAAAGACACCCGGTAAAACCAGCAAAGAGAAACAGCTCCTCTGCTATCCGATCGGTGCAGATGACACTGATCCTGAAGAGCTCCTTACGTTCATTGCGACCACCGCCGTGCCGAAGGCATCGTCTGGCCATAAGCGGCGACGCGGGCAGGTAATCATCGACTTCTTTGATCTTAACCGCCGAGAACAGCTCCACCGGGAGCGGGCGAACATGATAATGTTACTTGGACAGGCGCTTGCAGCGATTGACGCAGGTACAGGCGACGACAGCGATACAGAGGTTGTGCGAGAGATTGTTTCACCTCTCTATCCGCACACGGCGTGTGTGCGTGCCTATCGTGAACTTTGGGAAAAAGACCAGCCCTTCGCTCGGCAAGTCCTGAAAGCATGTAAACGGTATTTTGTTAGTGCAGTGGGAACATTGCCTCCTGCGCTCTAGTTTGCAGGTCCGATGGTCAATTTAGGAAGCCGATAGAGGCCAACACCATTAAGCTTAACGCAATAAGCTTTGATGTCGTCGCGACCGTCGGCAGTTTTCCTTACGTCGCGCGAATAGCCTATATCGTAGCGGCGAGGTTGTGCGTAATAGACTGGCAGCTGCGGACCTGAGCCTTCTTGCGTTGCGCAAGCAAATAGACACATAGCGAGCGAACTTGTTTTCGGTCCGTAAGGCGCGAATACCGCTTTCGCTTGTCCGTCACGAGTTACGCGCGACAGAGCGTCGAAGGTCGATGAGCAATCGTACATGTTTATGTGCCAACGATCTTGTTCGGGAGAATCGTCGTGCTCCTTCGCCTGTTCCTCTAGCGTTCGTACGAAGTTCCAATTGCGGTGGAATCCGGGCGGCCCAGGCGGAAAAGGGAAAATGTATCGCATCTTTTCCCATCTGTGCCGCGCATAGAGCTCCTTTAGTCCCATCGGCTCGAACCCGATACCTACCACTGCGACTTCGTGGCTCGTACGACTATCCGCTGTGCCGAAGCCGGGTAGCGTGCGCATTGGATTTGGATTTGACGAGAGTTGCTTACCGTAGGAGCCAGCGGAACAGTAGGTGATCAGCATAGTCTTGACGGCGGGATCTCGAAGCAACGCACGAACGATAGGGAAAAACCAGTGCTTCGGCATCGACGTTATGTCGAGGATCACATTTTCTCCGGCCACAGCAACGAATGCATCCACTTCCGCCTTCATTTCATCTATTGTTGCGAGCAACTCGGCGTCGACAATCTCGCCGTTACAGCAGCCAAGGGTAACAAGCCGTTTTCGCATCTCCTCATGACGCGCCTCGAATGGCTGATCGATCGGCTGGTCGGGGTCCAATATCTTTACGAACCGTAGTCCGGCCCTATCTTGCCGGTTGATACCAGTGAGAACAGCCGCGCAGCGATCCTCGGTGCTAAGACTTCCCATTACGCCCCATCTGCGATCAGGGAGTCGGCCAAGCAGCCAAGGTAAGGGGCCCCAAGGGCGATAGTGTGTGCCGCTCATTCGGTATCGCTAAGCAGATCAAACAAAGGTGGATCTTCTGACGCGCGACGTCCAGACGCTCGGCGACCGTCATGTTTTAAAATTCCGGCTTCCATCATCCAGCCCTCAACCTCAGAAGCCTTCACATAGACTGGTTCCTTAATGCGGTTGAATGGAAGCCGGAGGGAGGGACAATATATCTTGCTTACGTAGAACTTGGTACGCGGCGCTCGGTCTCGCTCCTTCGTTGTGTGGGAGAGCATTGCTAAGTTCCCGAAAGCACTTGCCTCAATAAGAAGTCTGCGGACCTGAGGGTAACGCTCAAGGTCCGCGTTTGCCACCGAGAATGAATTGTGGCCAGGATTGCTCATTTTGCGATCATCGAGCATGTCGCGCGAAAAGCGTTGGCCTAAAAACCGAACCAGCTTGAACCGGTCGTCACTGTTTCCAAATTCCTGCCGAATCTTCTCAAACCAATCCTCGCTGGCGTTGAGAATGCCCACCGACTGCACGTTTCCGGAAACTGGGAACCGGGGAATTTGGTCTCGGCGTCCATCCATCTGCGCAGCCAAATCCCAAATCTTCTGACAAATCGCTAGGAACGCTAAGATATTGCCATCTGCAATATCGATAATGTCATCTACGCCTGACCAAAGTTGCCGCTGCTGCGTCGCGCTGGCGATCTGGGCGAGGGCTAGTTCGATCCGCTCCTTTCGCCACCATTCATTTTCTCGCCAAGGTGGCGGGGTAGCGTATATCGCCGCGGGGCCATTCTGGCGTAGCCAAGACTCGGCTAGGCGGCCAGCAAGTGGTTCCTCAATAGCGATTGCTGCCAAGCGCTCTTTTACCGGCTTCGGCCAATCCTTAGGAATCTTTACTGCTCTTTCGGGCCGAGTGCCGACATAGCTTCGAGCCTTTTCCTCCGCCGAGCGCGATCGACCAAACACCTCCTGGATCAACTGCCCATCATCTTCCTCATCTGCGATGCGAGCGGCGCGCAGCCGACGGCCAAACACGTTTTTTGCAAATTTGGGGAAGACATACGTTGAGCGATCTTCATGCCGGCGTAGCTTTTCGTCGAGGTCAACGAATTTGTACGCCCGATCCTGTTCCAGCTTCGCTGTCGTACCGAAGATTGTCGCGTTCTCGTGCCATGCATAAGCGCGCGTGCCAATACGGTACGATACGGCTCGGTCACGCAGATTGAGCGCGCGGTTTACAACCGACTGAAAATCGGGCTCGTCGCTCCTCAACCGGATCGTCCCTATTTCTTCATACTGATCGACATGCACAAAGATGTTGACGTCGTCAGGGACAATGCCCGCAAGCTTCAGCGCATTCGCAGTAGCGGCGATTGGAAGGCCGACCGCAGTTTTGGTCGACGTTATTTCAGTGGCGAGGCTATCGACGTTGCCATGCATGAATGAAACATAGTGCATGAGACGCGCACGCAGGCGCTGCTGTATATCTTCAAGTGAGGCAACGCCAAAGAGTGCCCCTTGCCATGCCGGATCTTTGGCGACCATTTGAGCCAGGATCCCGGACCGCTTGGCATCCAATGAAATACCAAGTTCTGCGCAGACCGATGGTTCTCCGGCAGCAAGCTTTCGAACCGTCTCGAGAAGATCGATCACGATGGCACAGTTAAAGAAATCGCCAAAGAGCAGGCCTCGCTGAAGCTGATCCGCAGGCTCACTGCGCAGCCCAAAATGCGTAGCTTCGGACGTATTGAGGTTGATGCCTGCCCCTATGAAGCGGCGCATCTCACTCGGTATCGGAAACTCGATAGCGGCACGTGCATATTCCTGCCGTATCTCCGGTCGCAAGAGCTTGAAGAGCATGCTTTTGCCACTGCCTTGGACACCCGCCAAAACTACGTTGCCGGGCATGAAGAGAGGTGCTGCAAGATCGACCAGATCGGGGCTAAAGATGCGCACGAACTCCGCGCTTGAGATGCTCTCGCCCTGATACAGTTCGTGAAAAGGGTTGACCGTCTTCATTCGCGTTCGATCCGGGGAAACAAGGCGCTCCATGCGCCACGATCATCATGGATGATTGGAAGCGTGTTATCGGGGCAGTTGGAGTACATAACCACGAGGGCGCCGGTCGAACGATACCCAAAGGGATTTTGTTGATTGGGGAGGCTCAAGCGCCCCTTGGTGCGATCAACGAGATCGCGAATCTGCTCGAAGCCGTCCGCCTCATCGGTCGGGCCAAAAGGTTGAACGAGGAGGTCCTTCGATAATTCAAGCACGGTCGTTAGAGACAAGTTAGAATGTGCAGCAGCTAGCTCGAGCGCTTTTTCGAGCCCTTTGGGGCAGCAGATCAACGGCACGAGCAGAATCTGCACGTCTGAGTCGATCGAAGCAGCGAATTTAGCGGGCGCTTCGAGCTGTGAACCAGACCCGACAAAGTCTTCCAGCAATACAATTCGCTTGAGCTTCGTACCCATGAATTCCCGTACGACCTTCGCGTCGGCGAATTGTGCCAAAGAACGGAAGTCGGGCCGATACGATTGGCCTGTTAACCTATTGACCTTCAAAAAGGCATTAATCCGCATGCTGTCAGTGACGGGGCAGAACCAAGTCCCTTTCACCGCCTCAGCGAGTTGCAAATCGAGATTCGGGCTGTCTACCGGAAGGTCAAGGCAGTCGATCAGCCAACGAATAATACCTTCGTTATAAGCCGCGCGACATAGCGACTCAAATTCGCGTCGACCTACAAAAAAGAGATGATCAAGTATGCTGAATAAGGTTTGGCGATCGTTGTCATTATCGACCTGTTCGAGCCACGCGACAAGGCGCTCGCTGAACGTCTCATACTCGTAGGGCTCATAATCTTGATAGAGTTCACGCCCCAGCCAGCTTACTTGCTCAATTAGCTCACCAATCCGACCGCCCTGATCGGAACGGAGCCAAGGCTCGGCCAGATCGTGAAGCGATGCCATCGTTACAACAAAGCCTCTCGAATGAAGCGGGCAATCCGCGCTGCCATGGGCGGCGGCACCGCATTGCCCAACATTCTGAATTTTTGGGTTCGCGTTCCGTCGATCACAAAATCGTCTCGGAATCCTTGAATTCTGGCCGCCTCGCGTGCCGACAAGGCGCGGTGCTCGGCGGGATGCAGGAAAAGTGAAGCTTGTCCAAAATGCGTATCGACGGTCGGCGACACGTCTTTCCAGGCCAGTCGTCGAAACTTGCCGTTATACGTGTGAGTAATATCGATGTAATTACCGATCCGGCGCAAGTAGCCGATCTCAACAAGGGTTCGAAGATCAGCGTCCACACTTTCGCCGATATGACACGCTAGGGTTTCCGGCAGAACGGGATCTGCATCGCCGAAGGAGCGTCGCCGCGCGCGGCGACGTAACCGGACGATAGATTCCAGGACATGCCGTTGACGCTGCGTTGTCTCACCATATACTTCCGGGATTGCCCAGGTTGGGACCGCGCGGTCGCTTATCCTGACATTGCAGAGCTTCGAGCCGGGAGGAATCCTTTCCGCGATCGATCTCTCACGACTTCCGACCTCTAGGGTCACGGGATCGTGGTCGGCAGCCTCATTAACATGTAGCAGCGCTTCTTCGAGAAGCACGCCTGGGACTGCCTCAGGGTTGACCCGGATGCAATCGCTCCCGCGCCAGCACAGCATGAATAGTCGACGTCGCCGCTGCGCCACGCCACTTTCTTCACCGTTCACCATCAAGCGGCGTACCTGAAACCCATGCCACCGCAGCATATTTTCTGCGTCTCGCCAGATCAAACCTTGCGCGCCGGAGAGCGCGGCAGGGACATTTTCGATCACAAAGACGCGGGGCTGCGCCTCGACCGCCGCCCGCGCCGCCGTCATGACCAGTTGATTGCGCGGATCGTGGGGATCGCGGCGACCCGCGGTCGAAAATCCTTGGCAGGGCGAGCCCGCTAGCAAGATGTCAGGAGACCCCAGCGGAGGCCTCTCAATGCTTAGATCTGCGCGCATAGCACGGCCGCGAAGATTTCGGTTGAACGTCTTAACCGCAAACGCGTCGAGATCATACGCTCGGCTCGTGCGAAAACCGGAAGCCTCAAAACCCAGATCGAGACCCCCGCAACCGCTGAAGAGGCTTGTCACTTCCCAGCGTGGCCCGTCGACCACACGGGATGCTAAAGAGGAGCCAGGTCCGGTAATAACATCGAAACGTCGTGCCCAACTGCGATCAGACGTGGCTGGCAGCAAGGAGGTCGGCTGCTTGATTCTTATCGCACGTTGCGATGTCAACCGATTCCCCCCCTCGTAGACCGCAGGACTCCCTTTTCAGGCCTGTAATTTAATCAGTCTAGAGACAGCTTGCCATCGCGGCAAGTCTCGGTCGGCCCAACTATCCTGCGCTCTGCGGCGCAACGCCGAGCTTTGCCTCTAGCTCAGACCATTCACGTTTTGAAAGACCAGCCGCTGCCAAATCGGGCGGCTCGCCCCGTAGCAACGCCTTCACCACTGATAACGCGGGTCCTGACAGCGAGAAAGCATTGAGCTGATAATCCAGAAATGCCTGATATGTGGCGGGCACCCAGCGTGAAACGATGTCGAGCAGGATATCGGCATATGCGCGAATCTCATACTGCGCGTGTGGATCGGCGCGCAGCCTCAGGAAGTGCAGCAAGTTATGCAGATCTACCTTCCAGTACCATTGAGTGTACGTGTTCAAGCCGAGGCCAACTCTGGATAGCTCGCGGGACAGCGCCGGCCGGTCCTTATCGATTTGCTCGCCGTCCTCATTCGAGTTAAGAAGCCAATGATAAATTTCAAACGAACGCTCGCTGTCCTCGCGAATGGCTTCGCGCATCATCTCGCTAAGCCTCGACTCAAGTACTTCCCCCCGCCCCTGTCGGTTAGTGGTTGATTGGGCGGCCATTTGTTCAGGTGCCGGGACGTAAAATTCTCGATCCAGGACAGAATAGCGCGCAGAATATTCGTTCACATTTGCAGTCCGGTGCCGAATCCATTGGCGGGCGACAAAGATCGGCAACTTCACATGGAGCTTTATTTCGCACATCTCAAACGGCGTGGTATGATGATGTCGCATGAGATAGCGGATGAGCCCCTCATCCTCGCGGCTCTGCCGGGTGCCCCTGCCGTACGAGACACGCGCAGCCTGCACGATAGCAGAATCGTCGCCCATGTAGTCAATTAGCCGGATGAATCCATGATCTAAGACATCATGGCGCTTTCCTAGGATCGCATCCAATTCTGGAACGCTTGGACGCGTCAAAGAGGGTGATTCTTCGGCCGTCCGGTCTTCGTTGATGCTCATGTCAGGCTCTTATGCCAGGTTCCGAGTCGGTTCAATCGGCGATACCTAGGACTATGCTGCCGTGCTCAGAGCCGCTGGTGCGCTCATAGCCTATCTTTCTCTTTGCGATCCGCCGATTTCAAACAGGCAATGTCGGGGGCGGAACCCAACATTCCCGCCTATCCAAACCCCGCAACAAAGCTCGTCGGGGTCAAAGTTACATGGGCGTCCAGCGGCGGGCGGATGGCGAAGGCGCGGGGTTGCCGGGCGAAGGAGTGCAAGCGGATCAGCTGCCACGTTTCCCGGCGCGCGGCCGCCACCGCGAGTTCGTTGCGCGTGATGTGGAAGGGCGTGCGCTCCCAGCCGTTGGTGGTTTTTACTTCGAGCAGGCGTTCGCGCCCGTCAGGCTCGAAGCTCAGGATGTCATACCCCGCCCCGTCACCATCGAGATCGGCCACCCACCGCACCTTCTCGGCGAGATCATGCCTGTTTGCTGCCGCAAGCGTGGCGCGTTCGTGCTCGAGCACACAGCGTTCGCCGGCCTTGCCGAGTGCACGATTGCGCTCGTCGCGGGCAGCAACGTCGAAGCGTTGGGCAACCGCCAGCATTTGTTCGAGTTCGTCGGGTGGCGGCGCATTGCTGACCGTCGGCGGTGGGCCGATCCAAAGCAGGTGATCGTCGCGCACCCGAGAGGTCGATGCCCCATCGACCCGTGCCGCCCGCGCATACCATTCTGGTCGCCGCGCCAGCCAACGGGCGACGGCATCGATCAGCGATGCCTGAAAATTGAAAGCGGGCTTGTATCCGTCGATCCAGGTTTCGCCGAGCCCCTTTAGCACCGCGCTGATATTCTGGTGCTTATACTCGATCGAACCTTCGCCGCGCCCAATCAGCGCAGCCAGCGCGCGCCGTCGCTCGCTTTTGTTGTAAGGCCTGCCCGCCACATCGTTGTCGAGCATCGCAAAATAGTCCGCGACGATCGCGTCATTCTCGGCATCGGCCCAGGCATCGCGCGCGGCCACGTCGTTCAGAACAGCTTGTTCAGCAGCTTGCCACCATGCACCGTCGCAACGTACCCCTGCCAGCGCGAAAGGAAACCACCTCCGCCGCTCACCGAAATCAAGAGCTCAAGATCAGCCAAAAAGCGCCTCCTCTACCTTCCGAGTAGTAGCGAAACGCGCTCCTCCTGGCAAAGTTAAGTGTCTCGAAAGGCAATAAGCTGCCCCATCGTAGGATATCGCGTTCCCTGCCGTCCTGGCGTGCCATCGGAAAAGAAAGGAGGAGTTGGCCGGGAAGCGGAGGAAGGAGAGATTTAGGAGGGCAAGATAAAAGCCATGGCACTGGCGCCTCCCAAGCCCTTGATCGGGCTTGGTTTTCGCCGTGCCGTCCGGTCGGCGCGCGTGCCGCGCGAAGCAGATTCTCCAATAATTTCAGCACTCTTTACGGCACCATCCGGTTTTCTAGGCAGCATCCGCTCGATATGCCCGCCGCTTTGGCTTACATTTTCGCCACGATGGAGAACCCGATGGCCAGCAAAACATCAGCCCGCAGTGAGCGTATCGTCCGTGGGCACCATCTTGAATTCCGGCTCGACGAACAGACCAAGGGATTGATCGAGCGCGCCGCGCAGCTCGAACGGCGCAAGGTCAGTGACTTTTGCCTCACGGCCATTGCGGAGGCTGCACGGCGCACCATCGCCGAGCATGAGACGCTCAACCTTTCGGAGCGGGACCGGGCTGCCTTCTTTGAGGCGATAACCAATCCACCTGCGCTTAGCGAGCGGCTTGCACGTGCGCTTGCGGAGCATGGCCGCCGCGTCGGCGCGTGATCGATGGCGGCACCTGAAGCTAACCTGGTCGTCGCTCCCCTGAATGACGGTTACGACTGGACCGCACTTTCGTGCGGCATCGAGACCCTCGATCGGCATTTCTAGACCCAGGCCGGTTAGAATGTTTGATTGCCGGAATCCCAGCGCCTCGTTTTACCGATGCGGGTCGTCGAGTGCATGGTGGCATCCTGACTTGCGGCCCCCCAGGGAGCTAACGACACCGCCAATTTCAGGTGATTGCTCGCCACAGCGCGATGAGCACGGGTAAGGGCTTGATCCGCAGATAATCGCAGCGCGATGCAGTCGCCATGCACCGCGCCAAGCCCCAGTCGATCGGCCCAGGCGATCAGCCAGCGCGATATGCGCTGCCGCTGGAGCCGCTCACCGTGCGGATACCGGTTGCGATCCGGCTGACCGGCATCGGTCGATCAAAGCTCTATGAGCTGATCAAGGCGGGCGAGCTGCAGACCGTCAAGATCGGCACTGCAACGCTGGTGACGATGGCCAGCCTCCGAAAGCTGATCGAGCGAGGATCAGCCTGAGGGCTGCGCGAGTTTGCTCGCGCAGAAATCGGCCCATTCAACCATCAGCGAGCGGCGCTTGTCGAGAAAATCGGTCCGGCGGTAGGCTGCTTCGACCTTGTTCGAATTGGCATGCGCAAGCGCCGCTTCTGCCACTTCGCCCGGATAACTGGTTTCTTCGGCCACCCAGTCGCGGAACGCCGAGCGGAAGCCGTGGACGGTGACGCCTGCGTCCATATCCCGCAGAATCTTGAGCAGAGTCATATCCGACATCGGCTTTTTCAGCTTCATGCCAGGAAAGACGAGATCGGTGCACGGGGCGCTGAATGCCTTCGCGCGCTCGAATGCATCGATCGCTTGAGGGGCGAGCGGAACGTGATGGGGCCGCGCCATCTTCATTCGTTCCGCCGGGATCGACCAAAGGCCCGCTTCGAGATGGATTTCGCCCCAGGTCGCGCCGCGTATCTCGCCAGAGCGCGCGGCGGTAAGGATTAGCGCTTCGAGCGCCACCCGACCGACCGAGACGCGCTCGCGCAACTTGGCGAGGAAGGCCGGGACATCGGCGAACGACATAGCAGCAAAATGGCCGTCATCCTTTGGCTGGCGCGGCAGTCCCTTCGACAGCGAGCGCAGTGGCGCTTCGCTGTCGCGATATCCGTTGACATAGGACCAATCGAGCACCGCACCGATGCGCTGGCGAACACGCCGAGCGGTTTCCGGTTTAATCAGCCAGATCGGCTGCAAGGCCTTGAGGATTTGTGGCCCCTCAATCTTGTTGACGAGCCGGTCGCCAATGAACGGATACGCATAGGTTTCGAGCGTCGTGATCCATTGCGCCTGATGCTTTCCGTTCTTCCAGCTAGCCTTGTGTTCCTCGTGAACGCGCACAGCAGCTTCGCGGAAGGTCGGAACGGCATCGACTTCCTTTTTCTGCTCGGCGACCGGATCAATGCCCTGAGCAATCAGCCGACGATATTCGCGCGCCCTCTCGCGAGCCTCGGCAAGGGTGACGACCTTGAGCGAGCCAAGGCCGAAATCGCGCCTTTCGCCGTTCAGCCGGATGCGCAATTTCCAACTCCGCGATCCACCGGGAGCGATTACGAGCATCAATCCATCCCCGTCAGTGTAGCTGCCAGGCTCGGTGAGGGATTTAATGCGGGCGATGCTGAGCTGTCCCACTGGTTCGATTCCTTCCGCGTTAGCCCACAATTTAGCCCACCAGCAGTGGTGGGAACGGACGGATTGGAGTGGACGGCAGCGGATGCCCCAAGCACTCCAAACGCTAGGAAAATAGCCATTTTCTGGCGAAAATGATAGGCTGGAATTCAGGGTAAATGGCGGAGCGGGAGGGATTCGAACCCTCGATACGCTTTTGACGTATACTCACTTTCCAGGCGAGCGCCTTCGACCACTCGGCCACCGCTCCGCATGCACTGGAAGGCCGCGAGCCGTAGCGGGCGGGGGACGCTTCCGCAAGCGCTGTCGGCGTGGCATGGTACGCGGATGATCAATGCCATAGCCACCGCGCTTGTCACCGCTGCCGTTCAGGCCGCACCCGTACCCGCACCCGCGTCGCCACCCACAGCGATCCAGATCGCCGATGCCGCGCCCACCAGCGCCTGGGTGGCGATCAGCGACGATGATGTGATGCTGATCGACTTTGTCGATGGCAAGCGCGTCGCGGTCTGGCTCGCGAGCGGCTTTGCCCCGGTCCATGTCGCCAATATCCGCACAATCGCGCGCGCAGGCTGGTGGCGCGATGCCAGCGTCTACCGCGTGCAGGATAATTATGTGACGCAGTGGGGCGATGCGACCGAGGCAAAGCCGCCTGCGCCGGGCATCAACCTGACGCCCCCGGCCGAATATGAATGGCCCGCGTCGTCGCGCAGCATCACGCCCAATCCTTTTGCCGATGCCTATGCGCGCGTCACCGGCTTTTCGGCGGATGGCTGGCCGGTGGCGGGGGACGGCAAGCAGCAATGGCTGCCGCATTGCTATGGGATGGTCGGTGTGGCGCGTAATCTGGCGCCTGACACGGGAACCGGCGGTGACCTCTATACCGTGATCGGCCATGCGCCGCGCCATCTGGATCGCAATATTGCGGTGGTCGGCCGGGTGATCGAGGGGATGGCGGCGCTTTCTGCGCTGCCGCGCGGCACCGGGGGTGGACTTGGCCTCTACGAAAAGCCCGAGATGCGGGTACCGATTGCCCGGGTGACGATTGCCAGTGATGTGCCCAGCGCAGAGCGCCCGCGGTTTCAATTCCTGTCACCCACATCAGCCGAATTCACGCGCTATCTGGCCGCACGTGCCAATCGCACGCCGCCCTTCTTTACGGTGCCATCGAACGCGGCCGATCTGTGCAATCTGCCTGTGCCGGTGCGCGTCACCAAGAAATAGCGTTTGGCGCGGGGTGGGTCACTTACCGACCCAGGTTGCGACTTCGCCGGCCACGCGGTTGGCCGCGCGGTTGATGGCTTGACCGGTCGATTGCGGCGTTACCGTGCCGACCGGCTCGCGCGCCTCGAACCGGCGCTTCTCAAAGGTCGTGCTGCCGCCACGGATCAGCGTCGCATCATAGGTCACGACGGCATCGCCGGTAGCGGCATCGAGCCCGAAGCTGCGGAGTTCGCCGCCCAGCCGGGCGCCGGGATCGAGCATCGACTGCGCCGGCGTCAGCACCACGCGGCCCGTCTGGCTGCCGATCGTGTCCGCAAGCAACCGCGCAAACAAGCGCGCAGGCGGCTCCGACCAGACCGCTTCCTTCACATAAGCGATCTCGGTCGGTGTGGTTTGTACCGGCACGCGTGCGCTGGCGAGCGATGCGGGGACGCTGGGTAGCTGGATCAGGATCGTCGCTGCCGTTGCCGAATTGCTCGTTTGGCCGGTGGCCAGCGGGCTGTCCGGTGTCAGCGTCAGCAATGACGGGGGCGGGGCCGCGGCAAAGCTGATGCAGCCGCCCAGCATGAGTGCGGCCGACAGGGCAGGCAGGAGCGTGACGATGGGGCGCATGATCATTTGCCTCAATTCTTCGGGGCTTTGGGGGTTTTGCCCGGATTATAATCGGGCAATTTCGGCGCGCCGAGGATCGATCCGGCACCACCCTGGTCGATCTTTTCGGCAACCGATGTCAGCGATGCTGCCATCACGCGCAAATCGCGGACCAGCTGGCCGACTTCGGGAATCGTCTGCTTGGAGAAGGCCTGTACGCCTGGCCGTGCTTCGCCGATCAGCTTGTCGACCTCTTCCAGACTATGCTGGGCAGAGGCAATCGCCTTGTTGAGATTGGCGGTAACGGGCTTGATGTCATCACGCAGCACGCCGTCGGCTGAATTGGCGAGCTTGGTAAAGGCCTCGGCGGCTTCGCCCGCCTTTTTGATTGTCACGCGGGTTTCGGCAATCGTGCCGCCCAAATCGCCTGAGCGGTCCGCCAGTGCCTTGGTTACCTTATTGGTATTGTCGAGGATGCCGGTGATCGACGCCATATTCTTGTCCGACAACAGGTCGGTCAGCCGCTCGGTCAGGTTCGACAGCCGCTCGAGCAGTTGCGGTGCGGAGCTGAGCAGCGCGCCAAGTCCGCCCTGACGCGTGGGGATGACGGGCACGCCGAACGGGCACGCGCTTTGCGGATTATTTTGCGGGCACGTGATCGGCGGCTGGTTCTTGATCGCGCCGTCGAGCAGGATTTCGCTTACCCCGGTAAAGCCCACACCCTGAATCGTCGCGGTGGTGCCCTGTAGCACCGGGGTGTCGAGGTTCACGCTGATCCGCACCCGCACAAACTGCGGGTCTTCCTTGAACAGGGCGATATCCTTCACCTGGCCGGCGGTGACGCCACTGAACGACACGTTTGATCCCTTGTTGATGCCGTTGACGGACTGTTTGAAAAAGATGTCATATTCCTTGTCCGCAGTGCCGCTCAGCCGCGCGAGCCACACGACGAACGCCGCCATCAGGATCAACAGCACCAGCACGACGGTGCCGACAAGGACATGGTTGGAGCGCGTTTCCA
>CAZWAL010000030.1:0-18731 GCA_964631905.1 uncultured Stakelama sp.
GTTCGTCCGACACGGACCGTGTCGAGGCGCTGCATCAACTCGTGCTGTCGTCGCTGGATGATGATCAGGCGGTGGAAACCGTCTCGATTCCGCTTGCCGGCAAAAGCAGCATCGCCGATCACATGGTGATCGCGAGCGGCCGATCGACCCGGCAAGTCGCGTCGATGGCACACAAGCTGACCGAGAAGATCAAGGCCGAATTTGGTCGCAGCGCGCGGATTGAGGGGTTGCCGACGGCGGATTGGGTGCTGATCGATGCCGGCGACGTTATCATTCATCTGTTCCGGCCCGAAGTGCGCAGCTTCTATAATCTGGAGCGGATGTGGGCATTCGGCGATGCGCCGGTCGCCGTGCCCGATCCTGACCCTGCCGCAGACGAAACGCTGGACGACTGAGCCGCCTTGCTGCTGCACATCGTTGCGCGTGGCCGGATCGGGCGGGGTCCTGAAGCCGAGCTTGTCGCGCGATATGTGAAGCGGCTTGCCTGGCCGGTAAAGATTACCGAACTGCCCGATACGGGCGGGCGCGTGCCGCCGATTGAGCCGCAAACGCGCACCGTAATGCTCGACGAAACCGGCGACATGCTTGGGTCAGTTGCATTTGCAGAGCGGCTAGGGCGGTGGCGCGACGATGGCGTACGCGAAGCACGGTTCATGATCGGCGCGGCCGACGGATTTGACGATGCGGCACGCGCCGATGCCGATCTGCTGCTGTCCTTTGGGCGGGCGACCTGGCCACATCTGCTGGCGCGGGCGATGCTTGCCGAACAGTTATGGCGTGCCACCAGCATCCTTGCCAACCACCCTTATCACCGCGAAGGATAGCGGCGATGCGGCGCTACTATCCCTATGTTGCCCTGTTGACGCTGGCCATCGGCGGCGCGCTCGCCGCGCAGTCCCCCGGGCGCGGGATTACGGCGGATCGCGATCGTCTGGCCGAGGCCAAGGCGCAATCAGCCGCTGCGCAAGCGCGCGCTGACAAGCTCGAAGCTGCGGCCGCCAGTGAACGCGACGAAGCGCGCAAGGCGCGTGCGCAGGAAGCTGCGGTTGCCGCACGCATTCAGCGCGCGGAGGCGGATATCGCGGCGGCCCAGGCCCGTATTACGATCGTCCGCCGTCTGCTCGATCAGCAGCGGGCGCGGCTGGCAGAGAAACAGGGGCCGATCGTCCGGCTGATGGCAGCACTTCAGTCGCTCGCGCGGCGTCCGGCGGTGATCAGCCTGGTGCAGCCGGGATCGGTCAACGATCTGGTCCATGTCCGTGCCGTGCTCGGCACGGTGCTGCCACAGGTAAAGCTGCGCACCGCCGATGTTCGCGCCGATCTGGCGCGCACCCGACGGCTTCAGGCAGGCGCTACGCTGGCCGTGCAGACGCTCGGCGAAAGTCGTACCCGGCTCGAAGCGGAACGGCTCGCGCTGACCCGGCTTGAGGCGGAGCACCGGCTGAAATCGCGCGCGCTTGGCCGTGATGCGCTGTTCGAATCGGATCGCGCGATCGCACTCGGGGAGCGCGCGCGCGACATTGTCGACCTGATGGATCAGCTCGGCAACCAGGCCGACACCCGCGCCGCGCTCGAGGCACTGCCGGGGCCACTACCGCGTCCGCCAAAGCCCGGCGAGGCGAGGTCGCCGATCGATATGGTGGGTTGGTCACGCGATGCCCCGCCCTATCGCTTGCCGGTCGATGGGCGTGTGGTGACCGGACTTGGCGAAATTTCCGAAGCCGGGGTGCGCTCGCGCGGGTTGACGATCGAAACCGTATCCCAGGCGCAAGTGATCGCGCCGGCGGCCGGGAGGATCGTGTTTTCTCGGCGTTTTCGCGATTATGGCACCGTCATTATCATCGATCATGGCGGTGGCTGGACCTCGCTGATCGCGAATCTCGGCAGCGCGTCGGTCGCGGTGGGCGAACGCGTGGCGCAAGGTACGCCGATCGGGCGGGCAGCGACCGCCGACGAGCCACGCGTGACGATCGAATTGCGCCGCAAGGATCGCGCGATCGATATGACGCGGTTGCTCGGCTGATCTCGTCCATCGCCCGTTCAGCTTTCATCGCGTCTGATCGGCTTTGATCGCGGGTCGAATTGGCGCTACAGTTCATGCTCGACATCCCTCGTTGTTTTGAAAGTGCTGCGTCCATGGCCCGTCCCCTTCTTCAGGCTACCGCAATTGTCGCCGCGCTCGCGCTGGTGCCCGTCACCACAGGGGCGATGGCGCAGGTCGAAACCGATACCTATCGTGAGCTCGACCAGTTCATGGATGTCTACAACATCATCCGTGCCAATTATGTCGATCAGGTCGACAACAAGGTGCTGGTGAAGGGCGCGATCGACGGCATGCTCGCGGCACTCGATCCGCACAGTTCCTTTGCTGACGGGGTCGATTTCGAGAATCTACGAATTCAGACCGAGGGCAATTATGGCGGGCTTGGCCTGACCGTGACGCAGGAAGACGGTGCGGTGAAGGTCATCGCCCCGCAGGAAGACACGCCGGCTTTTCGTGCAGGCGTGAAGGCAGGTGATTACATCACCCGCCTGAACGGCAAGCTGCTTTACGGCCTGACGCTCGACGAGGCGATCAGCGAGATGCGTGGCAAGCCCGGTACGCGTATCTCGCTCACGCTCGTGCGGCGTGGCCGCGAAAAGCCGATCGACATTTCGCTGGTGCGCGAAATCATTGTCCAGAAGCCCGTCAAATGGGACGTGAAGGGCGATATCGGCATCATCAATATCAACACATTTTCCGACAAGACCGGCGATTACACGCGTGACGCGATTGCCCAGATCAAAAAGAAGCTCGGGCGTGATCCGCTCGGCTATGTCATTGATCTGCGCGATAATGGCGGGGGGTTGCTGAACGAGGCGATCACCGTGTCGGACGCCTTCCTCGATCACGGCGAAATCGTGTCGCAGCGTGGCCGTGAGAAGGATGATATTCAGCGCTATTTCGCCCGCCCGGGCGATGCGACCAATGGCTTGCCGGTAGTGGTGCTCGTTAACTCAGGCACCGCTTCGGCGTCTGAGATCGTGGCCGGTGCGTTGCAGGATCACCACCGCGGGCTGGTGATCGGTGAACGCAGCTTCGGCAAGGGTTCTGTCCAGTCGCTGCTGAAGCTTGGCCCGAAGACCGAAGTGCGGCTGACGACGGCGCGATATTTTACCCCGTCAGGCCGATCGGTGCAGGAAGGTGGCATCGACCCCGATCTCGTCGTGCCGCAGATCAGCGATCCCGATTACAAGACCCGGCCGGTTTTCCGTGAGAATGATCTGCGCCGCCACCTGATCAACGAAGCCAAGGTCGACAACAAGGTGCTCGAAGAAGACACCATGACCGATCCACGCTTTGCCGCCACCCCGGAAGAGCTGAAGAAGCGCAAGATCGACGACTTCCAGCTTTATTACGCATTGCAGACGATCGCTCGACTGGGTGGACCGCAGCAGGTGGCAGCGATTGCCAAGCTGGGCACGCCAAGCCCGCAGCCCGTCGATCCCGAAACGCCACCGACGCCCAAGGCGAACTGATCGTCAGTCATGTCAGACGCGTCATTTCGGCTTGCCCGGTGGGTGGCGCTGCTGCTGCCCGCGGCGTTGATGGCGGGTGCGCTTGGATCACAGCTGGTCGGCGGGCTCATCCCGTGTGAGATGTGCCATTGGCAGCGCTGGCCGCATTATACCGCGATCATGCTGGCGGTGGTGGCTTTTGTCGTACCTGCGCGGGGCATGCAGCGCGTGCTGGTCGCCCTCGCCGCACTGGCGATCGTGACGAGTGGCGCGATCGGGATGTTTCATGCTGGCGTCGAATATCACTGGTGGCCCGGCATCACGGCGTGCGCCTCGGCGCCGGGCGGTGGCGGCAGTGCGGAGGAGATGCTGGCCCGCGTCCTGAACGCGCCCGTCATTTCGTGCGATTTACCGCAATGGACACTGATGGGGATATCATTGGCCGGGTTCAACGCGCTCTTTTCGATCGGGGGCGGGCTTACCATATTGGGATTGTTGCTCAGGAGACGAACGGCGTGACCCATTGGAAGCCAGGCGATGCCAAGCGGCGGATCGATTCGATGATCCGCGTGAACCAGGCCGGCGAATATGGTGCGAGCCGCATCTATGCCGGGCAACTGGCAGTGATGGGTGATCGCGGCGCCGCCGCGCGCAAGATCGCCGGCATGGCGGTGCAGGAAGAACGCCACCGTATTTTCTTCGACAAGATGATGGCAGAGCGCGGCGTTCGCCCCACGGTCCTCCAGCCGATCTGGGACGTGGCAGGCTTTGCGCTGGGCGCAGTAACCGCTGCGATCGGGCCGGAGGCGGCAATGGCATGTACCGTCGCCGTCGAGACCGAGATCGACAATCATTACAGCGAGCAACTGGCGCAGCTGGGTGACAGCGATCCCGATCTCTCGACGGCGATCGCCGATTTTCAGGCCGATGAGGTGGAGCACCGCGAAACGGCGCTCGCCAGCGGTGCGGAGAATGCACCCGCCTATCCGCTGATGACCGCCGCGATTCGGCTCGGCTGCCGGGTGGCGATTGCCACCGCGAAGAGAATTTGAAACATATGCACCGGTTGGTGCGTCGTACGTGCGTAGTAAGGGAGATGATGCAATGGTGACTAAGGTGATCATGGCCGGAATGGCCGCGATGCTGATCCCGGCTGCTGCCATGGCCCAGCGCCCGCCACCGACGATTATGGAACAGCCAAAGCCGCGCCCCATCGCCGAAACGCCGGAGGCGCCGGTCAACGGCGTTACCTATCTCTATAGCGCGACGCAGAAATGCCCGACCGATTCGGATGGAAACGAAATCACGGTTTGTGTTCGCAAGAATCCTGGCGAGCAGTTTCGAATCCCGTCGGAACTTCGGCCCGATACACTGAAGCCCGAATATGAAAGCTGGGCGCTGCGTGGCAGCCAGACGGTCGCCGAGGTTGGGCGAACTGGCGTCGGCAGCTGTTCGACCGAGGGTTTTGCCGGTGCGTCGGGTTGCGGAGCGCAGCAATATGAGCAGGCACGGCGTGAAAACCGTGCGCGCAAGGCAGCCGAGGCAGCCAACGGACCGAAATAACTGGCTGTCGTTTTCTGCATACGCGTTCCGGGGGGAAGCAAGAATGGCGACGACGGCAAAGCAAGGGCGCTCAGGCTTCAAGTCGCGCGACGCCGATGGTTTTGAACGGTTCCTGGCAATTGGCGCGGGCATTTTGTGTGTCTGCGTGGTCGTCGCACTGCTAAAGGGATTTGCCGATTGGTGGCGGATATCGCCCAATCTCTGGGGTCATCTGGGCACGATGATCCTCGCGCTTGCGCTCACGCCGGTGATGTTGCTGCGCCGTCGGGGCGATCGTCCGCACCGGTTGCTCGGGCGGATTTGGGTTGCCGCGATGATCCTGACCGCGCTGATTTCGCTCACGATCCGCGATTCGGCTGACGGCAATTTCAGCATCATCCATATCCTGTCGGTCTGGACGCTGATTCAAGTACCGCTGATCTGGTGGACGGCACGTAACCATCAGGTGGACGGGCACCGCAATGCGGTGCGCGGCATGGTGTTCGGCGCATTGCTGATCGCCGGATTTTTCACTTTTCCGTTCAACCGGATGCTGGGCCAGTTTCTGTTCAGTTGATGCGCGGTGCAACATTGCGCCGCCACGACTGGTTGGTGCCGGTTTTGCTGTTCGCGCTCGTCTGGCTTTCCTGCGCGTGGTTCGGCTCGTGGGAGCTGAACCCCAATAATGCGACCCGGTTGTTCGCGGCGATCTCGCTGGTCGAAAATGGCGATGCGACGATCGACGAATTTGCCCCGTTGACGATCGATCGCGCCCAGTTCGGCGCGCATGTCTATGCCGACAAGGCGCCTGGCATGACATTGATGGCGCTGCCGGCGGTTGCGCTCGCCAATGTGCTGACGGGCCAAACATCGGCACCGCTGCGCAAGGCGAGCGACGATCCCGGGCTCGGCGCTTTCATGAAGCTGCGATTGCGGCTGGCGGCGATGAACAGCTCGGCGCTGCTGACCGCGCTCGCGGCGGTGGCGCTATGGTCGCTATCGCGTGCAGTGACCGGCAATGGCATGGCGGGTCTGGTCGCGGCACTGGCCTATGGTCTTGGGACTCCGTCTTGGGGCTGGTCGACGACGATATTCGGCCATGCATCCGTGGCAGCATTGTTCATCATCGCGGTTTGGGCGATTTGGCACGCGACGAGAGCCATACCGAGCCGGCGAATGGCGGCGCTTGCCGGGCTCGCGCTTGGTTGGGCGGTGGTCGTCGAATTTCAGGCCGTACTGGCGGGATCGGCGATCGGGCTATGGGCACTATGGCGGCTGCGCGACGTACCGGATCAGCGGCGGCTGCCGCTGGTCGGCGCATTCATTGGCGGTGGTATCGTCGCCGCGATCCCGATGATCGGCTATAATCTGATTGCGTTCGGGGTGCCGATGAAGTTCGGCTATTCGGGCGTGGTCGGGTTCGACGGGATGCAGCAGGGCTTTTTCGGGCTAACCTATCCGAAGTTGTCAGTGTTGTACGAGTTGCTGGTCGGGCTGCGTCGCGGGCTTATCTGGGTTGCGCCAGTCCTCCTGCTCGCGCCCATCGGCCTTGTGCAGCTTTACTGCCGATCAAATGTTCGGCCGATGGCGATGATGGCGATCGCCGTGATCACCATCGTACTGCTCGTGAATGCGAGCTATTTCTACTGGGACGGCGGCTTTTCGACGGGTCCGCGCCATTCGGTGCCCGCCTTGCCGCTGCTTGCGTTCGGGCTGGCGCCGTTATGGGCTGCGCTGCGGCGATGGCGCGCAAAGGCGGCGATACTGGCGCTATTGTCGCTTTCGATAACGATCAACCTGATGATTGCAGCAGCAGAGATCACCGCGCCTGACAAGGCACCGTTTCCGCTGTGGCGACCGATATTGGTAGAGAATATGGCCTATGGCTATTTTCGCGATCTGCCTGGACAGTTCTGGGGATGGACTCCTTGGGCCGGGGTGGCGCTGTACCTTGTGCTGGCGGTGGTAATCGCCGTGGCGCTGGTGATTGCCGCCCGACAATCGACCATCGCCGAACCGAGCTCCCGTTAAGGTAGAAAATGCTTCCAATCGGCCGCCGGTTCGCGCAATCGCCGGAACATGGTCGAACATATTCTTGGTATATTGGCGGGCTTCACCATTTGGGTGATCTCGAGCGGCGGTTACCTCGGCATCGTGCTGCTGATGGCGATCGAATCGGCATGCATTCCGCTACCGTCCGAAATCATCATGCCGTTCGCGGGCTATCTGGTCTCGACCGGGCAGTTCAACCTTTACCTTGCCGCGACCGCGGGTGCGATCGGCTGCAATCTCGGCTCGATCCCGGCCTATGAGGTCGGCAAGCGCGGCGGGCGCCCCGCATTCCTGCGTTGGGGCAAATATGTGCTGATCGGCCCCGGAGAGATCGACGCGGCCGACCGGTTCTTCGAACGCCACGGTGACATGGCGGTGCTGATCGGGCGGTTGCTGCCCGTGATCCGGTCGTTCATCGCCTTCCCCGCCGGCGTCGCGCGGATGCCGCTGGTGCGCTTCCACATTTATACGTTTGTCGGCTCATGGCCGTGGTGCTTCGGGCTTGCCTATGTCGGCATGATCCTGGGCGACCAGTGGAACAACAGCCCGTGGATGAAGGCTGCGTTCCACAGCGCCGATCTGGTAATCGGCGTGGTCATCATTGTCGCGGTCGTCTGGTATGTTCGCCACAAGCTGAAGGGGCTGAAGCCTCACGCCTGATCGGATTGGGTCGGCTGCAGTCGTGCGGCGGCGGCGGCCATCCGGTTGTCACTATCGGTGCGCAGCTTGAGGACCATCGCCTTGTAGCGAGCGAGGATCTCCGGCCCGGCGCCGGCCGGCGACCCCGCGTCAAATGGCGGTGCGGGGTCGTATTCCAGGCTCAGCTGCACAAGCCGGGCATGGTCCTCGCTCCGGATCGCCGCCGTCAGTGCCAGCGCGAAATCGATACCGGCGGTGACGCCGCCGCCGGTCACCCGATTGCGGTCGAATACGATCCGCTCTTTGATCGGCATTGCGCCGAACCGTTCGAGCATATGGTGCGATGCCCAATGGGTGGTGGCGCGATAACCTTGCAGCAATCCGGCGGCACCCAGAATGAGCGATCCGGTGCACACGCTCGTCACCCACTCCGCCCCCGCCGCCGCCTGGCGGACCCAGTCCAGCGTCTCGGCATCCTCAACGACATCGGCGGTGCCGAAGCCACCCGGGATGCACAGGATCATCGGCTGCAGCGCAGTGGCGAAGGTCGCGGTGGGCAATAACGAAAAGCCCGCGTCGGTCGCGACAGGATCGAGCGTGCGCGCCACCAGATCGATTGTCGCATTGCCCAGTCGCGAGAGCACTTGGGCAGGGCCGGTCAGATCGAGCTGGGTAACGTTGGGAAACAGCAGGAACGAGACATGGATCGGGGGAAAGTCAGACATGCAAACCTCCAGCATTGGATGGACATGCCCAGGCGATGCGGCGGCGATGCCATGCACTCCCCGGTGGTGCTCCACCCGATCGCCAGTCACGCATATGCCACAAGGATATCCTTAACGCGGCGGCCGATCAACATGGGTTGGCGATGCATTGCGGGTCCGGTTGGAACAAGGGCCCGCTCTGCTGGTTGATACCGTAACGCCGATGGAACGACGTGCGCCATCCTTAATGATGTATCGGGCTTCCGGTCATGCGACGCTACGTCTCGCGGTGATACACGGCAGCAGATTTCTTGTTGGACCGCACGTACTACTCATTTAAGTCGTTTGAAGTACGGCGGTTATCGCCGTGCCTGTATCGCTTTCGGGCATAGTCGGATTATTAGATGGTGGTTGCCCGTTTGCTTAACGCCCTGCGTGAATCGCTGCCGGGTAGTCACGTTTTCCGTGTTTCGGAACGCCCTCGATACGTTCTCCAATTCCTGTCGCGCGCCGCGATCCAGCGGAGGGCAGGTGACCATGCCTGATCGCGATCTCCTCGATCAACCGGCCGAATCGAATGATCCGATTCCCGTGGTGCGCTATACCACCGCCGATCTGCCGCCTGCCGACCGTTATCGCGCGTGGCTGATGCGCGATTGGCCACGCCGCGACCAAATCTATCGCACCGAACCAAGCGAACCGTTCAACACGAGCTGGGAAATTGCCCAGCTGGGTGAGGTGACGTTCATCTATACCGAAATCACTGCCATGCGCTGGGAACGGCGCGTGCAGGATATCCGCGAGTCCGATTTCGACCCCATCATCATCAATATGATGGTCAATGGCCTGGCGCAGGGCGATATGGATGGGCGACCCTTTTACGAGCCATCCGGCACACTCCATTTTCACGATCTGGGTCGCCCGTCGCTGCATGTGTCAACCGCAAGCATCACCTATTCGATCATCGTTGCACGTTCGCTCGCACAGCAATGGTTCGGTTCGCTGCATGACGTTCACGGCCTTGTCGTGCCCGCCGCCGCCGCCGAAATGCTGTTCGCACATGCCGAACAGACGCGCCGGGCATTGCCGCGGCTCGACATCATGGTCGCCGAGCGGCTGGGCCGGGTATTTCTGGAACTGGCAGCAATTGCGCTGGCAGAGGTTCGCCCGCGCGAAGCGCCGCGTCTGCGTTCCGAAAAGCTCCTGTTGCAACGCACCGCCGAGGAAATCGATCGGCGGCTGGGGGACGGCAAGATAACGATCGCCGAACTCTGCAAGACGGTGGGCGTTACCCGCGCGCGCTTGTTTGCGGCGTTCAAGGACGAGGGCGGCATCCATAACTTCGTCGCGCGCCAACGGCTTGACCGCGCCCGGGCGGCATTAGCGGATGTCGAGCGGGCCGAACCGATCGGCAACATCGCCCACCGACTCGGCTTCAGCGATGCGCCGCATCTCAGCCGGGCGTTTCGCGTACAGTTCGGCATGTCACCGCGCGATTACCGTGCCTTGGTTGCCGCAAGCCTGGTCGACATTCTGCCCGATTGACGAGCCCCGTCGCGCGCGCGTGAATGCTGCCCCAAATTGGTACGCGAACATACGCCCCTGTCACGATCTTACAAATAAGTAGCACGCTCGTTCAATGGCGCACGCCGAGTCATGAAGTAAGGCAAATGCCCTGTTTACCAGCGTTTTTCGGGCCGCCCGCTCGACGTTGGTGAAGCGGGGCGTTTTTCTTGGGGCTGCATTTCATGGCAAATTCAATCAACGGCGCAGGCGCGTCGGCAGGTTTCGTTGTTTCAAACGGCGAGGCGGCTCCCAAAATCGCCCGCCGGCGCCACGCTCTGCTAGGCTCCAGTGCCCTGATCGGCATCGCGCTGACCGCGAGCCCCGCGATGGGGCAAAGCTTCCCCGCGGGCGGCGGCACGATCGTCGTCAATGGCGGTGGAACGACGACGAACAACACCGGTGCCGATGGCGGATTCCAGAATGCCAACGGGACCAGCCTGACGATCACCGACGTGACGATTACGAATACAACGGGTTCGCCAACGATCGACGCGATCCGGTTCACGCGCACGCCATTTTCCGGATCCGGCGACGGTTTTTCGTTCAACGGAACGAACACATTGGTCGCCGCCAGCGGTGGATCGGGGATGAATTTCAACTCCACCGGCGGCAATAACAGCGGGATCGGTTTCAATGGCACGCTGAACGTGACCGGCCTGAACGGCGTGGTCGCCACTTCCAATGGCGCCCTATTTCACGGCGGTTCGGCCACGTTCAACCTGACCGCGCAGACCAACGGCTCGGGTGCGGGGCTGCTCTGGACATCGGTCAACAGCTGTATCTGCGATACCAGCCTGACGGGCGCCTTCAACGCCAGTGGTTTTCAATATGGCGCAGACCTGACCGCCAGTAACTCCTTCATTTTCTTCTCCACCGGATCGGGCGGGGCGATCACGGGCGTGCAGCAAGGCGTTCGCGCCAATGCGCAGAATGTCGAACTGAGCATCGGTAGTTCAATTTCCGCCTCCAGCACCGGTATCGGCGCGACAGCCACTGCCGGCTTTGCCCAGGTGACCGCGACTGGCGCGATTGTCGCACCCAGCGGCATTGTTGCGTCCGGCACGAACGGGGCGACTGTCATCACCAGCGGCGGCGGCACGATCAACAGTACGAGCAATGGTGTCGGCACGGGAATCACCGCGACGTCCGACGCGGGCACAGGCAACGTCAATGTCACGGTCGGCGCGGCGATCGGCGGGACGACGGGCTTTGCCACGGGCATCAATGCGTCCACGACGGGCACCTCGACCGGCACCGTCAACGTGACCACGACGGCCGCGATCAACGCCACCGGCACGTCGACGTCCGACTATGGCATCTTTGCCCAACGCACCGGTGCTGCTGGCAACGGTACAATCAGCGTCGGTGCCAATGTAACGGGTGGCCAAGGCGTTTTGGTCAGCGGTGGATTCGACATCAGCGTTGCCGCAGGAGCAACCGTTACCGGTGTCGCCAACGGGTCCGCGACGCCCTCTTCCACGGGTTACGGCGTCTATACCGGTTCGAGCCTCGGCTCATTGATGAATGCCGGAACGATTCGTGCGACCGGCACCAATGGGATCGGTGTCTTTAATTCCAACGGCATCATGACGACCAATATGTCAGGTGCGACGATCAGCGGGACGATGTTCGGCATCTACAATCAGAATTTCGCCACAGTGACCAACGCGGGCACGATCTCGTCCAGCGCGGGCACAGCATATAGGTCGTTTGGCGGCACACTCACCAACACTGGCTCGATTTCTGGCGTGTTGGGTGTTTCCATCGATGGAAACCAGCTTGCATTGAACAACAACGCCGGTGGCACGATCACTGCTTCAGCGGGTGCCGGTGTATTGCTGAATGCAAGCCCCGGTACTTCATCGGTTTTCACCAATGCTGGCACCATAACCGGCGGCTCCGGCAACCAAGGCATTAATGTCGTGGGCGGCATCTTAACGTTCACCAATCAGTCTGGTGGCGTCATTTCGGGTGGCTTGGGCGCGCTCAACCTGGCGAATACCAATTCATCGACGATTACGCTGGCATCAGGATCGACGACGACTGGTGACATCCTGTCGAGCAACACTGGCGTGCGCACGCTCACCGTTGCTGGCCTGTTGACCGGCAATTATAGTGGCAGCACCGGCACGGGCGTTGTCAACTTCACGCTGTCGTCCACCGGTTCGATGCAGGGCGCGACCTTTGGCAGCGCGAACGACACCTTCACCTTCCAGGGCGGCACGATCGGCGGCGTGGTAAACGCGGGTAATGGCTCGTCCGATACGTTCGACAGCGTTCTCGGCGCAGGGAACAGCGCATCGGTCAGCCTGTCGAATCTGACCGGATTCGAAACTTATAATCATCAGTCGGGCACGCTGACGCTGACGGGCTCGCGCACGACCGGGCCGGGCTGGGCAGTCACCAGCGGCGCCTCGCTCACATTGTCTGGCGCGCTCGCCTACACGTCGGGCACCGGGTCAGCTATTTCGATTAACGGCAATACGAACGGCAGCGTGATCCAGATTACGTCTACCGGCTCGGTTGGTGGCGGTAACGGATTGTTCTTCAACGGTGTCCCGACGTCTACGTTGAACAACGCAGGCTCGATTTCGGTGACCGGTGGCCGTGCGGTCCAGACCAATGGCTTTACTGCAATCACCAACACGGGGACGATTGCATCGTCGGGACTTGAAGGCATCTACACCTTTGTCGGTGTCGCATCGGTGGTCAATTCAGGGACGATCAGTGGCGGCGCATCGAGCGTGGGCATCAGCTCGACCATCTCCGCAATAAGCGTCACCAATCAGGCAAACGGCTTCATCACTGGTGGCACGACTGGGATTCTCGGCGGCGCAAGCGGCTCTGGCGGTCTGCTGACCATCAGCAATGCAAGCGGCGCAGGCATCACTGGCGCGACCGCCATTTCGACCGCCGGCATCGCAGGTATTGCGCTGACCAACGCCGGCCAGGTCATCGGCAGTACCAATGCCATCAACGCTGGCGGCACCGGCGCGGTGACGATCACCAACAATGCAGGCGGCGTTATCGCCACTGGTACACTGGCTTCGGCAGCCGCGACCTATGTCGCTGGCGGCACGGGGCACGCGATCTTGCTTGGCACAAGCGGCACCATCACCAACGCCGGGCTGATCAGCAGTGCGGCTGCAGCCATCAATCAAACCAGCATGTCGGGCACGCTTAACCTCGTCAACACCGGCATGATTCAGCAGGTGAATTATGCCAACGTCGATCCGGCTGACGCGATTGCGGCATCGGGCGTGGCAACGATCCTGAACAGCGGCACAATCTCCACGCCGAACTTCCACGCAGTCGTTATGGGCAGCGGCGGCACGCTCACCAACGCGGCCGGCGGTTCGATCATGGCGGGCGATGCCGGTGGCCGTTACGGTTTGGTCATTGGCGGCACCGGCACGATCAACAACTATGGGGCGATCAGCGGCACCGACGGACTCGGCATTCTTGGCGGCAGCGGGCCAACGACGATCAACCTTCAGGCAGGCTCGACCACCGGTGCCATCTTAACCGGCAGCGGCAATGATATGGTCGCGCTCTACAACGGTCGCGGCACCGCAAGTGCGGCCACGGTCGATGCGCCGAGCGGTATCACGCTCCAGAACGCCGGCACACTCGCCGGGGCGACGGTTGGCGCGATCGACTTAGGCGGCGGCACCAACACGCTGGCGCTGCGCGGCACGGGCGATGGCACAGCGGCGAACGGCGCGATCGGCGTACTGTCTGCGTCGTCGATTGGCGGCCTTTCGATCCTCAACAAGCTCGACAGCGGCACCTGGAACGTCACCAACGGGTCGCTGAACTATACCGACGGCACCAATGTCCAGGGCGGTCGCCTGGTATTCGTCAACCGCACTATACCAGGGGGCACCACGACAATCTCGTCGGGCGCGACGCTGGAGTTCAACCTGAGCGGCGGCACCTATTTCCAGGATGGTGCAACCTTCAACGGTGCTGGCACCTTTGTGAAGAGCGGCAATGCCGTGTTGGCGAACCGTGGTCTGATCAGCCTTGCCTCGGGCGCGCTTATTGACGTGCAGGGCGGCATCCTGGTCGGCAGCAGCGATGGCATCGGCACCTTCACCGGCAACCTCGCGAGCCTCAATGTCGCCGCCGGCGCCACCTTTGTCACGTCCGAAGCAATGGTATTCGTTGATCGGCTGACCGGCACCGGCACGGTCGGCACGGACATCAGCGGCAACTTCACCGTCGGCGTCAACAATGGAACGGCGACGTTCGACGGCACGATCATCAACCAGAATGGCACGCCCGGCGGTAAGCTCGTCAAGGCAGGCACAGGCACCCAGACGCTGACGGGTGCGCTCACCTATACCGGCGGGACGACAATCAACAGCGGCACGTTGAGGCTGCAGAACATCACGGCAGCCAGCGGCACGACGCTGATCAACGCCGGCGGGACGCTGGAATATAATGTCACGGGCGGCACGCTCTTTCAGGACGGCGCAACGATTTCCGGCGCAGGCACGGTGCTCAAGACCGGTGTTGGCGAGATCCGCAACCGTGGCCTGATCGCGATGTCCGTGGGTGGTCTGATCGATGTTCAGCAGGGCGTGTTCAAGGGCAGCAGTGACGAACTCGGCTTCTTCACCGGCAACCAGGGTAGCCTCAATATTGCAACCGGTGCGACCTTTGACGGCATTGAGGGCAACGTCATTGTTGACCGGTTGACCGGCACAGGAACACTTGGCGGTGGGTTCGGGAGCCGCGGTAGCACGACAATCGGTGTCGCCAACGGCAGCGCCACGTTCAACGGTGTCATCGCTAACGGCAGCGAAGGCACCTTGACCTTGATCAAGCAGGGCACCGGCACGCAGACGCTGACCGGCGCCAACACCTATACAGGCGCGACGACGATTTCGGGCGGCACGCTTGCGCTGTCGGGCACGGGTTCAATCCTGAATTCGGCCAGCGTCACCAACAATGCCAATTTCAGCATTGCGGCGCGCACCAGCGGCACCACGGTCAACGAGTTGACCGGCACGGGCACAATCATGCTTGGCGCGAACACGCTGACGGCGAACAATGCCGGCACCGGCACAATCTCTGGCGTGATCAGCGGCAGCGGCGGCTTCACCAAGACCGGCGCAGGGGTTTTGACGCTGCTGGCGCACAACAGCTACACCGGCGGCACCCAGGTGCTCGCCGGAACGCTGGTCGCCGGGACCGTGTTCGGCAGCTTTGCTTCCGATGCGCTTGGCATTGGCACCGTTGCAATCTCCAGCGGTGCAACCGTGCGTATCGACAATCCATACAGCACGGCGACTCCCGGCTCATCCTTCGCTCAGACATATGTGTCGACCAACACGTTCACTGGTGCAGGTACGCTCGTTTTTGTTGGCGGTGCGGGTTCGCTGACGGTTGTGGACCGGCTGAGCGGCGCTGCCAACATTGCCATGGCCACTGGCGGCCTGATCGATGTGCAAACCGGGGCAGTGCTGGCGCGCGGCAGCAATGTTTTCACGGGTAACCAGGCAAGCTTGAACATTGCCGGCGGTGCATCATTTGAGGGTGCGGCCAATATTGTTGTCGATGGCCTGACCGGCAGTGGCAGCTATATCGGCAATGGCGTGCTGACGGTTGGTATCGCCAATGGCTCAGCGACGTTTGGTGGAACGATCGTTGACAAGAATACCGGCGGCGGCGCGATCGCCAGCCTGACCAAGGTCGGCACCGGCACGCAGACGTTGGGCGGCGTTAACAGCTATAGCGGTGCGACGAACATCAATGCAGGCACGCTGAACGCTGATGGCGGTGCGGCGATCGGCGATACGTCGGCGGTGACAGTGGCAGGCAGTGCAACATTCGGCCTGCTCGCCAGCGAAAGCATCGGCAGCCTGGCGGGCGCGGGCAATGTGGCGCTGAACAGCTTCACGCTGACCACGGGTGGCAACAACGGCAACACGCTGTTCTCTGGCATCGCCACGGGCACAGGCGGGCTGACCAAGGTCGGCACGGGCACGCTGACTTTGTCAGGCGCGAACAGCTTTACCGGCGATGTGCTGGTTTCGGCGGGCACGCTGGCTTACGGCGCGAATGATGTGCTTGCTGATGCCGTCACCGTGACGGTGGATAGCGGCGCAACGTTCAACCTGAACGGCTTCAGCGATACGATCGGCACGCTCGAGCTGTACGGTACGCTCGCCAATGGCGGGTTGCTGACGGCAGCTGTCTACAACGCCTATACGGGCAGCACGATCGGCCAGGCGATCAGCAGCGGTACGCTGAATGTGTTCGGCGATACCACGCTTAATGCCGCCACGGCTGCAACGCCCGTTAACATCAACATGGGTACGCTCACGACGGGTTCTGCCGAACTGCTCGCCGATACCGGTGCAGTGCAGATTGCATCGGGCGGCCAGCTCACGCTGGGCGGCGCGGAGACGATCGGCAGTCTTGGCGATATTAGCGGCATGGGCGGCATCGTCGAACTGGCGGGCTTTGGCCTGACCGTTGGCGGCAACGATGCGAGCACGACGTTCTCGGGCAGCATCCAGAGCAATATGGCGGGCGGCGGCCTGACGAAGAATGGCGCCGGTACGCTGACACTGGCGGGGACGAACACCGGCCTTGATACCATCGTGATCAATGCGGGCACACTCTCGGTGGCATCGGCCGACAATCTCGGCGCCACCGGCTCGATCGGCCTCCTCGGCGGCACGCTGGCGACGACCGGTGATTTCACCACTGACCGGACGATCTTTACCAGCAGCATCACGCCGGTCGGCGGGATCGACGTTGCGACCGACACCACCTTCAGCGTCAACGGCACGCTGTCGGGTGACGGCGCCCTCGTGAAAACGGGTCTCGGAACACTTAATCTGCTCGCCGACAATTCGGCGCTGTCGGGCGATCTGTTCGTCAACGGTGGCGCCGTGCGCGCTGGCAATACCCAGGCCTTCGGCACGGGCACGATCCATCTTGTCGATCCGACGCTGATTTATGGCGTGACCGGCACCTATGCGAACAACATCCTGCTCGAAGTGCAGACCCCGGCCAGCGCCGATCCATCGACGCTTCGGGCAGAATCGGGCGTTTTCGCGACGATCTCGGGGTCGATCACGCAGGGCACCGGGATTGGCGTCGATCCCAACCAGCCACTCGTCATCGACGGGCTGGGCCGGATCATCCTGACCAGCACATCGAACCTGTGGGCAGGCACCACCACGATCAATGCGGGCGCAACGCTGCAAGGCACGACCGCCACGATTTCGGGGTCGGATACCGTCGCCAACGGCCTGTTGCTGTTTTCACAGCCGACTTCGGGCACGTTCGCGCAGAACGTATCGGGCAGCAGTAACGTGCAGATCACGGGGCTCGGCGCGGGGGAGACCTTTACGATTGGCGGCGCGCTGACCAACGCCAATGGCCTTCAGGTGCTGGATGGCAGTGCGCTTGCCGTCACCGGTTCGGTGACGACCACGAACAACATCACGGCAGTGACGCTCAACAATGCGAACATCGCAGGGGTTACCAGCCAGCTGAACAACAGCGGCACAATCAGCGGTGTCTTTGCACTGTTTGCGCGCACCAATCTCGATTTGACCAACAGTGGAACGATCTCCGCCTCGGTCGCCAACTTCAACAATTCGGGTATCTTTGCGGGCGGCAACGCGACCGTCGTTAACACCGGCCAGATCACGTCGGGCACCAACGCATTGTTCGCCGCCGGCACGGGTATGCTGACAAACAGCGGCCTTATCCGTGGCGGCATCAATGCTTCCACGATCCGCTTTGTTGGCGCCAATTCCAGTCTCAACAATCTGGCATCTGGCGTGATCACGACCACGGGCACCGGCGGCGGCGTATTCCTGGACGGTGCAAACGCATCGGTCATCAACGCCGGGTCGATTACAGGCGGTAATGCGGTTCAGTTGGCTGCAGGTGGCACCGTGTCAAACAGCGGCACGCTGACCAGCACGGTCGGATCGGGCGTTGTGTTCAACGCCACCGGATCGGTCGACAACCAGGCATCAGGCGTGATCCAGGGCGCCACCAATGGCGTCACCTTCGTCGCGGGCACGGCAACGGTCTCCAACGCGGGATCGATCACCGGTGCCAACGGATCGGGCTTGCGCCTCCTTGGCGGCGGCACGGTCACGAACGCGGCGACGGGGACGATCACGGGCACCGGCAATGCGGCCATCCTCGTACAGGGTGGCGCGTTGAACCTAGTGAACCAGGGCAGCCTGACGGGCACCACCGGCATCGCGATCGCGACGACGGGTGCTTTCGACAACGCTATCGATCTGCAAGCGGGATCGATCACCAATGGATCGATCACCACCGATACCGGTGCCGACACGCTGACGCTCAACCTCGGGGCGATGGCCACAGGCGCGATCGATGGCGGTGCTGGTACCGATAGCTTCATCGTAAACGGCGCAGGCAGCAGCACGCTGGCGGGCAATATCAGCAAATTCGAATCGCTTGCGATGAACGGTAGTGGTACGTTGACGCTGGGCGGTGCCAATGCCGGTTTTGCAACGGTGGCGGTGAATTCGGGCACGCTGAATGTTACCGGTGGTGCAGCGATCGACGATCTCGCAGCGGTAACGGTCGCCAGCGGCGCAACCTTTGGCGTCCTGACCAGCGAAACAGTCGGTACCTTGGCGCTGGCAGGCACGCTGGCCGGGACCGGCACGCTGACCGCGAGCCAGTATCAGCTGTCCGGCGCGACGGTGAACGGCAATCTGG
>CAZWAL010000031.1:0-18667 GCA_964631905.1 uncultured Stakelama sp.
CGTCACCAGCGCGTTCCGCTCTGCGGGGCAGCGCTGCTCGGCACTCCGGCTGCTGCTGCTCCAGGAGGAAATCGCCGACGGCGTTATCGAGATGCTGAAAGGTGCGATGGACCTGCTGATCGTGGGCGACCCCGCCGATCCGCGCACCGATGTCGGCCCGGTGATCGATCAGGCGGCGTATGACCGGCTGATGGCGTATCGCGGCGGACTGGGCAGCGCGATCCTCAAGACTCTGCCGGTGCCCGACACGGGGCTTTTCGTGCCGCCGACATTGGTTCGGCTCGGCGCGCTCGACGCACTCGATCGCGAATGGTTCGGCCCCATCCTCCACGTCGCAACCTGGCCCGCGGGCAAGCTGGCGGAGACGATCGCGGCGGTGAATGCCAAGGGCTATGGCCTGACGATGGGCCTCCATAGCCGTATCGCGCGCGCGGGCGAACTCGTTGAGGCGACAGCGAAAGTCGGCAACCTCTATATCAACCGGTCGATGATTGGCGCGGTCGTTGGCAGCCAACCCTTTGGCGGCGAGGGGCTATCTGGCACTGGTCCCAAAGCGGGCGGCCCGCATTACCTCCAGCGCTTCTGCGTCGAACGGGCTGTGTCGATCGATACGACGAGCGCGGGCGGCAATGCGACGTTGTTGAGCTTGGACGAGGCTGCGGCTTAGTCCTTCGCGCCTGCCGTATCGGGATAGGGCATCACATAACTGCCATCGGGCGCGGCGGTGAAGGCGAGCTGCGTGGGGTAGGCAAGGGCAATCCCCTCGGCCGCCAGTTTTTCGATGATGGCGATGCCAATGGCATGGCGGGCTTCGAAGAACGGTGCAAGATCTGGGGAAAGCGAGTCGAACTCGACGAGGAAATCGAAGCTGCTGGCCGCAAAGGCCGAAAAGCCCGCATGCACGAAATGATGGCCGCCCTGCTCGATCACCTGTTGCAGCATTTCAGGGATGGCGCGCAGGCGATCGGCGGAGGTGTAAGCCGCTATCCCCAGCGTGAAACTCACCCGGCGATAGCTGCGCTGGGTGATGTTCTGGATTTCCTTGTCGAGTAGCTGCTTGTTGGCGATAATGCGCTCTTCCCCCGTGCCAGAGCGGATACGCGTCGATTTCAGGCCGATATCCTCAACGGTGCCCGTGGTGGTATCATAGGAGATCACGTCGCCGCGCCGGAATGGGCGATCGAAGATAATCGCGAGCGCCGCGAACAGATCGGCAAAAATACCCTGTGCCGCCAAGCCGATCGCGATGCCGCCCACACCGAGCCCGGCCACCAACCCGGTGATGTTCACCCCCAGATTGTCGAGCACTACGATCAGCGCGACCGCAAACACCGCAAAGGTCACCAGCAGGCGGATGATCCCCAGTGCACTGCTCAGCGCTTCGCCACTCGCGCGCCCGGTGCCGGTCTGTTGCTCGACCGCGCCGAGCACCAGCTCACGCAGCCAGATCGCGCCCTGGAATACCGCGGCGACGGTAAACAGCGTGCGGATCGTGGTGATCACGATCAGCGGCGGATCGGCCATATCGTCAACCAGGCGGACCGCAGCAATGATGATGAAGGCGCTGCCGGTGCGCGATAGCGTACGGCCGGCGACCTTCCACCAGCCGATCTTACCCGGGCGTTCGCGTTCGCAGAGCCTGACGCTGAAGCTGCGCAGCAGATGCAACAGCACGATGATGATGCCCGCAATCGCCGCCGCCACTAGGATGCGTGCCCAGTGGCTCTGCAGCCACAACATACTGTCGGTATAAAAGGCGACGAGATCGATGTCGTAGCGCGGGGTGCCGATGATCGGCGCTGCCTGATTGGCGGTCGTCATGGTTGCTCCTTGGGAACCACCGCGATGCCGCACCCCGTGCTGCATGGCCAGTGTTTTGATGGTCATGACCTGCCTCGATCAGGTCGCTCGGTTCGTGTGATTTAATGCGCACATTGTCGCTTCGTTCCGGAACGTAGTGTCGGCGTCATCGGTTCGGAGCTGACCATTGCAGGAGATTTCCAATGTCTGACATTACCCAAGCCCGCGTCCTCATCATGGCCACTGACGGGTTCGAGCAATCCGAATTGTTCAGCCCGCGCGATGCGTTGAAGGATGCCGGGATGACGGTGACCCTGGCGTCGATCGCGCTAGATCCGATTCAGGGGATGCTCCACGCCGACAAGGGGCTGACGATCACGCCGGACACGACGATCGACGAAGTCGATGTCGAGGATTATGACGCGCTGGTATTGCCCGGCGGCCTCGCTAATCCCGATGCGCTGCGGCTGCACCCGCAGGCGGTGGCCATCGTTGAGGCATTTTTCGACGCCGACAAGATCGTCGCAGCGATCTGCCATGCGCCCTGGCTGCTGATCGAGGCAGATGTGGTCGATGGCCGACGCGTCACGAGTTGGCCGTCGCTGCAGACCGATCTGGAAAATGCCGGTGGTGAGTATGTCGACGACGAAGTGGTGATCGACGGTAATTTGATCACCAGCCGCAACCCTGACGACTTGCCGGCATTCAACGCCACAGTCATCGCCGCGATCGACGCGCAGGTCAGCGCGGCGGCATAACCTGTTGCGCCGTGGCGAGCGTGGGTGAGGGCATGGGGCTGGTCGCAGGCAATTGCTTGCGAAACGGCCGCCACCCCGCCTCGCTGCGGCGTCTGCCGACATAGGTATCCAGACCGATCTGCGCACCGATCAGCATGTAGATGAAGGGCTGAAAGGCGATTCCGACAAAGGCCGCGCCGAGCAGATAGACGATGTGCGCGCTTTGCAGCGCGCTTGCGAGCGGAGCAATCCACGCCTCGTCAGGGCCGCCTTTGCGATAGCGCTGGCGGAGGATTTCCATCCGGACGATCCCGCCGAGATTGATGATCAGCCAGAGCGCCAGGCCGGGATAGCCCTGCTCGCCGAGCATCTCGAAATAGCTGCTATGGTAAGCACGGGCACGATCCTGCTCCGCGGTCCGCTGGATCGAAATGTTACTGCCGCTCCCTTCCACCTTGACCGTCTCAAAGCGGAGTTCGTTCTGCAAATAGGCGTCGAACCCGCCGCCGAACGGGTGCGTTTTAGCGTATTCCATCGTCCATTTCCAGACCGCGACCCGTGTGGAGGCAGAGGTATCGCTCTGGTGGTTCTGGATCGTTTGCATCCGCGCAAGGAAGGATTCGGGCAGGAACGGCAAAGACACGATCGGTACGGCGGCCATCAGCGCGAGATACATCAGCCGGCGTTTGGCATCGCGCAGCATCAGCAGCGCCAGCAGGGCAATGCAGACCAGCCCGGTCCGTGCGGATGTGCCGACCGGGATCAGCAGGCACGAAAAGGCAAGCGCATAGCAAAAACCCTTCACTTTCCAGTCGGGCGGAAAGATCGTGCCGTGCTTGCTGAACCACAGCACCAGCGGGATGATCGCGACGGCGACTGTAGAAATGATGCTGCTTTCGTACAGACCGCTATTGTTTGCGACCATGAGGTTCAGCGCGCCATAGCCGCCGCCCGACGCCAGCGTCTTGATGCCGCCGACAATGATAATTGATGACGCTGACAGCACCATGAACAGCAGCAACGACTCAATGCGCAACTTGGTGCGCAGCGTCAGTGGCAGGAAGATCGCGAAGGCCAGCGCCTTCCACACCCAATCCCATTTGCCCATCGCCTCCACCGGGAAATCGGCATAGCGCGTCGTGATCGCGCAATAGATCAGCAGCAACAGCAGCAATAGCTGGCGTGGCGCCACCCGCGTGTCGCGCTTGTCGTCAAAGGCGAGCCACGCCCCGACCGCTGCGACTACCGCGATCAGCGAGATCGGCACGCTGTTCAGCAGCAGGTACGTCAGCCGCTGGGGCGACACGATATCGATATAGACATAGGCCAGAACGAACACGAACGGCCGGCGAAAGCCGAGCCCGAACAATGCAACCAGAAAGCCGATAAAGGCTAGATCACGCACCCGGATCGTCCTTCGGGCGGTTGCGTGGCTCGCTGTCCAAATCGGCGCGGCGCATCAGCAGAAACGCAGCCAGCATCATAAGGCCGTGCGACAGGCCAAGCGCGAAATTATCGATCATGCCGCAAGCCCTTTCTGCCGATGCGTTGCACTGGGAAATTGCGATACGCCCGACCGGGTTGACGCGGCGTTAAACACTGTTGTGGCAACACGCCTGCACGATGCGCATTGTCCATATCCTCGATCACGGCCTTCCTCTGCAGAGCGGCTATACTTTCCGAACCCGCGCCATTCTGAAGGCGCAGATGGCGCGCGGCTTTGCCGTTGCCGCCGTCACCGGGCCCCGCCACGGCGAGGCAACGGCCGAACGCGAAACCGTGGACGGCATCGATTTCCATCGCACCGCAGCGCCAAGGCCGCAGCCAAGCCCCTTTGGTGAACTGCGTGAGATCAGCGCGTTTGCCCGGCGGATCGGGCAGGTGGTCCGCGATTTTCAGCCCGATATCCTTCACGCACATTCGCCCGTGCTTGACGGACTTGCCGCGCGCCGGGTGAGCCGCCGCTATCACGTGCCGCTGCTCTATGAGATTCGCGCTTTCTGGGAGGATGCCGCCGTCGGCAATGAAACCGGGATCGAGGGATCCTGGCGCTACCGCGCGACCCGCGCGCTCGAAACGCGGATGGTCAAAAAGGCGGATGGCGTTGCGGTGATCTGCGAAGGCTTACGCGGCGATCTGGTTGCGCGGGGAATTAATCCGTCACGGATCATGATTTCGCCCAACGGCGTCGACATGACGCTGTTTGGCGATCCCGCACCCTTTGATGCCGCACTCGCGCAGGAACTGGGGATCGCGGGTGACGAAGTGATCGGCTTTATCGGCAGTTTCTATGCGTATGAGGGGCTGGCCGATCTGATCGCGGCAAT
This sequence comes from uncultured Stakelama sp., assembly GCA_964631905.1. Taxonomy (GTDB): domain Bacteria; phylum Pseudomonadota; class Alphaproteobacteria; order Sphingomonadales; family Sphingomonadaceae; genus Sphingomonas. Next base: position 4,865 of record CAZWAL010000031.1, read on the forward strand.
GCCCCGATTGGTCTGTGCACGGCCAAAAATGAAGCTCGTGCTCGTCGGCGGTGGTCCGTGCGAGGATGCACTGCGCGCGCAGGCAGCCGCCAGTGATGTGGCGGATCATATTCTGTTCATCGGGCGGGTGCCGCACCAGCAGGTCGAACGCTATTACAGCGTTATCGATGTGCTCGTTTATCCGCGCAAACGGATGCGCCTGACGGATCTGGTTACGCCGCTCAAACCGCTGGAAGCGATGGCGCAGGGCAGGCTGGTCGCCGCATCGGATGTCGGCGGGCACCGCGAGCTGATTCGCGACGGCGATACCGGCACGTTGTTCGCGCCCGATGATCCCAAGGCCATGGCGCGTGCGATATCGAGCTTGTTTGCCGATCGCGAGACATGGCCGGCGCGACGGGCGCGCGCGCGATCCTTCGTTCAGGCAGAGCGCAACTGGGCGAATAATGTCGCGCGTTATGAGCCTGTTTACCAAAAACTAATCGAATCCGCCGATAGACTGGCGTCATGGTCGCAAACCCCCATCGTCAACGCCTGATCCTGCCGGTTGCCCCGCTGGGCGGTGCAGCGTTCGGCTTGATGACGGCCATCGCGTGCGCCCTCGTGCCCGGCGGTATTCTCGATCGGCTGATCCTGCGCAGCGGCATTCCCGCCGTCATTGCCGCCGCCGAACCCCCGCTTGGGATGACAGCGCGGATCGTGCTTGCCCTGATGGGAGGCGGGACGGTCGCGTTGCTGGTGTGGTTCGCGCTGTTTCTGGTCCTTGGTTCCCGCACGCTGGTGCTGGGCGGTGATGTTGCCGCACAGGCCGATCCCGATACCGGCGACGATGTGCCCGTGCTTCGCCGCGCCGATGCCCATCCCGATGCCCCCTCGCGTCGGCCTGTTTTCGCCAACCGCGATCTCGGCACCCCCTTCCTCGAAGTCAGGGCGCGGCAAGCGACTGAAGACGTCGACCTGTCTGAATCCGCACCGGCGCCTTTACCGATGTCGCATACACCAGTCGATCTGCCGGTTGATCTCGACCTGCCACTTTCCGCTTTCGATCCGGGCGCGATTGGCATGCCGGTCGATCCCACGGCCGCGCCGCCGCTCACGACAACGCCACTGCCGCTCACCATCCCGCCGCTCGTCTCATCCGCAGAGCGCCCCCCGATTTTCGAGCCGACTGAGCGCTTCGAAACCTTTGAACTGACCCCGATGGTGCGCACCGACGCCGTGGCACCAACCGAACCCCGTCACGCACCTCAGCGCGAGCCGCGTGACACGCAGGCAACGATCACCGCGTTACTCGAGCGGCTCGAACGCGGTGTTACGCACCGCAATGCCAGCCCGCCGTCACCGGCCGCAAAACGTCACGTACCCAGCGAGGATAGCCTGAACGAGACGCTGGGCACGCTGCGGCGTATGGCCACGCGTAGCTGATCACCGCGTTTCAACCGTCAATATTTCAAGATCCGCTTCCACGCGCGGTGCCAGACGGCGCACGGCAACCACATCGACATCAGCGACCAGATGGCCACGCAGGTCGAACTCGGCGTCGCGCAGGCTGTTGAGCCACGTCTCGGTCGCCGGGCAAGGCAGCAACGCCACGGTGATGCGGTGGCGCGCGCCGGTGAAAGTGGCACTAGCCCAGCGCTGCCAGGTGGCGCTGACGATATCGGCCGGGCACCGCGCATAGCGCGAATGCAGCTCAATCGCCCGGCTCAGCGCGGTGCCGATATCCGGACCCCGGCTCATGCGTGGTACTCGCTATCCAGTCGGGCAATCGCAGCCTCGATCCGTGCCGCCGTGCCGGGGCGCGGCTCGCGTCCGCGGCGGAGATCGGCAACCAGTCGCGGATCGTTAACGGCAACCCGGCCAAATTTGGTGACCGGCATCGACGATTGGCGAAGATACCGCTCAACTTTCCACAAAACAGACATTGATCGCTCCCGAGTCGCTGACAATGTTCCGTTTTTGTTCCTGCGTTTCCAACTTGTCTAGGAAAAATCCTACGGCTATTGATCGGTGATGGATGGAGCGCAGATCCGCACCAATTTGGTCGAAGCCGCCACGTATCGGGGCGAAAGCCTGGCGGCGTTATCGCGGCTGATCGGGCGCAATGCAGCGTATCTCCAGCAGTTTGTGACGCGGGGGTCGCCACGGATGCTGGGCGAGCGCGAGCGGCATATACTTGCGGCCTATCTGGGTATCGACGAGGCCGATCTGGGTGGCCAATCGGGCGTGGCTCGCGGAGCACCCATGGTGCGCGTTCCCCGCATCGATGCGACAGCATCAGCGGGACCGGGTGCCATCTTGGCCGAAGACCAAGCGCGGCCCGGCGAAGCGATCGATCCTGCATTGCTGCGGCAATGGGGCGTACGGGCGGACTCCTTGTCGATCATAACTGCACAGGGCGAATCGATGTTGCCAACGATTGCCGATGGCGACGACATGTTGGTGGATAGCAACGACTCTCGCATCGGTACGCGCGGCGGTATTTTCGTGCTGCGGCTCAACGGCACGTTGGTCGTCAAGAGGCTGGCCAAGCGCGGATCAGTGATTGACGTCATCAGCGACAATCCTGATTTCGCGACCCTGTCGTTCGCGCCGGATGACATGGCGCTGGAAATTGTCGGGCGGGTGGTGCGGATCACCCGATTACTGAAATGAAGCTCAGCGCCGGTCGCGCCACCAGACGATGATCGCCAGAATAATGCCAATGGCGAAGCCGCCGATCAGCCCGCGTGTCGATTCGCCGAAGAACACGCCGCCAAACGCGCCCAGAATTGCCCCCATCGCGATCAGGAAACCGCCAGCGGCTGGGTTACGGGGCGGGGTATCGTTCATGTCGGCCGCTCTGCCATGCCGTTTTGGGTTGCGCCAGTCATGCGCGACAAAATGGCACCGCGTTTATCCCCACGGCGTTTACCATTGCCCGTAATCGTCGCGCCAGCTTTGCGCGTTATCGCGCTGTCCATGTCATTTGCGTTTCACGATCCGGCCGACGATGCCGCACCCCAATCCCCCTATGTCCATGATCGCGCAGCATTTGACGATGCTGCCGATCTGATGGCGCAGTTCGGTGATGATGCCGGCTTCCAGGCCGCGGCGCGTGCTGAACGCAGCCGTAATCTGGGGAACGCGGTTGGCTTTTGCCATTGGCGCCAGATCGAACGATTAATCGTGTTGTTGGCGACGGGACGGGTGATCGGCACCATTCATTAATCGTCCGCACCCCTCGGACCGAGCGCAACCAATGCGTCATAAGCTCGTTCGTTCCGCAAATGCTGTTCCTTCACACCAGTGATCGCTAGAGCGAGCCGATGGTTTCGTGCCCCACACTGGTGAACAGCGCATTTCGTGCATCAGCAACAATGCTCGGGTTGATGCTGCCGGTTGCGGCCATTGCCCAGAACGTCCCGGTTGTAGTCCAGCCAGCCGCGCCCCAGGTGCCGCCAGCCGAGCCATCTGACGGCCTTGATCCGGATTCGCCATTAGCACCACTGCCTGATCTTGGGGTGCCGTGGCCGGATATGGCGGCATTGCCTGATGAGGGCGATCCGGCGACTGCCCAAACCAACCTCACCGAGCTGACCAGTTATGCGTACCGCGTCGACGGGATCGATGCGGTAGCCGATGTGGTATTCAAGGAACGATTCAACGGGCTTTCGGCGTTGAAGCTTCATCAAGGCGAGCCATCCAACGCCGCGCAGATCGAACGCCGGGCGCGAGAAGATATCGCGCTGTTACAAACGCTGATGCGCGGCGCGGGCTATTATGATGCCGAGATTACAAGCAGTGTAGAGACCGGAACCGCGACCCCGCTGGTGGTGCTGAGCGTTGAACCGGGCCCGCTTTATCGGCTCGAAGGAGTTACCCTGCCAGGGCTTGCGGCGGCCGGCGATCAGGCAGCGCCGCTCCGGGAGGAATTTGGGGTTGCGGTCAGCGATCCCGTCAATGCGGATGCGATATCGATCGGCGAGGCCGAAATCCGCACCAAAATCGGTGAAAAGGGATTCCCCTTCGCGCAAGTCGGCCAATCGACCGTCGTGGTCGATCATGCAACGCAGACAGCAACCCTTGAACTGCCCGTAAACCCTGGGGGCCAAAGAAAATTTGGTTCGGTGGTTACCGCGCCGAACAAGCTCATGGGGGCAAGCCACATTCAAAAGATCGCGCGGTTCAAGTCGGGCGATCCCTTTGATGAAAGCGCGCTCGACGATCTGCGTCGGGCGCTCATCCAGACGGGGATCGTTTCGTCGGCCGAGGTGAAGCCGGTGGAGGGCAAGGTGCCGGGCACGGTCGATATCGACGTCGCGTTGCTGCCGGCACCCCCGCGCACCGTCGCGGGCGAGCTTGGCTATGGCACCGGCGAAGGTGTGCGCGCTGCCGTCAGCTGGACCCACCGCAATCTCTTCCCGCCCGAAGGGGCGCTCACCGTTCGAGCGGTTGCGGGGACGCAGGAGCAATCGGGGGGCGTGATCTTCCGCCGCAACAATTTCGAAGGTCGTGACCGCGTGTTGACCGCACAGGCAACCGCGTCGAACCTCAATCGAGCAGCATTTCAGGCGCGAACCTTTTCGCTCAGCGGATCGCTCGAGCGCCAGACGACGATCTTTTTCCAAAAGGCGTGGACCTGGTCGCTTGGCGCGGAACTCGCGGCATCCGATGAGCGCGATGTTATTTTGACGACCGGCGCACCTCGGCGGCGGACCTTTTTCATCGCCGCTTTGCCGACGAGCCTCAATTATGATGGCTCAGACGATTTGCTCAATCCGACAAAGGGCTTCCGATTGGGCGCGCGCGTTGCGCCGGAATTGTCGTTGCAAGGATCGGCCTTCGGATATGCGCGCATCCAGCTCGATGGCAGCATCTACCAGTCCTTCGGAGACCGGATCACGCTGGCCGGCCGGGTGCGGCTGGGCACGATTGCTGGGGCACCACGCGATGCCATCGCACCGTCGCGGCGATTTTATGCGGGCGGTGGCGCTTCGGTGCGTGGCTATGGCTTTCAGGGAATCGGTCCGCGCGACCCCAATAACGATCCGATCGGCGGGCGCAGCCTTACCGAATTCGCGGTCGAGGCGCGGTTGAAACTGTTCGGTCCGTTCGGGCTGGTGCCGTTTTTCGATGCCGGCAATATCTACACGTCGCCGCTGCCCAAATTCACCGGGCTGCAATATGGCGCGGGCGTCGGCTTGCGTTACTATTCGAACTTCGGCCCGATCCGCATTGACGTCGGCACACCGATTAACCCGCAGCCCGGCGATCCGCGCGTTGCCGTCTATGTCTCGCTGGGGCAGGCGTTTTGACGGACGCCGTACCCGCGCCGAATCCGCTGATAAGACGTCATCGGTGGCCCCGATGGCTTGCGGGTGGGCTCGGTGGACTGGTCGCCCTGGTACTTGCCGTCCTGGTGCTCGCCGATTCAAGCATCGGCCACCGCTTCATCACCGATCAGATTTCGGCGCTACGCCCCTCAAACGGGCTGCGCTACAGCGTCGGCCGCATCACCGGATCGATTTACGGGGAGATGACGCTGATCGATGTCCGCGTCCGCGATGCCAAGGGGCTGGTGCTGGAAGTGCCCCGCGCAGCACTCCGCTGGGCACCGCTCGCTTGGTTGTCGAACCGGCTGGAAATCAAGCGGCTCGCCGTTCCACAGGCGCGACTGGCCAAGCTGCCGGAGATTGTGCGGACCGGCAAACCGAAGCCAGTGTTGCCAAGCTTCGACATCCTGATCGGTGAATTGACGGTCGATCGGCTGGTGATCGACCGCGCCGTCACCGGCACCACGCGCATCGGCAGTTTGGCGGGCAAGGCTGATGTTCGTGCCGGGCGTGCGCTGGTCGATCTGCGCGCGGTGGTGGCGGGCAGCGACCGTTTGACCCTTCAGCTCGATGCCGAGCCCGATCGCAACAGGTTCGATATCGATCTGCGCGCGGCAGGCGCGGCCAAGGGCGTGCTCGCAAAACTGGTGCGCGTGAACAAGCCGGTTGCCGCCGTTATCGACGGCAAGGGCAGTTGGACGCGCTGGCGCGGCACGGCCCGCGCTGATGTCGGCGGGAAGCAGGTTGTCGATCTGGCGCTGGGTAATGCAGCGGGTGCCTATACGCTGCTCGGCAATGTGACCCCGTCGGGTATGTCGAACGACAAGCTCGTCCGCCTGGCGATGCCGCGCCTCGCGATCAACGGTGCCGCGACATTGGTCGCGCGGCAGCTCGACGGGCGATTATCGCTGCGATCATCGGCGCTGGCGATCGAAACCGTGGGTGGCCTGGATCTGGCAAACAGTGCGTTCCGCGATTTGCGCATCCGCACGCAACTGCTTGAGCCTAAGGCGCTGGTCGGCAACATGGTGGGGCGAAAGGTCGAGCTGCGGGCGATCCTTGACGGCGCATTCGATACGGCGGCGTTCGAATACCGCCTCTCCGCCGATTTCGCGTCTTTTGGCAAAGAAGGTTTCGAGAATGTCCGCGCCGGCGGGCGGGGTCGCTTGTCGCCCCAGCCTATCATTGTGCCGCTGCAGCTGAGCGTTTCGCGGGTGACCGGGGTCGATGCGGTTGCGGGGGCGATCCTGCGCAACCTGGTATTGGAGGGGACACTGCGGGTCACCTCGGCGTTCATTACCGGCGCTGATCTGAAATTCCGGTCGGACAAGCTGAAGGGCAGCTTCAACCTGCTCGTCGACTTGAAGAATGGCCGCTTCGATGTCGGCCTGAATGGCGGGCTGGCGCGGTATCTGATCCCGGGGCTCGGTATCGTCGATGTCGTCTCGAAACTGCAGGTGGTGCCAGCGCCGAACGGCAAGGGCGCGCGGATCATCGGCACCGCGACGGCGCAGTTCGTTCGGCTCGACAACAGTTTTTTCCGGACGCTGGCGGGTGGATTGCCGCGTTTGACGAGCAACCTCGAACAATCGACCGATGGCATTCTTCACCTGCGCAATCTGGTGCTGACCGCGCCTGATATCCGGATCACGGGGACGGGCTTTCGGCAGCGCAACGGTAGCGTCACGTTCGAAGGCAGCGGCACGCAGCGCACTTATGGTCCGCTGACGATCAAACTCGTCGGGCGGCTCGAACGACCGATGCTCGACCTCACCTTTGCTCGGCCCAACGAGACATTGGGCGTCAACAAGGTGCGCGCGCATCTCGATCCGACACCGGAAGGCTATACGTTTACCGCGAATGGCGGATCGACGTTGGGTGACTTCACCGGCAACGGACGCATCCTGCTGCCCAAGGGCGGGCAGGCGACGGTGGCGATCGCGGCACTCGATGTGGGCGGGATCAAGGGCAGCGGATCGCTGCTCGCCGCCGAGGGCGGCTTTGACGGGACGCTGGCCGTTGGCGGCGGCGGCGGGGTGAGCGGCGCGATCGGCTTTGCACCGGTCAATGGCGTCCAGAGGATCGAGGTGCATCTCGACGCCGCCAATGCCCAAGTGCTGGGCGATGCGGTGTTGCGGCGCGGCAAACTCGATCTTGTGACAATGCTCTACCCACAGGGCGCGACGGTGGAAGGGTCGGCGCGGGGCAGTGGTCTTCGGCGCGGATCACTGGGGCTGGCGCGGTTCGAGGGGACGGCGTCGCTGCGCGGCGGCGTGGGGACCATCAAGGCGTCGATCGCCGGATCGCGAGGGCGGGCGTTTGATATTCGCGGCGAGGCCGATGTGACGCCTGATCGCTACCGGATCACGGCGGCGGGTACGATCGATCGCAAGCCGCTCAAGCTGCTTGAACCGGCAGTGGTGACGCGATCGGGCGATGGCTGGCGGTTGGAGCAGACCCGCCTCGATTTTGCGGGCGGTAACGCACAGCTTGGAGGGCGTTTCACCAGCAATTCTGCTGCAATCGATGCGGTCGTCGCCCGGATGCCGCTGACCATCCTCGATATCGCTTATCCGGGCTTAGGGCTGGCAGGAAGTGCATCGGGCAAGCTGAGCTTTGCGCAAGGGGCGGGAGCTGCGCCGGTGGGGTCGGTCGACATGACGATCCGGGGCCTCAGCCGATCGGGCCTGGTTCTTTCGTCGCGACCGATCGATGTCGGTGTGGTCGGTGTACTGAAGGCCGATAACGCAGCCATGCGCGCGGTGATGGCGAGTGGCGGTAAGACGATTGGTCGGGCGCAGGCGCGGCTCGCACCGCTTGGCAGCGGCAGTCTGACGGCGCGTCTTGCCAATGCGCAGCTGTTTGCCCAGCTGCGCTACGATGGCCCTGCCGATACCCTGTGGCGGTTGACCGGGCTGGAGTTGTTCGACCTTTCCGGGCCGGTTGCGATCGCCGCCGATCTGGGCGGACAGGTAAACGATCCGCGCATTCGCGGGGTGCTGCGCGCCAAAGGGGCACGGCTGGAAAGCGCGTCGACCGGTACAGTACTGACCGGTGTCGATGCCGTCGGCACCTTCACCGGCTCGCAGTTGAGTTTCTCTAATTTCTCGGCCGATGCTGGCAAGGGTGGCCGGGTTACCGGCAGTGGTACCTTCGATTTCGCGGCGGTCAACGGCTACGGCATCGACCTGAAACTGCAGGCTGATAAGGCGCTGATGATTAACCGGGACGATATCGCGGCGACCGTCACCGGCCCGCTTGCGATCCGGTCCGATGGGGCAGGCGGGGTGATCAGCGGGGATGTCGTGCTCGACAGCAGTCGCTATCGGCTGGGCCAGGCGGTCGCGGCAAATGCCGTGCCGGTGCTTAACGTTCGCGAAATCAACCTGCCCGAAGGCATGGCTGAGGAGGATGACCGCCGTGTCACCCCGTGGAGGCTGAATGTACGTGCGCGCGCCGCCAGCGGTGTGCGGGTGACGGGGCTGGGGCTCACCAGCGAATGGTCTGCCGACCTGCAGATCGGCGGCGCGCCCGACAATCCGGCGATCACTGGCCGCGCTGACATTATTCGCGGCTATTACGAGTTTTCGGGGCGCGAGTTCGAAATCGACCGCGGCGTCATCCGCTTTGCCGGCGAAACCCCCGCCAACCCCTCGATCGACATTGCTGCCAATGCTGACACCACCGGCCTGTCTGCCACGATCCGCGTCACCGGCCCGGCAACGCGCCCACAGATCAGCTTCACCAGCGTGCCGAGCCTGCCGCAGGACGAGCTGCTGTCGCGGCTGTTGTTCGGCACCTCGATCACCAATCTGTCGGCACCCGAGGCGCTGCAGCTGGCCGCCGCCGTCGCTTCGCTGCAAGATGGCGGCAACGGGCTGAACCCAATCAACGCGCTGCGCCGGGTGGCAGGACTCGATCGACTGCGGATTCTGCCCGCCGATACCAATATCGGGCGTACGACTTCAGTCGCGGCGGGCAAGTTCATCACTCGACGGCTCTATGCCGAGATCATCAGCGACGGGCAGGGCTATTCCGCGACCCAGGTCGAGTTCCAGGTCACGCGCTGGCTGTCGATCCTGTCGACGATCTCGACGCTCGGGCGCCAGAGCGTCAACGTGCGGGTGTCGAAGGACTATTGATCGCTGCCAAGACCGCTGTTGCGAGGCGAGCAGGCACCCCCGGATCGATGTCGGGGTACAGATCAGGCTCGATCGCTTCGACCTCGATCAGCGCGAGCGTGCCATCGGCCAGTCGCAACAGATCGACACGCACATAGAGCGGGGCAACGGGCAGCGCCGCCACCACGCGTTCGGCGAGCGCCAGTGCTTCGGGCGGGGGGGTAAGCGGCGTAAACACCCCGCCAAATTGCGGCTGGACGCGAAAGTCGCCGGCCTTTGCTACCTTGCGCGCGGCGTGACTGAATGCGCCGTCGATGAAGAAAAGCGACAGCTCGCCCTCATCCCCCACCGACGCGATGAACGGCTGGATGATCGCGTCCGTCAGGGGTACCACCCGGTCACCGCGGGCGACGCGCACCGTCTGGTAGCTGCCCGCCGAGATTTGCGGTTTCACGACCAGCGTATCGACGCCGAAATCATCAAATGCAGCGTCGACGCTGGCTTGGTCGGCATCGCCGAACCGGCTCGGGACGATGGGGATGCCCTTCGCCTCCAACTCGGCGAGATAGGTTTTGCGCGTATTCCAGGCGAGCAAGGCGGGTGGATTGAGCAGCAAAGACCCGGTCGGCCACGTCGTCAGCAGCGCCAGCCAGCGATCGACCTGCGTGTGATAGCCCCAGGCGAAAAACGCCAGCGTTGCGTCCGCGTCACCCCGCCCCGAATCCCAGGGGCGGGGACGGATCACCAGCCCCGCGTCCGCAAAGGGCTGGTGATAGGGCTCAAGCTCGTCCGCCGCCATATCGGCATAGTCATCGCCCGTTGCCGGCATCAGGACATCGATGAACACCGGCATCGCGGTAATGTCGGTCTTAATTCAACCCGTTCGTCCCGAGCAACGTCGAGGGACCTGCCGCACGCGCTGCGCGGGGTGTCTCGACTTCGCTCGACACGAACGGTGAGAGATGCTGTGCCGGGAGCATAAGTCTATGAAACTACGCCGGTTCGCCGACAATCGTCTTCACTTCCATGAAATCGACCAAGCCGAACTTACCGTTTTCGCGACCATTGCCTGATTGCTTGTAGCCACCGAACGGTGCCGCGCCATCGGGGCTCCAGCTGTTGATCGTCACCAGACCTGCGCGCAGCCGCGGGGCGACCTTTGCCGCCGCCGCCGGATCACCCGAAATGGTCGCGGACAGGCCATAGGGCGTGTCGTTGGCGATGCGGATGCCGTCTTCCAGCGTGTCATAGCTGGTGATGGTCGCGACGGGGCCGAAGGTTTCCTCCTGCGCGATTTTCATGTTCGGGGTTACGTCGGCGAACAGCGTGGGGCGGATATAATAGCCCGAATTACGGCCATCGGGACGACCGACGCCACCCGTTACCAAGGTTGCGCCCTCGTCGATTGCCGACTGGATCAACCCCTGGATCTTCTCGAACTGCGCCTTGTTGACGACCGGGCCGATATGCGCGCCCATTTCCGCCGGATCGCCGACCTGAACCGATTCCATGATCGTCTTGGCGATCGCGGTCGCGTCGCTCACCTGGCTCTTGTGGACGAGCAGCCGGGTGGGGGCAATGCAGCTTTGCCCCGAATTGGCGATCACGCCCATCAGGGTTGGCGGCAGCACGGTGCCGAGATCGGCACCTTCGAGGACGAGGTTCGGTGCCTTGCCGCCCAGTTCCTGATGGACGCGCTTGACAGTCGCGGCGGCGGCCTGCGCCACGGCGATGCCCGCGCGGGTCGATCCGGTGAAGCTCACCATATCGACATCGCGGTGGCTCGACAGCGCCGAACCCACGCCGGGGCCATCGCCATTGACCAGATTGAACACACCGGCCGGCACGCCCGCCTTGTCAAGGATTTCAGCGAGAATCACGGCGCAGCTCGGCGCTTCCTCGGACGGCTTCAGAATGATCGTGTCCCCGGCGGCAAGGGCAGGGGCGACCTTCGCGGTGATCTGGTTGAGCGGCCAGTTCCACGGCGTGATCATCGCGACGACGCCCAAAGGCTCATGCACCACCCGCGCGCGGCCGAGGCGTTCCTCAAACGGAAACTCGTTCAATGCCTTCAACGTGGAGATGAAATGGCCGAGCCCGGCGGGCACCTGCGCGGCGCTGGCAAAGCCAATCGGCGCACCCATTTCCTCGCTCACTGCCTTGGCGAGATCAGGCATGCGCGCCTTATATTCCTCGATGATCCGGGTGAGCAACGAGGCGCGATCGGCAATGCTCGACTGCGACCAGCTGTCGAACGCGGCGCGTGCGGCGGCGACTGCCTTGTCGACATCGGCCTGCGACCCCAGCGTAATCTCGGTGCACGCCGCCTCAGTCGCAGGGTTGATGACGTGATGGACGGTGCCGCCTTCGCTCTCCACCCAGGCACCGTTGATATACTGCTTCAGATAGCTGTTCATGGCGTTCTCTCCGCTGTTGGCCGCCCGGTATTCGAGGCTGGGGTATGACCGCGAGGGATGCCAGCGAGGGGGAAGCGTTGCAAGGTGAAACGGACGGGGCGGGGGCGATGCGGGGTGAAGCTGCCTTCACCCGGTGACCGTCACCCTGAACTTGTTTCAGGGTCGACCGCGCGGCGCATCCTAGCGTTGGTGCGGTAAGGTGGATGCTGAAACAAGTTGAGCATGACGGGCCGTCTTGGACTGACCTTCAAGCCCAGCTAATGGACGAATGCTACCCCCGGTCAATCCATTCGACCGCCCTCTCAAGCACCGGATCGCGCCCGGCTGCGATATCCGCCGGTCGTGCCGCCACCCGCACATCGGGTTCCAGCCCGGCATCGGGTTGCGAAGTCGTGGCGAAATAGCCGACCAGGGGCAGATCAAACTCAAGGCCGGTGGCGGGCAGGCGGACGAAAAAAAAGGCGCCGCCATTAATGCCACGCCGGTTGCCGCCGGTCGTCTCGCCGAACAGCCGCACCCTGCCGCTCGCGCGCGCCATTGTCGCGAACTGGAACGTCGCTGAACTGTTCGTCGGGCCGATCAGCGTCGCGACCGGCAGGGAGAGGCGGGGGGCAACCGGTGCGACCGTCAATATGGCATCGCCGCCTGGGCGTTCGATGAAACCGTCTGCGAGCGGCTTGCCGCCCACGCCCATCGTCCGAAAGCTATTGTCCCACGTATCGAGATAGCGGTCGATTGCGGGTGGTGTGCGCTCGAAACGCAGTTTCTGGACGTATCCCGGCGGGCTGAGCGGAGTGTCGATAAGCCGCGCCAAAATCGGGTCACCGCAATCTTCGCCGCCTTCATTCTCGCGCAGATCGATGATCAGCCCGCGCGCACCGGCAAGCGACGCCAGCCGATCATCCAGCCAGCTGCGCCAATTCCATTTGCTGTTATACAGCGCCCAACCGGGCATGGTGAGCACGGCGATATCGTCAGGCCGCATCGTCCAGTCCCATACCGCACCGTCACCCTCCGGCTGTGGCGGCAATTTGGCCTGACGGGCGGCAAGGCTGATCGGAGCCATGCTGATCGACGCATCGCGGCCATCTGGCTTGTGGATCAGCAAGCGGTGCATGCCGCCTGCGGGTGCGCCGTAGACCAGGCCGTGGAACACATCGAACGTCTCGATCGAATCACCGCCCGATACGCCGAGCAGCGCGGTTCGCTTGGCATCGTTATGCCCATCGGCGCGGACATAGCCGATGAGGCGCTGCAGCATGGCGCGGGCGGATACGCCATTGATCGCGCGCACTTCGGTGCCGGGCGATAATGTCGCTGTGTCGCTCTGATCGGCGAGCACGATCATCTTGCCGTCGATCCAGCGAAAGGTGAAGGGCAGGCGGGTGGGGCGATCGAACAGATCGGCCTTCACCGCCTTTCGTTGGTTGAAAAAATTGGGGTAGCTGTGCCCGCAACGGATTGTCGCCAAGAACCGGGCAAGCGCGAGATAGCGCGCATCGAGCGAGCATGCCGCGAGCCAATCGCGTTGAAGCAGTTCGATTCGCGCCGTGACTTGTGCAGGGGTGGAATAACGGTGCAGGCCCGGGTGAAGCGATAACGCCTCGCGCAGGATGGCGATATCGCCATGCAAGTCGGCAGGCGTGGGGGCATCGGCCGCGCGCGCGGCAAATGGCATCGCGATTGGGGTAAGGGCTGCAGTGCCGATAGCGGCGCCCAATGCGGAAAGGGTCTGGCGGCGGTTCATACGCCCATCATGGGCGAGCGGAACGATTATCGCACCCGAATTATTACCCCGTGTTGCGTGCTAGGGGCTGGGCCTGGGCGGCAAATTACATCCCAACAAAAAACACCCGGGGTGTTTCTACCCCGGGCGCTTTCAACTTCAACGCTACCCCCAGCAATCAGCTCGAATAATACATATCGAACTCAACCGGGCTCGGGGTCATT
>CAZWAL010000032.1:0-18652 GCA_964631905.1 uncultured Stakelama sp.
CAAGAAGTACGGCAAGGCAAAGGCCCGCCGCAGCTTCCAGTTCTCGAAGCGCTAAACTTTTCTCCATCGTACATAATCAACGGCTCCGGCGTTGCCGGGGCCGTTTTTTATTGTTCGGCGATATTTCAACTTGCTTTCGATACGGACTCAAAACAACTTCACCCCAGTCAATGTAAATTGACACAGCGCGTTGGGGGAATTCGTTATGCAAACAGCATCGGTGTTAGGCGTTACTTTGGCCGGAATAGTCTCGTTTTCGGGCTCCTTTACCGATTCACGACTACAAGCTGCAACGCCGTTTCAAGAGGCGCGGGTCAATGCCGGCCGAAATCAGAACGCGCCACAGAATAACTGTGATTTTCCCCAATCGGCAGATTTGACGGCTGATAACACCAAGGAAACCCGCGATGGCACTGCAATGGTCGGCATCTATTCCTGCTGGCCCGCGCGCGAAGACGATAATAACGGGAATGATCTCGCCGATTTCTACGCGCATTGGAGCATACGCGAGCTTCCAAAGGCCGAACGTACCGCGCGCAACTATGGGCAGGAAAGCAAACCGGCCATTGTTCGCCTGTTCGTTGGCCGCGACCTGAGCATGGTCGGATCGCTGCGTATCGACATGAAAGACCCGGATACGACCTTTGTCGTGCCGCTCGCCAATTTTTCCTATCAGGGCGTGGTTGGCAAAGGCCAGACATGGTCGACCAATCTGGTTGCCGATGATCAAAGCCTGCCCTTCTTCCGAATTGCGCCCACATCGTCAGCCCGGATCGGGGTGACGGCGAAATCGACGAGCGCGCTGCAGGTACAGGCTGCAAGCACCGTGCTCAATGTGCTGCGCGATTTGTCTTCATTGGCCGCCCCCGGCGGTGCTCTGGTGACGACCCTCAATCGCGATTCGATCCAGCAAACCTCTCGAACGCTCGATAATGCGCTCAGCAGCATTTGGGGACAGTCGCAGGAGGAGAACTTTAGTTCGGCACGGCAGTTGAGCGAATGGTATCCGGGCGCCCGCTTCATCATCCAGCTGACCATTCCGCATTTCGGGCGCGGCAGGGATAGCCGGGACGGCGACGGCAGAAAGATCCAGGGATCTCCACTCACCCGCTGGTATGAATTGTCACTCAGTTGCCCGCGGCGATCGATTTTCAGCAGCTATGCCAATTGCAGCGAAAATACCGCCGGTGCCGCGGCGATCGGGCTGAAGGTTCTGCGCACCCGTGTCAACGCACAGCAGGTGTTGAACACCAAGGTATCGACCGGCACCTCGATCCAACAGTATGTGGCCACCCACGATTGGTACGCCCGTTTCCTGCGTGGTGGCGACAAGGAGATTGGCAATGATCGTCAGCAAGAGGCCGCTGCTGCCGCGGCGCCTGCAGCGGCGACGGTCGCCACCCAGCTGGCACCGCCTGCTACCGATGGCACCGAAACGGTGGCGGCGGCAGCCGCGCCGCCGACACCATCCCTACCTGCCAAGCCTAACGGCAAGAGCACCAATACCGCCAAAGCCGCCGAACGCACCCAGTCCGACTATTCGGCACTGTGCAGCTCCATCGTCAATTCGTTGTACACGATCGGACTGTCGCGGCTGGATGCCGAAATCGGCTTATGGGCGATCATCACCGGATCACCGGACTTTGTCGGCATTCAGCCGAAATTTCAGGGGAACACCAACTGCAGTCGATTGCTGCCATTGGCAGGGACCGAGGATGCCTGGACGTTTGCCGATCTGAAATAGCAGTGCTTCGGTGCTAACCGGCACTGCGGGTTTCAGGCGTGCGCCGGATCAGTTAGCGCCCATTTCGCGCAACAGCGTCAAGATCGAGCGGCCGTCGATATGCAATTCATTGAACGATGGGCGCGTGCTGCGGACTCGTTCGGATAGCGTCCCAGCCCCGATCAGGCGCACCACGCCATTGCCGATCGGGTGCGCGATATCGAACGGATCATGGACATGGCCGGTCAGCACCGCATCCGCGCCTGCCGCGGCCAGTGCGGTAAGGGCATTTACGCCGCCCCGCGTTTGCGCGGTGCCGCTGGTGCCCATTTCGATCAACGGATGATGGCACGCGATGATCCCGATCGAGTCGGGCGGCGCACGGCTCATTTCCGCGAGTGTGAGCTGAAGCTGGGCGTTACTGACGACTCCTTTTGACCAGTTCAGCCGCCACTGGAATCGCGCCGTGGTGCGCAGCGGCACGATGTGGACACCGGCAATGTCGAGGGGGCGCTCGATCAATTGTTCGAGCCGTCCATAACGCGCATAGGGCCGGAACGCGCGGGCCAAGGGATTGAAATAGGGAATATCGTGATTGCCGACCTCGATCGTGATGGGGCGGTTGAGCTTTTCCAACCAGCGGGCGGCCGCCTCGAATTCGGCATGGCGCGCGCGCATCGTCAAATCGCCCGTCACGATGATCGCATCGGGCTGTTCGGCGTGTACACATGCAGCAAACCAATCGAGCGCAGCCCTGTCCTCTGCGCCGAAATGGATGTCGCTGACGTGAAAAAGCCGGATCATGCGGCGGGCAGCGTACGGATGAACCGCGCGGGCGTTTTGCCGCTGGTAATCGGTACGCCGGGTGCGAGCTGTTCGGGTTCGCCGTCGAACAGCGCCAGCACGGGTTTCTTGCCAAGCAAATGGACCTGTTTCGCGTGCACCTGCGTGACGGCGGTGGCCGCCACCCAGTCGCCCGTCAGCCAATCCCAACCTAGTTTGGCAATCGTGCCCCAGTCTCGCGCATCGATTGCCGAGAGTTTCAGCGATGACTCTTCCGGCGTCACCAAGATCGCCTGAGCGCCCGGCGGCAGTCCCGCTGCGCCCGCTATGCGGATGCCCCGACCAAAAGTGCGGGCCCAGGCATGCCGAACTGCACGCGCGAGGCCGCGCAGCCGCCCTGCCCGCACCAGCTCCCGTGCATGGACCCAGCTCGCCGCCGGCCCGAGGATCAACCCGACATAGGCCCGGCAATCGCCCGCCGCGATATAGGGCAACGCCACAAGGCTCGACGTGCCATGCGTTGCCTGAACGATGGCAGCAGGATCGGCATTACCGTGCAATGATTTGGCCAACAGGTTCATCGTGCCGCCAGGCAGAATAAGGATCGCGCCGCGCCAATCAGAGAGCGCCCGGATCGCGGCGTTGATCGTGCCGTCGCCCGCAAACAGGACCACGGTATCGACCTGCGCTGAATCGAGCATCGCCGGATCGGGCAACTGATCCTGCGGAAATGTCGTGCGACCGACCAGTGTCAGATCATGATCGGCGAACAGCGAGGCCAGCGCATCGCACTTATCGACCGTCGACGAACCTGATCCCGGATTGGTAATAAACCACAAATTTCTCATCGCCATCTAACGCCTGGTACGGGATTTGGTCCCGGAGGCTCTTGCGCGTCACGAAAAGTCACGCAATGGCAATGTTGCACGCGGCGTTTTCCGTGTAACCACCGCTTGACATGGGCGATCGAGACTCGCGACATGTTTGGCAAGCCGGCGCATCCCGGCACTCGATGCAGGAGCAGGAACAAATGCACTTTCACTCCACGACCCGTATTGGCGGCATCGCGCTTGGCGTTGCCGTATCCGCACTCGCACTCGTGGCATGCTCGCCGCAGCCAACCACCGAAAAAGCCGACGCGCCTGCTGCCGATGCAATGGCATCAGCACCGGCTGACAACGCTGCTGCACCTGCTGCTCCGGCCGCTGCCGCTGCTGTTGCCGCCGACAATGTCGACACCGTAAGCGGCGCGAAGTTCGCATCCTTCACCGGCGACGCCGCAAAGGGCGAAACAACCTTTGCAGCCTGCAAGGTTTGCCATGCCGTCGAAGCTGGTGTGAACAAGATCGGGCCATCGCTCAGCGGCATCGTCGGCCGTTCGGCCGGCACCGTTGCTGGCTATACCTATTCGGCAGCCAACAAGGGCAGCGGCATCACCTGGTCGTCTGAAAAGCTGTTCCAGTATCTGGAAAACCCGCAGCGCGTCGTCCCCGGCACCAAGATGACCTATCCTGGCCTGCCCGATCCGCAGAAGCGCGCAGACGTGATCGCCTATCTCGGCACGCTGAAGTAATCGTACATCCGAACAAAATGATGGGCGGGCCTGGAAACGGGCCCGCCTATTTTTTTGCGCGCATGCCCGGCCCGAAACGCAGATCGGCGAGATGGAACGGAAAGGACAGCGTCAGCGGCACGGCGATCCACACCCAGCCCTGCCCCGTCAGTGCAGCGCGCAACGCAACCATCATCAGCAAGCCGGGCATCAGTCGGCACAGGATCGCGACGATGTGCCAACGTCGCCAGAGGCGCAGCCAGATCGCTTCTCCGGCAATAACCACCAGAATGATGTCCGCTGCGAGGCCGCTGGCGAAAAGCCCCGCCATCGTGCCGTCGATCAAGAAAACGGGCCGTTGAGCCGAACGATCATCATATTTAGATAGCCGGCAAAGGTGACCCAGAGAAGATAGGGTATCACCAGCATCGACGCCGTCATTGATCGCCGCCATGTGTAGACCAGCAGCGCGCCGACCGAGAGCCAGAGGAACACGACCTCGACCAAGGCCCAGTCGGGCCGCTGCAGGCGGAAGAACAACAGGCTCCACAGGATGTTGAGGAAACCGTTTGTCGCCCAGAGCGCAATCAGCCCTTCGGATTCGCGGCCGCTCGGCATGGCCCGCCATGCGGTGACGAGGGCAATGACGTTGATCGCGTAAATCAATGTCCACGCAATGCCATATGCGCCCTGGGGCGGTGCCCAGCGCGGCTGCACCAAGCTATCATACCAGGGCCCGATCACGGTGATGGTCGCCCCCATAATCGCGACGATGGCGGTTGCCAGCGCCGCAATCAAAATGGGGAACAGCGAAGCGCGGCTCATGCCGTCACGCCACGGATCCCCAGCAAATGGCCCATATCCTTCAGGAAGATGCGTACGTGCGCCATTGGTTTACGGCGAACAAGTTCCTTGTTCATATAGGCTTGCCAGGTCAGTTCCTGCACATCCTTGTCTTCGCAGATCTTCACGAAGCGTTCGCGCCGCTTGTCGTTCGCGTACCAGAAATACTGCATGATCCCGAGCACGAGGAACACCTTGCCATGCGCGCGCATGAAGGCCTTTCGCGCGCCCTTCAGCGCCCGGGCATCACCGGTCGCCAGAAATGCCTGAACCGCGTCGGCGGCAAAACGTCCGGCCGCCATCGCGTAATAAATGCCCTCGCCAGATGCCGGCGCAACGACACCAGCGGCGTCCCCCGCGACCAGTACATCGCGGCCATTGTCCCAGCGTTTCAACGGCTTCATCGGAATCGGTGCGCCTTCGCACCGGATCGTCTCGCAGTCGTCCATGCCATTTTCGGTCCGCAAACGAGTGATGGCATCGCGCAGTTCATAGCCCTTGTTGGCGCTGCCGACGCCGATGCTGGTCGTGTCACCATGCGGAAAAACCCAGGCGTAGAAATCGGGCGAATATTTGCCCTGATAAACGACATCGCAGCGCGCCGGATTGAAATCTACGCTGGCGGGCGGCGACTTGACGATTTCGTGATAGGCAAACACGCACGGCACCCGGCCTGCTTCTGGCAGTTCCTGCCGCGCGACAGCAGAGCGGGCGCCATCGGCACCGATCACGCAACGCGCACGCACGCGGTGCTCTTCACCACCGCGTCGTTCGGTGTAGACGACAACCGCGCAGCCATCGGCATCACGATCGATCCGGGTGAAGGTGCCGGTGCGGCGTTCTGCGCCGGTCAGTGCGGCGCGGGCGCGCAGCCATTCGTCGAACACATCACGATCGACCATCCCGACAAAGCCGTCGCCGACCGGCATATCGACTTCCTTCGATGACGGCGCGATCATCCGTGCAGAGGTCGCCTTTGCCACCAGCAGATGATCGGGAATGTCGAAATCCTTGATCAGGCGGGGCGGAATGGCTCCGCCGCATGGCTTGATCCGCCCGGCACGATCGAGCAGCAGGACATGCCGCCCTGCCCGTGCCAGATCAGTCGCCGCGACCGATCCGGACGGCCCGCCACCGATCACAACCACATCAAAGTCGACCGGATTCTGCTGCTGGCGCGTCATGCCGCGACCTCCTGTGCCATGGAAACCATTGCGGGTGGTGCAGATACCTGTGCGCGTGCACGCGTGACGCCCAACGCCAGCCACGCCGCGACGAGGAACAACATTGCCTCACCTGCAAAAACGATCAGGAATGCCGTCGAATCAAGCCCGGTCATCGCTCTGCCGATATCGACGCCGACTGCGCCGATCAGCCCGCCGAGCCCGAAGGCCATTGCCTGCGACGCACCCCACACGCCCATCCGGATGCCAGCACGCGACGGCCCCTGCGCGCCCGCCAGCCCCATCATCGCGCCGATCGCGGCAACCGCGAACACACCATTAGCAAAGCCAAGCAGGATGATGTTGAGGGTCAGCGGCCAGGCGCTGCCGACCTGCGCCGCGATCGCCAGCCCGGCCAGCGCCAGCGCAGAACCGAGGCATCCGCCGACGATCCAGCGCCGCAGACTGGCCGGCGTGCCACCGCCAAAGGCGCTGCCGAGTACGCCGACGAGGATCATGCCAATCAGCACACCGCTGTGCTGTGTCCCCGATAACTTGGTCGATTCTCCCGGGGTATAGCCAAACAAAAGACCCGCAAAAGGCTCCAGGATCATGTCCTGCATCGAATAGGCGAGCATCGAAAGGAACACAAAGATCGTGAACTGGCGTGCATCCGTTTCAGCCAGCATCTCACGAAGTGCAGGCCCAAACCCGATCGACGGTGCTTCATCGGCCATGCCGGTCACCGAACGCGGTTGTTCGAGCCCCCAAAGCGCGAGCAGCGACACAACGAACGCCGCCAACGCCACACCGCTCGCCACCATCGCGAGCCGTTGCAGCGAATAGGGATCGATCAGCGATCCGGCGATGCCTGCCGTGACCACGATACCGAAAACCATCATGATCCAGGTAATCGACGCCGCCGCTGCGCGCCGCTCCGGCGCGACTTGCCCGGCAAGTAACGCCAACAGCGAGGTACCCGCCGCGCCGACGCCCGCGCCGATCATGCTGAACCCGATGATCGCGACCACATAGCCAAGCCAGCTGCGCACGGCGAGCAACGGCACCGCGTTTACCGCGACGAGCGCACCGAGCGCCAGCAATGCCATGCCGAAGATGATCCACGGCGTCCGACGATTGCCTTTGTCCGATCCATGCCCCCAGGCCGGGCGGGACAGCTGCACGACATAATGCCACGCGACCAGCCCGGCCGGGAGCGCGGCAGGCAAGGCATATTCCACCACCATCACCCGGTTGAGCAGCGACGTGACCAGCATCACCATCGCGCCGATCGCGCTTTGCACCAGCCCGAGACGAACGATGCCAATCCAGCCCAATGTCCTGACGGGCGCGCTCCCGAATGTGATCGCGGTCATATCCCCATTGCTCCACCAAGGCCGAAAGCGGCGGCCAACATGCCGAAAACATACAGGGTCGTGCCTGTCGCATTATACCAGGGGGTGTTCTTGCGCGGATCGTAAAGCAGCCGTGGCATCAGCGCGAGTTGCGCCACCAGTAGCACCGCGACGATCAACGCCGCGACCGAATGCCCCCATTGCGCCAACAACGCGACGACGACGAATTGTGGCAAGGCCATCGTCACGCACGCAATCTGCGCAGCGCGATCAACCCCGAGGATCACCGGCAGCGAGCGGACGCCCATCTGCTGATCGCCCTCTACAGCCTTGAAATCATTGAGCGTCATAATGCCGTGCGCGCCAATGCTGTAGAGCAGCAGCGTAATGAGGATGTCGGTGCCCGGCAGCGTGCCCGCCATCACCGCAGCACCGGTAAACCAGGTCAGGCCTTCATAGGTGAGCCCAACGACCCCGGGGCCCCAGATGCCGCTCATTTTCAGGCGGAACGGCGGCGCGCTGTACGCCCATGCACAGGCGAGGCCGAGACAGGTCGCTGCAAATACCCATTGCCCCGCGATCAGCGATACCGCGAGCGACAGCACCGAACCGGCAATTGCGATCCACAACCCCCATTGCCCGGCAATGCGGCCTGACGGGATCGGCCGTTCAGGCTGGTTGATGGCATCGACATGCCGGTCGAACCAGTCGTTGATCGCCTGGCTGTTGCCGCATACCAACGGGCCCGTCAGCAAGATGCCGACGATCACGAATGGCCAGCGATCAGCGAGCGATTCTCCCGATGAAATGCAGCCGCACATGAACGCCCACATCGGCGGAAACCAGGTGATCGGCTTGAGCAATTCCAGCACGTCGCGCGGCGCAGGCGGGCGCAGGTTCAGGGTCGACATTCCAGCATTGGCCATGACCGCCAAGCTATGGTTGACACCCCAGAGTGTCAAACCAAATTGTCACTTTGAACCCACCATTTGGCGCGTTGTCAGTTGGCGCCGGAGACCAGATTGCCAAGGCCGTGACGGTGCAGCTTCGAATAGAGGCTCTGGCGGCTGACGCCCAGTATTTCGGCTGCCGATGCACGATTATCCGATGTGTACGTCAACGCCGCTTCGATGCAGAGGCGTTCGATAAGGTCGGTCGATTCGCGAACGATATCCTTCAGTGACATTCGCCCGACCAGTTCGGTCAGTTGCTCGACAGAGCGCGGCAATTGCTGATGATTGGCGGGTGCATCGCGCAACCGGCGGCCGACATTGCGGATCGCAAAACCATAGCATTGCCCGTCACCATAAGGCGCTGCCACGGCTGACACTTCGACGTCTTCCTGCGTGCCGGCGCTGCCCCGGAAGATCAGCGATACATTACGCACCGATCCATGTTCACGAAGCTGGCCCAGAACAAGGTCGAGGTCGATTCCGGGGCGGCCCAGCCAGTCGCCCAATTTTAAGCCACGCAGCCGATCGATCGATGCCATCTCGGTCAGTTCGACGAATGCCGCATTACCCGTCAGCACGCCCATGGTCGCATCGACCAGCACGAACGCATCGGGCATACGCTCGATCACATCGAATAGCTTCGCGTCATGCTGATGGCCCTCGGCCGGTGCTTCGACAGCGGCAATGCGGACCAGCAGCAGCGACGTTCGCGCCTGACGGAACAGTCGCGCAGAAAATGTCGCATCGATCGGCTGGTTCTTCAATCGCAGCATCACCGGCTGAACATCATCCGATGCCTCGGCTCCGCCAAGATGCGCGATAAAGGACTCGCGGTCCTTGGGATCGACGAGACCGCTGACAAGCTGGTCGCTCAGCGCGCCTTCCTTGCTACCGAACAATTTGTGCGCCGCCGGGTTCGCTTCGCGAATACGCCGGGTGGTCGCGTCGACGATCAGCACTGGTTCGGCCGCCAAATCGAACAATAGGCGATAGCGTGCCTCTGCCTGGCGGAGCCGCACATAATCACGCTCGAGCGATTGCTGCGTCTGTAGCAGTCGCTGCTGCATCACAGCGGCACTGCGCATATCCCGACCGATCGCGATAATCTGACCGGCTTTGCCCATGTTCACTGTCAAATAGCGGATCGGCAGAT
Source organism: uncultured Stakelama sp. (assembly GCA_964631905.1). Classification (GTDB taxonomy): domain Bacteria; phylum Pseudomonadota; class Alphaproteobacteria; order Sphingomonadales; family Sphingomonadaceae; genus Sphingomonas. The sequence goes on from CAZWAL010000032.1 coordinate 9,526, forward strand.
CGCCCTCGAGCCCGACATGGTTGATCTGCCGCCATCGTGCGGGCGAATTCGTTACCGCATCGGCGAGCATATCCTGCACTTTGTTGCGGCTGTCAGGGGTCGTGGTGTCAATCCAGGGCTTGCCGATCGTGTCGGCAAGGCCGCTGCTGATCAGTTCCGCCTCGGCGATGGCTACGTCGAGAACCACACCGTTGGCGTCAAGGACAAAGGCAATGTCACCCACCGATCCCAGCAATGCAGCGGTTACGGACGGGGATAACGCACCCGGAAGCTGATCGGGAGCCGCAAAAGGCCGCGATCGGAGAGGGGCGTGATGCTTGTTCATCGGCGAGCCGCCGCACTCCCTTGGGCCCCGAGTAAACCATAGGCGAAATCAGACAGCCGGTTTGCTGCCGATCGCTTCAACCAATGCCAGTGCCGTTTTCACCGCCACTTTTGCGTCAGACGCGGTGCCGTCAGCACCAACGTTTACGGCAAGATCGGGATCTTCAACAAAAATCCGACCGCCGACCATAACGCAAAGGTTCGGGTTTCTGGAAACGTTTCGCAACGCAACAATAACCGACCCGAGCGGCGCAATATGGTAGTCGCAGCTGATGGTCAATCCGATCAGATCGAACCATTCCCCGGCAACGCGCTCGAGCAGATCGGGTGTCGACGCCTCACTCATACGGTCGGTCAGCCACCCTTCACGGCTGAACAATTCTTCGACCACGACGGTGCCAAAACTGTGCTGGTCACCGGGCATGGACGCAAACAGGGCGCGCTTGCCCGGGCCGACCCGTCGCTCGACGGGCAGCCGCGCACCGAGTTCATGGACGATTTCCTGCAATCGCCAAAGACCCATCGTCACATCGACGAAATCGCAGCGATCCTCTTCCCAATATTCCCCGAGCCGCCGCGCAGCGGGAGCGAGCAGATCGACCATCACTGTATCGATGCCGACGCCGCGATTGAGGATGTTCTCGACATAATCGAGCAGGTGATCGGCCTCTACCTACAGCGACAGCGGCGCGAATTCGTCGATCTCCTCTGCCGTAATTTCGCCCGATCCGCGATTGCCGCAATGCTTGCCCGCGAGCGGATGCGACGCCACGAGCCGAGGGATGATTTCGCGCTCGACCAGGTTCGACAGCGACTGATCATCAAGGTTGGATGCAGGCGGGAAAGGCGGCGAAACGGTACTGGAATCGGTGTCGCGAAGTGGCGATTTTTTCCGATATGCTGAGGCAATCTGGGCCCCAAATTCCAGCAATGAAGCCATTTTTCGGCGCTCCCCACCACTTCAAGACGCGTCGCGCATATCCATGCTGGCAGGCCATGTTTGACTCTGCCGACGATCAGCGAGGCTAAGCCGAATAACCAGGCATGACAATATGGGAAGTGTGCCGCAGCGCACCATATGTCAAAAACTTTGGACGTCAGTTTAGGTTGACACTTTGCGGGGGGCTGCCTTAGTCTGATCACAATGTGGCAGATGACCAAAAGTGGGGAGCGATGCGGGTGAGTACCCCCCGGTACGATCAGTTCAGAAAGTCATTGCGGCCGAACCCTCCGGCACCGCTCTACACACCCGAGCAACGCATTCGCCGCGATAATAGCAAATGGACACTCGTTCAGGGCATCCTCGCCCCCGTCCAGTTCCTGATTTTCCTGGCCAGCCTGTTTTTGGTGATTCGCTATCTGCAGACCGGCGAGGGTGCGTTCGCCGCAACGGTATCGATCGTCGTCAAGACGATCGCGCTTTACACGATCATGATCACCGGCTCGATCTGGGAAAAGGTCGTCTACGACAAGTGGCTGTTCGCAGACGCTTTTTTCTGGGAGGACGTGTTCAGCTTCCTCGTTCTCGCGCTGCACACGGCTTATCTGACGATGCTGATCAGCGATTACGGCACCGAGCGTGACCGCATGTTCGTCGCGCTCGCTGCCTATGCGACCTATGTCATCAACGCTGGCCAGTTCATTTTGAAACTGCGCGCCGCACGCTTGCAGTCTGCCCATGAAGACGCCGCCGCAACCATGCCGATGCGGGCGGTTGCAGCATGACGGTTGCCGTCACCCTGCCCCCGGTTCTGGGTGCGGCATCGGCACACGGTGCCGATTGCGCACCGGTGCTGCGCGAGCGGGGGCAGCGTGAGGTTTTCTGCGGGCTGACGGGTATCATCTGGCTTCACCGCAAGGTGCAGGATGCGTTTTTCCTGGTCGTCGGGTCGCGCACCTGTGCGCATCTGCTCCAGTCGGCTGCGGGGGTGATGGTATTCGCCGAGCCCCGCTTCGGCACCGCGATTATCGAAGAACGCGATCTGGCCGGGATGGCCGATTGCAATGAGGAACTCGACCGAGTCGTTGACCGGCTGCTCACCCGTCGGCCTGACATCAAGATGCTGTTTCTGGTCGGCTCCTGCCCGTCCGAGGTCATCAAGCTCGATCTGTCGCGTGCGGCACAACGGCTGCAGGGCAAGCATTCGCCCAATGTCCGTATCCTCAATTATTCGGGCAGCGGCATCGAGACGACCTTCACCGAGGGTGAGGATGCCTGCCTTGCTGCTTTGGTACCCGAACTGCCCGCCCTGCCCGCCGATGCCCCGCAGGAACTGATGATCGTCGGCGCGCTGCCCGATGTCGTCGAAGACCAGTTTCTCCGCATTTTCAAGGAGCTGGGCATCCAGACGGTGCGCGCGCTCCCGGCGCGCCAGTCGGTCAACCTGCCACCGGTCGGCCCCAATACACGCTTTCTGCTCGCCCAGCCCTTCCTTGGCGAAACCGCACGCTGTCTTGAGGATCGCGGTGCGGTGCGACTCGATGCAATGTTCCCGTTCGGCGCGGAAGGCACGACCAGCTGGCTCCACGCCGCCGCTATGGCGTTCGGCGTCGACGAAGCCGAATTCCAGCGCGTCATCGCCCCCGGCAAGGCCCGCGCCGTCCGCGCGATCGAGCATTGCCGCGCGCAACTGAGCGGCAAGACGATCTTCTTCATGCCTGATTCGCAGCTTGAAGTGCCGCTCGCGCGCTTCCTGGTGCAGGAACTCGGCATGATCCCGATCGAGGTCGGCACGCCTTATCTCCACCGCCGCCACCTCGCGCAGGATCTCGCCTTGCTGCCCGCCACTACGCAGATCAGCGAAGGTCAGGATGTCGACAAGCAGCTCGATCGCGTGCGCGAGTCGCGGCCAGACATCACCGTCTGCGGCCTTGGTCTCGCCAATCCACTTGAGGCCGAAGGGCTGACGACGAAATGGGCGATCGAACTCGTCTTCTCGCCGATCCACGGCTTTGATCAGGCCGGCGATCTCGCCGAACTCTTTGCGCGCCCCTTGCGGCGGCGCGACGTGCTGAAGGTCTAGGCCCATGCAGCTGACCGTCTGGACCTATGAAGGACCGCCGCATGTCGGTGCCATGCGGATCGCGACGGCAATGGAAGGCGTGCATTATGTGCTGCATGCGCCGCAGGGCGATACCTATGCCGACCTGCTGTTCACCATGATCGAACGCCGCAACAAGCGGCCCCCGGTCACCTACACAACTTTTCAGGCGCGCGATCTCGGCAAGGACACCGCCGAGCTGTTCCAGTCCGCCGCGCGCGATGCCTATGCGCGCTATCAGCCCCAGGCGATGCTGGTCGGCGCGTCGTGCACCGCCGAGCTGATCCAGGATGATCCCGCCGGTCTGGCCGAAGCAATGCGCCTGCCGATCCCGGTCGTCGCGCTCGAACTACCCAGCTATCAGCGCAAGGAAAACTGGGGGGCGGCGGAGACGTTTTACCAGCTGGTCCGCGCGCTGGCCGACAAGGACGCCAAACCTTTCCCGCGCGAAGGTCGTCGCCCCCGCGTGAACCTGCTCGGGCCGACCGCGCTCGGCTTTCGCCACCGCGACGACATTATCGAAATTACTCGCCTGCTCGAGTCGATGGGCATCGACATCCACCTGACCGCCCCGCTCGGCGCAAGCCCGGCTGACATCAAGACGATCGGCGAAGCCGATTTCAACATCCTGCTCTACCCCGAAATCGCCGACACGACGGTGCGCTGGCTCGAAAAGACCTTTGGGCAAAAGACCGTCCGCACGATCCCGATCGGCCACGGTGCGACCCGCGATTTCGTCAACGAAGTGGCGGCACTCGCGGGTGTCGATCCCGCCTCGGCGCTCGATCGGTCGAACATGCCGTGGTGGAGCCGCTCGGTCGATTCGACCTATCTCACCGCCAAGCGCGTCTTCATCTTCGGTGATGCTACCCACGCAATTGCCGCCGCCCGAGTGGCGCGCGACGAACTGGGCTTCGAGGTCGTCGGCCTTGGCTGCTACAACCGCGAATTCGCCCGCGAGCTGCGCGAGGCCGCCAAGCTCTATGGCATCGAGCCGCTGATTACCGACGATTATCTGGAGGTGGAGGACGCGATTGCCGCCCTTCAGCCCGAACTGGTGCTCGGTACGCAGATGGAGCGGCACATCGCCAAGCGGTTGCGCATCCCGTGTGCCGTCATTTCGGCCCCCGTCCATGTTCAGGATTTCCCTGCGCGTTACTCACCGCAAATGGGTTTCGAAGGCGCGAACGTGCTGTTCGATACCTGGGTCCATCCGCTGGTAATGGGGCTGGAAGAACATCTGTTGACGATGTTCCGCGACGATTTCGAATTCTCCGACAGCGCCGGTGCCAGCCATCTGGGCCATGGTTCATCCGCACCACACACCAATCAACACCCCACAATCCCAAGCGATATTGCAGAAAACGACACGACGACCGTACCGAACACGACCGGATCACCGGCGGGCTGGGCCCCCGTCCTTGAACCGGAAGTGATGGCCGCAGGCGGATGGACCGCGGAGGCCGAAAAAGAGCTGATGAAGATCCCGTTTTTTGTTCGCGGCAAGGCGCGCCGCAACACCGAGCGCTATGCCGCGGAGCAAGGCCTGGCGACGATCACGCTCGACACGCTCTATGACGCGAAGGCCCGTTATGCGCGCTAATATCCCCGCCCCCACGACGCCGGTTCGTGTTGTCGTCATCACGCTCGACAACCATCTTTCGGGGGCATTCCAGCGCGCACAACGACAATTCGACCAGGCTGGGTCAGGCGTGACGATCGGCTTTCATGCCGCTGCCGATTGGGAAGAAAAACCCGAAACGCTGGAAGCAGCCCGGACAGACATTCTGCGCGGTGACATCATCCTGTGCACCATGTTGTTCCTTGAAGATCATATCCGCGCTGTCCTGCCGCAGCTGACCGAACGCCGCGAAGCCTGTGACGCGATCGTCGGGCTGATGTCTGCCGGGGATATCGTCAAGCTCACCCGGATGGGCGATTACCGGATGGACAAGCCGGCAACGGGCATGCTTGCGCTGATCAAGAAGCTGCGCGGCACCAACAAGTCCGGCGCGAGTTCGGGCGCCGGCCAGATGGCGATCCTGCGCCGCCTGCCCAAGTTGCTGAAGTTCGTGCCCGGCACCGCGCAGGATGTGCGCGCTTATTTCCTGACGCTGCAATATTGGCTGGCGGGCAGCGACGACAATATCGTCGACTTGATCCGCGCGCTGATCGATCGATACGCGAGCGGCCCCCGCCAGAGCCTGCGCGGCACGATGAAGGCAGCGCCCCCGCGCGAATATCCCGAAGTCGGTGTCTATCACCCGGCGATCCCGCAGCGCATGGCCGAATCGATCAGCGCCCTGCCCCGTCGGAAAGGCACCAAGGGCACCGTCGGCCTGCTCATGCTGCGGTCCTATGTGCTCGCCAAGGATGCAGCGCATTACGACGGCGTCATTGCGGCAATGGAAGCGCGCGGGCTCGACGTGATCCCCGCTTTTGCCGGTGGTCTCGATGGCCGCCCGGCGATCGAACATCTGTTCATGAAGGACGGCAAGTCAACCGTCGATGCGGTCGTCAATCTCACCGGGTTCAGCCTGGTCGGTGGCCCTGCTTACAACGATACCGCTGCCGCCGAAGCGATCCTGACGAAGCTTGATCGCCCCTATATCGCCGCCCACCCGGTCGAGTTCCAGACGCTGCAGGCCTGGGGCGCGAACCGGCAGGGTCTGCTCCCGCTCGAATCGACGATGATGATCGCGATTCCCGAGCTGGACGGCGGCACCCAGCCGATGGTGTTCGGCGGTCGCTCGGACGGCACCGACACCGCCTGCACCGGCTGCCAGCGCGGCTGCACGTTCCCGGCGACGGGCGCGGTCCGCCAGATGGAAAGCTGCGGCGAGCGTGCCGAAGCGCTGGCTGGCCGTGTACTCAAGATGATCGAACTGCGCCGCTCGGCAGAGGCCGAACGCCGGATCGCGATCGTGCTGTTCAACTTCCCGCCCAACGCCGGTGCCGCCGGTACGGCACAGTTCCTCGCGGTGTTCGAATCGCTCTACGCCACGCTGACCCGGCTTCGCCTCGAAGGATATGACTTGGAGATCCCCGCAACGGTCGATGATCTGCGCGAGGCGATTCTGGGCGGCAATGCATCGCGGTACGGCACAGAAGCCAATGTCCATGCCAAAGTCAGCGCTGATGCGATCGTGGCGCGCGAAACCTGGCTGAACGAGATCGAGGCGAGCTGGGGCCCTGCCCCCGGCAAGCTCCAGTCGGACGGCACATCGGTACAGATCCTCGGCGCGCAGTTCGGCAATGTGTTCATCGGCATCCAGCCCGCACTCGGCATTGAGGGTGATCCGATGCGGTTGCTGTTCGAAGGCCGCTTTGCCCCGACCCATGCCTTCGCCGCCTTCTACCGCTGGCTGCGTGAGGATTTCAAAGCCCATGCCGTGCTGCATTTCGGAACGCATGGCAGCCTTGAATTCATGCCCGGCAAGCAGACCGGCCTGACCGCCGATTGCTGGCCTGACCGCCTGATCGGCGACATGCCGAACATCTATCTCTATGCCGCCAACAACCCGTCCGAAGGCGTGCTCGCCAAGCGGCGCTCCGGCGCGACCCTGGTCAGCTACCTGACGCCCGCGCTCACCAATTCGGGTGTGTACAAGGGCCTTGCCGATCTGAAGGCATCGGTCGATCGCTGGCGCAATATGCAGCCGGGTGATGAGCAAGCCGCGCCGCTTGCCGAGATGATTGCCGCGCAAGCCGAGGCGCTTGATCTCGACGGTAGCGACGTCAGCGCGCTCGCCGCCAAGCTGTACGAAATCGAACGCGAGCTGATCCCGCAGGGGCTGCACGTCGCCGGGCTCGCCGCGACGCGTGAAGAGCGGATCGACATGATCCTTGCTTCTGCCGAGGGTCGCGATCAGCCATTGGCCCGCGACACGGTCGAGGCGCTGGTCGATGGCAAGCTGAAGCTCGATACGCCGCTGCTGAAGGACATGGCCGCGCTCGACAAGGCGTTGGCGACCAACCATGAGCTCGACGGCCTCGTCGCGGCGCTGAACGGCACATATATCCACCCCGTTTCGGGCGGCGACATCTTACGCAACCCTGAAATCCTGCCGACAGGGCGCAACATCCACGGCTTCGATCCCTTCCGCCTCCCGTCGGCGTTCGCGGTGAAGGATGGTGCCGAACAGGCGCAGCGGCTGATCGATCGCAGCGTGGCTGACTCGGGCCATCTGCCTGAAACCGTCGCGATGGTCCTGTGGGGCACAGACAATCTGAAGAGCGAAGGCGCGCAGATCGCCCAGGTGCTGGCGCTGATTGGCGCACGGCCGCGCTTTGACAGTTATAGCCGCCTTGCTGGCGCTGAGCTGATCCCGCTTGAAGAACTCGGCCGTCCGCGCATCGACGTGATCGTCACCCTCTCCGGCGTGTTCCGCGATTTGCTGCCGCTGCAGACGCGGATGATGGCCGAAGCCGCCCTGCTCGCCGCGCAAGCCGATGAGCCCGAGGACATGAACTTCGTCCGTCGCCACGCGCTCTCGCATCAGGCCGAACATGGCTGCGATCTCGAAACTGCTGCACTCCGCGTCTTCTCCAATGCAGAGGGTGCCTACGGTGCCAACGTCAATCTGATGATCGACGACGGTGCCTGGACCGATCCCAACGAACTCGCCGACAGTTTCGAACGGCAAAAGGGCTTTGCGTATGGCGTGAAGGGCGTGCCTGTTCGCCAGGCAGCGATCCTCGCCTCCGCACTCAAGACCGTCGATTGCGCCTATCAGAACCTCGAAAGCGTCGAGCTCGGCATCACCACGATCGACCAATATGTCGACACGCTGGGCGGCATCAGCCGCGCTGTCACCCGCGCCAAGGGGGGTGCCACCGCGCCGGTCTATATCGGCGATCAGACGCAAGGATCGGGCAAGGTCCGCAGCCTTCAGGAACAGGTGGCCCTCGAAACCCGCACCCGCATTCTTAACCCGGTCTGGACCGAAGGCCTGCTGAAGCATGGTTATGAAGGCGTCCGTACGATCGAGGGGCATGTGACCACCACGATGGGCTGGTCGGCGACGACCGGTGAAGTCGATCCCTGGGTCTATCAGCGGATCAGCGAAACCTATGTTCTCGATGCGGAAATGCGCGAGCGGATCGCTGCGCTCAACCCGCGCGCATCGGCCCGCGTCGCCAATCGCCTGATCGAGGCGGTGGAACGCAAATACTGGTCACCCGACGAAGCAACACTCGCAGCCCTCCACGCCGCCAGCGATGAACTCGAGGATCGTCTCGAGGGTGTCGTGGCTGTCGCGGCTTAAGGAAAAACACACATGGCTCTTCTCGACCCACCTGTACGCGGCACCGACGGCGAAGGCTCCGTCCAGGTTCGCATGGATCCCGCCGACCGCATCGGCAATGCGAAGGTTTTTGCCATTTACGGCAAGGGCGGCATCGGTAAATCGACGACCTCGTCAAACCTGTCGGCCGCGCTGTCGCTGCTCGGTAAACGAGTGCTGCAGATCGGCTGCGATCCCAAGCATGACAGCACTTTCACGCTCACCAAGAAGTTGATGCCGACCGTCATCGACGTGCTCGAAACGGTGAACTTCCATGCCGAGGAACTCCGGCCCGAAGATTACATGTTCGAGGGCTTTAACGGCGTGATGTGCGTTGAAGCAGGTGGCCCCCCCGCCGGCACCGGTTGCGGCGGTTATGTCGTTGGCCAGACAGTGAAGTTGCTCAAGCAGCATCATCTGCTCGAAGAAACCGATGTCGTGATCTTCGACGTGCTGGGTGACGTGGTGTGCGGTGGC
>CAZWAL010000033.1:0-18444 GCA_964631905.1 uncultured Stakelama sp.
TGAACTTCCCGCGCTTCAACAAGATGAAGGGCATGGGCCAGATCGTCAGCTGGTCTGTCCGCGACGAAAGCCTGCACTGCGAAGGCATCATCCACCTCTATCACGCGTTCGTGAAAGAGCGGCAGTGCCTGACCAAGGCGGTGAAGGACGACATCATGGACGTCTGCCAGACGACCGTTCGGCTGGAGGATGCGTTCATCGATCTCGCCTTCGAACAGGGCCCGGTGACGGGCATGACGCCCAAGGAGATCAAGAAGTACATCCGCTACATCGCCGACTGGCGCCTCGCCCAGCTCGACCTGAAGCCGATCTACATGATCGACGAACACCCCCTCCCCTGGCTCGCCCCGCTGCTCAACGGCGTGGAACACGCCAATTTCTTCGAACAGCGCGCGACGGAATATTCGAAGGGCGCGACGCGGGGGAACTGGAACGATGTGTGGGATTCGTTCGACAAGCGGCAAAAGGCGAAGGTTACGCCTGCGGCGATCGCCAATGAGGATGGCAGCGGCGATATGTTCGCGCAGGCGGGCATTGCGGCTGAATAATTATGAAGGACTAAAATATGGCCGTTCAAATTGCTTTTTTTAACCACAAGGGAGGTGTCGCAAAGACGACCTCGGCCTTTCATCTTGGCTGGAAATTGGCGCAAACTGGCGCCACCGTTCTACTTGTAGATTGCGACCCGCAGTGCAATTTGACCGGATTAGTTCTCGAATATGACCATAGCGATGAATATCAATTCGAGTCCAAGGATGAGGCTCAAAATATAAGAGACGCGCTTGCTCCTGCATTTGAAGCACGACCAATCCAACTCAAAGCAGCAACGGTTCAACCGGTTCCACAGCGTCAAAATCTATTTATCCTACCAGGCCATGTTGGGCTCGCGGAATACGAGAGCCAACTTTCAATTGCCCATGAGCTATCAGGGTCTTTGGCTGCGCTCCAAAATATTCCTGGTGCCTTCCGTTGGCTCATTGATCTAACAGCAGCCCATATCGGCGCCAATTATGTTCTTGTTGATATGAGTCCAAGCTTAGGGGCAATTAATCAAAATATATGGTCAACCAGTGACGCATTTATCATTCCAATGGCCCCAGACTATTTTTCTGCAATGGCTCTTAGATCCTTGGCTAGGGTTCTTCCAAAATGGCACTCTTGGTCGAAAAGTGCCGGCCAAATTGAGGGACTACAAGATGCCGCTTACCCTTGGCCCAAAAAAGATCCGAAGTATCTAGGATCTATTGTACAAAATTATAGAATTCGTTCTCGCGATGGAAAGCCTGCAGCACCTACCCGTGCATACGAACATTGGTTCAATCAGCTTACTAGAACAAAGTCTGAAACGTTGATACCTGAGCTTGATAAAGCTGGACTTCTTTTGGATCCAAGCCTTTATGTAGCCAGTGGCGCGGGCTTAGATGAATTTATGTTAGAGATTTCTGATTTTAATAGCCTAATTGCTATTTCTCAAAATCTTTCAAAGCCTGTGTTTTCATTAACTCGAGACGATATAATGAATGCCGGTTCCGTAGCTGACAATCAGGTCGCCAGCGCACAATCATTTGATCAAAAGTATTCAATTGGAGCTCAAAAGATTATCGAATTATGCAAGTATGTCGCGACATAGTTCTATAGTTACTACGCATAAAGATGGGGCATCGCGCTGTCGTCAACTGTGCGATCTATACAGTTATGGGTTAACTCAATATCCTGCTCAGCTAGATTCGACCGATATATTACGTAGCTCTGTAGTAATGATAATGAGTTCACTAGACCTTCTTATACACTCTCTATATTTAAATGAAGTTCGACATAGATTGTCGAACGGAATTCAGATTAAAAGCCTCGTTATACCCTTCAACTCGCTAGTACTTGGTCCCGCAGAAGCAGCAGCCGCGATTGACTCTCATATCTCCAATAACCACTCATACAAATCGTTTATCGCTCCAGATAAGATCTCTGAGGTTATATGCCATTTTATAGACAATCCTTTTGTTGTAATATCTCAAAAACTTGGTCTTCCTGAAAAAGACGTTAAAATAAAACTTAAAGAGCTGGTTAGATGGCGTAATCGTATTGCACATGAGGCTGATATTAATCCTGAATTAGGCGGGATAGAATTGTGGCCGATATTTGAAAGTGATGTTCGCACAGCAATTGATTTCATTGAGAGATTGGGAGAGATAATCGTGGAGGCTGTAACTGAACAATCCTGATCCAAGTCACGATGCCAGTTACTCCACCTACCCTTCCTCACCTCTCGCCCCATGCCGGATGCGTAAGACATAGGGCCATACCGTCGTCATTTCCGGCATCCCGCCACCTGCGTCGCGGCCGCGGTATGGAAACGCAGACGAGCTATCGGCAAAGACTATGAGCCGCTCACCGAGTCTTGAAGCCGATGGGTTGAATCCCGAGATATAGGCGATGATCGCCTCAAGGTGATCGACCGCCTCGTTCGTCCAGACGATCTTGCGCAAATCAGTCGCCGATATTGGGTCGCAGTAGTGGCTTGTCCGTTCCCCATGAACGAACCCAACGCTTTACGGCATCATGGCTGACGAGCCGTCCGGACGACACGTCGGACTCAGCCCGCGCATCGGCAGCGGCTTCATCATCGCGATCGATCGAATCGAAAATCGTTTGGCGCTGTTTCACAAGCTAACATTACCTTGATGGCCGCATCGCTGCAACGCAAAGGTCAGGAGAGGCCCAACCAGGATCTACTCGACCCCTCGCCCGTCCCCCACGAACCCAAGCCGCGTGATCCCGGCGCGCTTCACCACGGCGAGGGTCTGGACGAAATCGTCATAACGGGCGGCGGCATCGGTCTTGATCTGGAGCTCCGCGCGGGGATCGTCGCGGAGCGCTGTCAGCTTTGCCGCCAGCGCGGGTCGGTCGGTCGCGATGCCGTCCAGCGTCACCGCGCCGCCGCGTTCGATCGACAGCAGATGCGGAATCTGCTGCGCCGCGGGCACGGGCCCCGGTTGCGGCAGATCGATCGGCAGTTTGTGGTTCATCACGGGGATGGTGATGATGAACATCACCAGCAGCACCAGCAGCACATCGATCAACGGTGTGGTGTTGATGCCGCCGATCAGCGCATCATGGTCAGTCCGGGGAGCAGCATATTGCAGGCGCATGGACGGTCTCCAGCAAGAGATATGTGATACCATCACATTACCGACACGCCGTCAAGCTGCCGGTCAAGCGCGCCGATATCGATTGACCTGCTAGCCCGTTATTGCCGGGTAATGCCGGACGTACATGGGGGCATGGCCGCGAACCGGCCGCGGGTTTTTATCAGGTTGCCGCTGTGTTCACCCTTCACTGCCCCCCAGCCGCAGGCGGCGTGCAGCGTCAGTTCGACCAGTAGACATATTCCTGGCCCTGCTTCCACGGCGCGTTCATCGGCACGTCGATCCGTACGGGCGCGTCGATCAGCGCGGGCCAGAGCGGTTTGGGCAGGGTCTTGTCCTGTGCGGCAATCAGCGCGCGCATTGCCTTTACCCGCGCGGGATCGGCACCGGCCAGGTTGCGGCGTTCGGTGGGGTCGGCAGCAAGATCATAGAGCCATGCCTTGTTGGGTCGCTTGGCGATTTGCAGCTTCCAATTGCCCTGCCGCACGGCCTTGGTATCGCCCGATCGCCAGAACAGCAGATCATGCGGCGCGGTGGTAAGGCTGGCCGATGCCGGACCAAGCAGGCTCACCGTATCCATCGCGCGATCGGCGGGGATCGGGATGCCCGCAGCAGCGGCGGCAGTGGCATAGATATCGAGGTGGTGCGCAGGCCCGGGCAGCTTGGTGCCGGGCGCAATCCGGCCGGGCCAGCGCAGGAAGAACGGCACCCGCAGCCCACCTTCGAAGAACGTCGCCTTGTACCCGCGGAACGGCGCGTTGCTGTCCTTCAGGCCGGTATACCATGCCCCGCCATTGTCGCTGGTGAAGATGACGAGCGTATTGTCGTCGATGCCCTGGTCCTTCAGCGTCTGCAGCACGCGCCCGATGCCGCGATCGAGCTGGCGGACCATCGCGCCATAGACGCGCGATGTGTGATCCTTGATCTGCGGCAGCGCGTCGTAATCCGCCTTGGTCGCCTGCAACGGCGTGTGCGGCGCGTTATAGGCAAGGTAGAGGAAAAACGGACGGTTGGCATTCGCCTTGATCGCGGCGACGGCATTGTCGGTGAAATAATCGGTCATGTGCCCTTTGGGTTCAAACCGCTGGCCGCCATTCCACTGCACCGCATAGGGCAGGTTGGGCCACAGGAAGCGATCGATCGGATCCCAGGGAAGCTTGGCGTTGACCACGTCCGGCGATTCAGGCGGCATGAACATCCCGCCCCCCGCCAGAAAACCGAGCGATTCGTCAAAACCCTGGCCGTTGGGCTGCAGCGCCTTGGCCTCGCCCAGATGCCATTTGCCGATCTGCATCGTGTGATAGCCGCCCTGTTTCAGCAGATCGGCGATCGTGATTTCAGCCTGGGGCATGCCCATGTCGGGATAATCGATCAGGTCCTTGGTATATTCCTCATGAAAGATCACCGGCAGCGGGCCATCATGATGTCCCGAAGAAATAGCGCGAGCGAAGACCACCGGCACCGCGGTGAATTCAAACCCGAACCGCGTCGGGTACCGGCCAGACATCATCGCCGCGCGCGACGGGCTGCAGGTGGCGTTGGCGGCATAGGCGATGTCGTAACTCGCCCCCTGCTGGCCGATCGAATCGATGTTGGGCGTTTTCACCAGCCCGCCGGCAATGCCCCCGCCGAAAAAGCTGATATCGTTATGCCCCATATCGTCGGCGACGATCAGGATGATGTTGGGCGGGCGCTTGGTGGAGGCCGCGACCGCTGGCCCCTTTGCCCACACCACCGGGTGATTGGGCTGGATCGGATCGCGCCAGCGCGAAATGATGCCGGGAATGGCGTATTTATATTCCTGGAATAGCGCATAGCCCGCACTGCCCAGCACCGCGAGGATGATCAGCCCAATCCAGAATCGCTTCATGGCATCTCTCCCCCGCTGCCCTTGTCGGGCTGTATCACCTTATTGCCAAATGACACTCAAAACGCCAATAGTTTTATCGACAATGATGAAGGGGCATCGAATGCAGAAAATGGTGGCGCGCGGATTCCTGGGCCTTGCCGGGGTGCTGGCAATCGGGCTTTGGGCGCTGGTGTGGTTCGATCAGCCGCGCTTTGCGGCGCAGCTGGGGCCGGTTGCCACCTCCCCGCTCGCCGCTGCGACACTGCGTGCCGATATCGGCGGCTTCATCGCGACCTGGGCGATCGGCGCGCTGCTCGCCGCGTGGCGGGACGATCGCCAGATGGCGCTGTTGCCGATGCTGCTGCTCGCGCTCGCCTTTGCGGGCCGGGCGTATAGCTATGCGCTGACGCAGGACGCCGCGATCATTCAGCCGATGGCGATTGAGGCGGTGCTGGTCGTGCTGATCGGCCTGGCGCGCAGCCGCCTGGGCTAGAAGCGCAGGATCAGCCCGCGATCGGGCGGGGTCTGGCCTGCTGCCATCAGGCGATAGGCAGCCGCAACGGCCTCTCCGCCCTGTTCATGGCTAATCGTCACGCGCTCACCGAGCGTCTGGCAAAAAGCAATGTTGGCGGCGGTGGCGCGGCGCATCATTTCGCCGCGACCCCATTCGGTATCGCGCTTGGCGATCTGGCCGGGGGCAAAGAAAAAGGCGGGGCGCGGCCCCGGCAGCGCGTCGCCCGTGCGTGGTGCAGACCAGTGGGTGGCGCCGACGCCGATGCTCGCCTTCAGCTGATCGCCGAAATGGTGATGGATCGCCGAAACGATCGCGCCATTGCCCGACATATCGACAAAAACGCTCGGCACCGCCGGATCGAGCGTGGCGATCGCGCTGTAATCGAGCACCTGATCGTAATAACCAAGGCCTTGGGTAAAGCCGATATTACCCGGCGAGGTGAGACCGATCACGCGCTGCCCGCCGCGCGCCTTAAGGAAATGCGCCAGCCCGAACGCGGTCTTGGACGATGCGCTGCCCAGAATGACCTGTGCCGCACCGAAGCCGTCATTGTCCGCAATATAATCGTCCAGCACGTACGACGTCGTGAACAGCGGGAACACCAGACTGCGCAAGTCCGCCATCGCCGTCAGCACTGCCGGATCGTCATTGGTGCGAGCGTAGAGATTATAGACGTAGGGTAATTCCTGCCGGTGCGGCGCGCCGTCGGTAAAGCCGCCGGGGGTCACGCGGTCGGGCCGCATCACCAGATCCGATGCCATCGGCAGAAAACCCCAGATCGTCGTGCCGATGGGCACCGCGTCGCACTGGGTTTCGGTTACCGTGCCGAACCCCCAGATCGGCACCACGCCCCAGCCATCCTCGGCATCAGGAAAGAACCGCCAATAGCCGATCTGCTCGCCCGACAGCGCATAGCTGATGTTGTTCGCGGTCAGCGCAAATTGGTCGACCCGAACGCGCACCTCGCCCGCGGCAAGCGGCTCCCGAGGGCGATCGACCAGTTTTGCGTCGTTAATCCGCGAACGATTGACGATCAATTTGGTGGTCATGGGCTGCTCTCCTCACCGCTGCCTGTGCCGCAATGACAACCAAAGCGAAAGCAGGATCAGCGGGATCAGCACGATGCTGGCATAATGTTCGGGCGGATGATGGCCGGTTGGCGGGGCCTTGGTCACCCACCCTGTCAACACCAGCAGCCCGCGTTCGATCAAACTGATCGCCAATACCAGCGGGATGAGCGGCCGATACCAAAGGGCGATCGCGATCATCAGCAGCCCATGGGCAATCTGGGTCGATCCGGCCCACGCAAAAGCCCCAATCAGCGCGGCAGGATTATTGGTCAGATCGATCCCCGCGATCACCCCGGCGCCGCCATCGGGCAGGAAAACATGGATCAACCCGGGAATGACCCAGCCAATTCCAAGAAAAAGCAGGACATAGGCCGCCCACGGACTGCCATGATAATGATCATTCGTTGTGGCGGGCAGCAGGCTCATCCGGCGAGCATGGCAAGATGGGTGAGCGCTGCCCCGAGCGCCAGCACGAGCGCAAGCCAGATGCGCGGCCCCAGATACAGCCCGCCCATCGGTGCCGTGGGGAAGGAAAAGGTCGCCAGCGTGCCCGCCAATTTGTCCGGATGCGCGGCTTCGAAGCGCGGATCGACGATCAGGTTCATCATGTCACGTCGGCTGCGGTACCGCATCAGCCCGATGATCGTCCAACCCGGATCGGGCTCGGTTTCCCAGCTATCCATATACTCCCCGATCTTGCGGCGGATGATCGCGGGGTGCCCGCCATTGGCGATCAGCACGGGGGTGAATTGCCGCGCATAGCGGCGCAACAAATCGACGCCGGGCACCATCGCGCCGCTCACAGGATCGGCCACCGGCGTCAGGTTCGCTTTCACGATGTTGAACATCACGAAATCCTTGCCGTCATCGGTTTCGACGAAACGGCGCACCGCCTCCAGTGCTTCGGGGGTCGTATCGGTCCGCCCGTCGAGTTTTTCGAGATAGGCCGCGATCTCGTCACGGGTCAGCGGCCCGCGCCAGTTATCATACCAACCGCGAAACACGGCATATACCAGCAGCGCACTGCCCCAGATGATCCAGCCATTCATGCCGCCAGTGATGGCACGGCTTATGCCAATAGTCGAGTAGGCGTTGCATCATCACGCGTCGCGGGCGAGGCGGAATCCGATATGCGCACTCGTCATGCCCGCGCTGACGGCAATGCGCGCGGCGGGGCGATAGCGTTGGCAATATTCGGCAGCGCACAGAAACGAGCCGCCTTTCAGGATGATGAGATGATCGGCTTCATTGTCAGGGGCACAGCAGCGAGGCGCCGCATTGGCGACTGCTGCCGGGCTGGTCGTCCATTCCCAGACATTGCCGATCGTGTCGGTCAGGCCATAGCCGTTTGGCGGAAAATGGCCCACAGGGGTCGTGCCCGGACGGGCCATTCGGTCGTGAAACCAGGGAAAGCTGCCGGTCCAGAAATTCGCACGCAACTGCCCGCCCGGCATCAGATCGTCCCCCCAGCCATAATCGGTGTCGACCAAGCCGCCTCGCGCCGCGGCCTCCCACTCGGCTTCGCTCGGCAAGCGCGCGCTGGCCCAGGCGGCGTAAGCGGCGGCATCGGCCTGCGCGACATGGACAACAGGGTGATCGGCCCGATCATCGATCGTCGAGCCGTGGCCCTCAGGCGCGCGCCAGAACGCCCCTTCGACCGCGCGCCACCAAGCCGAAGGATCGTGCAGATCGACCGGCCCGCTGGTCGCGACGAACACCGCCGACCTCCCGACACGCTCGGCCAGTGTGACATGGCCGGTTGCGGCAACAAAGCGGGCAAAGTCGGCATTGGTGACAGGTACTGCTGCCACGAGAAACGCGCCTAGAGTAACTTGGCGCGCCGGTCGCTCTTCAGGATAGTGCCGATCCGATCCCAGCTGATAAACCCCCGCCGAAACCGCAATAAACCCATCAGGCATCGTCGAACAGAGCGCCACAGCCCGTGCCCGCCAACGCATGATTGACGCGCGAACGATCACCCGGGGCAAGCGCCGCGAACTGGGCGCGCAGCGCGGCAAGGCATTTTGCCTGATAGGGGAATGGCGCCTGTTCCCACACGCGCCCGTCAATCACGGTGCTGACACGGTCGGCTCCGCCCTGCACTGCATAGCCATTGGCCAGCAGCAGCGGCACATAGGTACGGCCGATTTCGCCGAGTAATGCGGTCACGGTGGCGGGCAGCGCGGCGACATCGACCCAGCCGGCGGTTTCCTCGCCCGACATGTCCTCGATCACATGGGCCCAGGCAACGACGCGCGGGGCGTTCGCGGTCGCGACCGCCATTGGCGTCGGATCGAACAGCGCGAGCTGGGTCAGCTGGCCGTAGAGGGCAAAGTCGCCCGATCCCGGCTGGTTGCCCAGCACGAATGGGTGAACCGCGAAATGCCGGTCAAGGATCGCCAGCAAACGTTTGTAACTTGCCTCGATGGTCGCGGCGGTGACGTTGTTCGAACCGACATAGCTCAGCCGCCCGATCTGGCGCGCGGCGAAGCCATCGCCCATCGCCTTCAGTTCGCCGTCGACCAGTGGCTTGCCGAACCAGTTGGGCAGGACGGTCGCTGATTTGGTGATATCGTCCGCGAATGACCAGCGATAATGGAACATCGCCTTGGTAAGCCATTCATCGCCATAATCCTCGATCAGCGCATCGAGCAGCGCGAGCGCGGGATCGGAGGGAATCACGCTTCGCCCCGCATGTTCGCGTTCGAGCCGACGGATGATTGGCGACGAATCAGTCATAGGCGCCAGCGCTCCCGCTTCATCGGGAAAGTAGAACGTCGGCAACAGCGCCACCTTCGGTGCGGGCAGTGAATCGCGCACCTTGCTGGCATGGACGAAGCGATACGGTAGCCGCCGATAACGCAGCACCGCCAGCATCTTGCGTGTATAGGGAGAGCCGGGAGAACCCGCGATCAGGATAGGCAGCTTCGGGTCGGTCACGCATGCTCTCCTGGCTGCTCGCGCCAACCGGTCGCGGCTTGCTTGTTCGCCGTCGCCGATGTTATTGGCATTGATAATGCCGAAAGATGAAAGGTTCAATCATGGCTGAGTTGGCTGACATTACCGCGATCATGGCAGCAAACGAAGCTTTTGTACCGGGGCACAGCATCAAGTTCGATTTCGGCAAGGATGGCGTGATCCTGCTCGATGGCGTGGCGGCGGCGGTTTCCAATGATGATGTGCCGGCGGAAACGACGCTGCGGATGAGCCTGGATAACTTCAAGGCACTCGCCAAGGGCAAACTCAACCCGGTGATGGCGGTGATGATGGGCAAGATCAAGATCGACGGCGATATGGCACTGGCCATGCAGCTTCAGGCAGTGACGAGTAAAATCAAGCTCTGAACGAGCGAAACGAAAGGTCGGGGGGATGACGGAGCCGGGGGGCAAAAAGGGCATCGATCGCCGGTCGTTGCTGATCGGCGGCGCGGTGGGCGCTGGCGGCGCGGCGGCGCTCGCGGCGGGCGGTGTGTATGTGAAGGGGCAGTTGACCCCGTATATCGCACAGGCCCCGGTGGCCGAGGGCGATCCGCCGCAGATCGCACAATCCTATGCCGATTCGCACCCGGCGCGCGGTGGCCCGGTTCGGCCACCGGCGGGTGCGCCCAACATCGTGGTGATCATTCTCGACGATGTCGGGTTCGCCGATCTGGGCTGTTATGGCAGCGATATCGAAACGGCGGCGATCGATGCCATCGCTGCGCGCGGGCTGCGTTATGCCAATTTCCGCACCACCGCGATGTGCAGCCCCACCCGCGCGGCGTTCCTGACCGGGCTCAACCACCACAATGCCGGGATGGGTTGGCTCGCCGACATCGACAGCGGCTATCCCGGTTATCGCGGGGACCTGACCCGCGATGCGGCGACCCTGCCCGAAGTGCTGAGTCAGGCCGGGTACGGCACCTATCTGTGTGGCAAATGGCATGTGAACCTGTCCGCGAGCAATGGCCCGGCGGGGCCTTTCCATAACTGGCCCACCAATCGCGGTTTCGATCATGCCTATTGGTTTCAGGGCCATTCGACCGATTATTTTCGCCCCGGCGCCATGTTCGACGGGACGACCCTTGTCGACGTCATGGCGCGCCCCGATGCCGATAACTATTACGTCACCGATGATCTGACCGATCGCGCGATCGGCTATGTCCGCACCCACCGCGCGCTTGCGCCCGACCGGCCGTTCTTCGTCCAGCTCGCTTATTCGGGCGCGCATTCGCCGCTCCACGCCAAGCCGGCGCTGCGCGACAAGTTCAAGGGCCGGTACGACAAGGGCTGGGATGTGCTGCGCCGCGAGCGCCTCGCCAAGCAGCACAAGCTGGGGATTATATCGCCGACCACGCAATTGCCGCCGCTCTCGAAGGGCGCCGATGCCTGGGACAGCCTCTCGCCCGATCAGCGCAAGGTCTATGCGCGCTATATGGAGGTTTACGCGGGCGTCATTGCGTCGATCGACGAGAATATCGGGCGGCTGACCGCCGAGCTCGATGCGCTGGGCGTGCGTGATGATACGATGATCGTCCTGTTCTCCGACAATGGTGGCTCGCCCGAAGGCACCCCGGCGGGCACACCCAATATCTTCGCCTCGGCGCTCGGACGCGCGGTGCCGCTGGCCGATGCGGCGCGGCTGGGGCCGGAAATGGGCGAGGCGAGCACTTTTCCGCATTACCCGATGGGCTGGGCGAATGCGTCGAACACGCCGTTCCGACTGTACAAGCAGTTCACCAATCTGGGCGGGGTCGCCGACCCGCTGATCGTCAGCTGGCCGAAGGGGATCGCGGCCAAGGGCGAAATCCGCAAGCAGTTCGTCCATGTAATTGATCTGTTCCCGACCCTGCTCGAGGCCGCAAAACTGAAGCGGCCCGAACTCTACAAGGGCCGTCGGCAAAAGCCTGTCGACGGGGCGAGTTTTGCCGCCACCTTCGCCTCGCCCGCCGCTGCGACCCGACGCGAGCAATATTATGAGCTGGGCGGCTACCGCGCCTATGAAGAAGGCAAGTGGCGGCTAGTGACGCTGCATGAACGCGGCAATAGCTTCGATGCCGATGCCTGGGCGCTGTATGACCTGTCGACCGATCCCACCGAGACGACAGACCTTGCGGATCGTCACCCGGATATCGCGGCCTCGCTCAAGGCGAAATGGGACAGGGCGGCGCGCGCCAACAATGTCTATCCGCTCGATGATCGCAACCTGATCGTCAAGATGAGCCAGCAGCGCATGGCTGACATTCGGCCGCTCTGGGAATTCCGCCCGCCCGTCCCGTATCTGCCGGTGGAGGCGGCCCCCTTAGTCTGCGGGCTCGATCACAGCATCGAGATTGCGATCGATCGACCGGCGGACGTGCAGGACGGCGTGCTGCTTGCGCATGGTTCCGCCCCGGCGGGCTATGTCATCTACCTGAAGGGCGGGCAGCTTTTCTATGACAGCAGCATCATCCCCTGGTCGGAACGCATTTCGGGCGGCCCGGTGCCGGTCGGCAAGTCAGTGATCCGATACGTCCAGAAAATGACGGTGCGACCCTTCGACGGCGGCGGTGCGCTGTTCGTCAACGGCCAGCAGCGCGCGACCCACAAGTTCGACAAGATCATCGCCGCGCCCAGCTATGACGGTATGTCGATCGGCCGCGATTTCGGTGCACCGGTGTCGACCGTCTATCGGGGGGCGAATCCGTTCAATGGCACGATCGAGCGCGTAACCATCAAGGTCGACAATCGCCGCCCGACGCTTCAGGAAATCCGCAGCTTCATCAAGGCGATGCAGATCAAGATATAGGCGCGCTTCGCTATCGCGCAATGCCGCGAGCCAATAGTTGCGCGACCGTATCTGCAACCGCGTCCGGGCTGATGTCTTCGTTCCACACACCGTAGCGCAAGCCGAGGAACACGTTCATCCCCATGATCGCCCAGGCGTAAACTTCAGCCGTATCGTCCTGCACATCACTCCGCACGTCGCCGCGGGCCGCTGCGGCGGCGAGGCGCTGGGTGATTCGATCGGCGGTGGTGGCGTAGTGCGCGCGGAAACTGTCCGGGTCGACGAACTCGGCTTCATCGATGATTCGGTAAATTTCCTTATGCCCGCGCACGAAATCGATGAAGCTGCGCAAGCCCGCGCGTTCGGCGGCGATCTGATCAGGCGCGGCGCGGATGTGGGGGCTCACATGATCGCGAACCTGATCCGACATGTCGCGCACCAGCGCGCGGAACACCGCGTCCTTGCTGTCGAAATAGGTGTAGACATACATTCCCCAAGTGGCATGCCGTCTGACGTGAGCTTCGCCTGAATCCGACCGCAGGACAATCATTTTCCGTCCCGAGCGGCGTCGTCGGGCGCGCAAGGCGCTGAGACAGGGCAGATCGGCCCGCGAAGCCGCCGTGTTGTGCCCTGGTGGCGGTGTTTTTCAGCGCAGCGGACAGACCCATCCTGCCGTTTTCGTTCAGTTTGGGCGTGGATGGCGGTCATGCGCATAGCGGAGGCGCTCGCAATCGGCGGATGGCGGCGAGGATGGCGCGGACCATCGGACCGGTGACGGCCACCTCGGCCAGCTGGAAGGTGATGGCGCGGGCATGGCGGACGACACGTGCCCCGATCTTGATCAGCTTCAGTTGCAGGCTGGTCAACGACCAGTCGGCCATCGTCTCGGGCAACTCGATGCAGCGCAAGAAGATGGCCAGGTTGTAGGCCAGCGCATGCAGTTGCAGTCGCACCTCATTGTCGCGGAACTTCCGGCATGACAGCCGCGTCCAGTGGAATCCCCATAGCTCGGCTCATGACCACCCCGGTTCGGGCATCGAAGACTTTCCGACGCCTGTCGGCGTCCGAAACTCTCAACGGAAGCGGTCAGTCCGGTTTCAGCCAAAATGCGTGCTTAGCGGCCGTAGCAATTCAAGAAACTTACGGTTCAATGCGCTTGGCCACCAGATTCTCGACCACCGCCGGTTCGGCCAGCGTCGAGGTGTCGCCCACTTCGCCGGGTTTCCCCTCGGCGATCTTGCGCAGGATGCGGCGCATGATCTTGCCCGAGCGGGTCTTGGGCAGGCCGGGGGCGAACTGGATCGCATCGGGCGTGGCGATCGGTCCGATCTCCTTGCGCACCCATGCCCTCAGCTCGTCGCGCAGCGCCGCGTCGCCTTCCTCGCCGGCATTGAGCGTGACGAACGCGTAAATGCCCTGGCCCTTGATATCGTGCGGCATCCCGACGACCGCCGCCTCGGCCACCCTGGGGTGCGCCACCAGCGCGCTTTCCACCTCGGCGGTGCCCATGCGGTGGCCGGAGACGTTGATCACGTCGTCCACCCGGCCGGTGATCCAGAAATACCCATCCTCGTCGCGCTGCGCGCCGTCGCCGGTGAAATATTTGCCGGGATAGGTGCTGAAATAGGTCTGGAAGAAGCGATCGTGATCGCCCCAGACGGTGCGCATCTGGCCCGGCCAGCTCTGTGTGATGACGAGATTGCCCTCGGTCGTGCCGTCCAGCACCTTGCCTTCTGCGTCGACCAGTTCGGGGAATACGCCCGGCAGCGGCCTGGTGGCTGAGCCGGGCTTCGTTTCCATCGCACCCGGAACCGGCGCGATCAGCGCGCCACCGGTCTCGGTCTGCCACCACGTATCGACGATCTCGCACCGCCCGCCACCGACCACGCGATGATACCATTGCCACGCCTCGGGATTGATCGGCTCTCCCACCGTTCCAAGCAGGCGCAGCTTCGAAAGGTCATGCCGCGTCACCGGCGCATCACCTTCGCGCATCAGTGCGCGGATGGCCGTGGGCGCGGTGTAGAACACGGTGACGCCCAGCCGCTCGCTGGTTTCCCAGAACCGCCCGGCATCGGGATAGGTCGGGACGCCGTCGAACATCACCGTCGCCACACCGTTGGAAAGCGGGCCGTAGACGACATAGGAGTGACCAGTGATCCAGCCGACATCGGCGGTGCACCATAACAGGTCGTCCTGCTTCAGGCCGAACAGCAGATCGGTGGTGAGCGTGACCCACAACAGATAACCGCCGGTGCTGTGCAGCACGCCCTTGGGCTTGCCGGTCGATCCGCTGGTGTAGAGAATGAACAGCGGATCTTCCGCATTCATTGGCTCGGGCGGACAATCGGCATCGACCCCTTTGCTCAAGTCGTGCCACCACCAATCGCGGCCCTCCTTGAGATCGACCTCGGTCGTCGTCCGCTGTACGACGATAACCGTTTCGACCCCGCCCGCCTTTGCACAGGCCGCGTCGACATTGGCCTTTAGGGGAACCGACCTGCCGCCGCGCCTGCCTTCATTGGCGGTGATAACGAGCTTGGCGCCGCAATCGGAAATACGATCAGACAGACTATCGGGTGAAAAGCCACCGAACACCACCGAATGTACCGCGCCGATTCGTGTGCAGGCAAGCATGGCGATCGCGGCTTCGGGTACCATCGGCATGTACAGGATTACCCGATCTCCCTTGGCGACTCCGCGGCCCTTCAACACATTGGCGAAACGACAGACTTCCGTATGCAGTTCGCGGTAAGTGAGGGTTCGCCCCTCGCCCGGCTCGTCCCCTTCGAAAACGATGGCGGCGTTGTCGCCACGGGCATCCAGATGGCGATCGAGGCAGTTGACCGAAACATTCAGTTCGCCGTCGGCAAACCAGCGAATGCCGAAGTCGGCTTTGTCGAAGCTGCTTTCGTTCGCGCGGGTCGGGAAGCTCTCCCAGTCGAGGCGGCGTGCCTGATTTAGCCAGAATGCGTCCGGGTCGCGGGCGATGTCATGATGCATCTGGCGTAGAGTATCGGCTTTGTCGATCATGCCGAGTTCCTTGTCGTCGAAGGCCCTGCTGCGAACGAGGAGACGGCGCTCGGTCCCGTTATCGAGGCTGAACATCCCGCCCCGTCCATCGACCGCATCGAGGATCAATTGGGTGTGTTTCCAAGCCGCGAATTGCGCGCTGCCGATATAGACCGGGATATCGCCGACCTTGCCGATCAGCACGTCGCGCTCGCCGATGCGGAATTCGGCGCGCGGATAGATCATCGGGCTCGATCCGTCGCAGCAACCGCCCGACTGGTGGACCAGCACCGGGCCGTGACGGTCGACGATTTCGGCCAGCAGCGCCGCTCCCGCCTCGGTGGCAATCACACGGCGAACCAAAGCGGCCCGCCCCATTTTTCCCTCGTCCTGCTCGTCACCGTTCGCCATTATACGGTCAGGTCGAGGACGACCCGCCCTTCGATCTGGCCCTGCCGCATACGGTCGAACACCGAGTTGATGTCTTCGAGACCGGCAGTCGAGATCGTCGCCTTCACCTTGCCGTCGCCAGCGAATTCGAGCGATTCCTGCAGGTCCAGCCTGGTGCCGACGATGGAGCCGCGTATGGTAATACCGTTCAGTACCATGCCGAAGATGTTGAGCGGGAAATCACCCGGCGGCAGGCCGTTAAGCGCGACGGTGCCGCCGCGCCCGATCATGCCGACCGCCTGTTCAAAGGCCTTTTCGCTCACCGCGGTCACCAGCGCGCCGCGCGCGCCTCCGCTGGTCAATCGCCTTACCGTCGTGGCGGGATCATTGTCCGTCCGTGCGTTGACCGTCTCCACCGCACCGAGCCTGCGGGCGAGGTCGAGTTTGGCGTCGTCGACGTCGACGGCGACCACCTTCATCCCCATGGCCACCGCATATTGTACCGCCATATGGCCGAGACCGCCGATGCAGG
Source organism: uncultured Stakelama sp. (assembly GCA_964631905.1). Classification (GTDB taxonomy): domain Bacteria; phylum Pseudomonadota; class Alphaproteobacteria; order Sphingomonadales; family Sphingomonadaceae; genus Sphingomonas. Next base: position 16,256 of record CAZWAL010000033.1, read on the forward strand.
AGATGACGACCGCATCGCCGGGCCGGGTATCGGTCATCTTCAGGCCCTTGTAGACCGTCACGCCCGCGCACAACACCGGCGCGATTTCGTTGAAGCCGACATTGTCCGGCAGGTGGCCGACATAATTGGGGTCGGCCAGCACGTAGTCGGCGAACCCGCCATTGACCGAATAGCCGGTGTTCAACTGGCTTTCGCACAGCGTCTCCCATCCACCGAGGCAGTGCGTGCAGTGACCGCAAGCGGTGTAGAGCCAAGGCACGCCGACCCGGTCGCCTTCCTTCACGTGGGTCACGCCCTTGCCCACAGCGGAGACAAAGCCCACGCCTTCGTGGCCCGGGATAAAGGGCGGCTCGGGCTTTACCGGCCAGTCGCCTTCTGCGGCGTGGAGGTCGGTGTGACACACACCGGAGGCCTGAATGGCAACCTGGATCATGCCGGGCTGGACCTCGGGAACCGGAACTTCCTCGATCCGCAGTGGCTCGCCAAAGGCGCGCACGACGGCGGCTTTCATGGTCTTGCTCATGACATCTCTCCTGTAGTTTTATCGTTCGAAGGCCGGGCGGCGGGCGAAACTCCGCGTCGCCGTGCCCGGGCTGTTCGCCTCAGAAGAAGCCGAGCTTCTTCGGGCTGTAGCTGACCAGCATGTTCTTGGTCTGCTGATAGTGGTCGAGCATCATGCGGTGGTTTTCGCGCCCGATGCCGGACTGCTTGTATCCCCCGAAGGCCGCGTGGGCAGGGTAGGCGTGATAGCAATTCGTCCACACGCGACCGGCTTCGATCGCGCGGCCGAACCGGTAGCAGGTGTTCGCATCGCGGCTCCACACGCCGGCACCAAGGCCATACAGGGTATCGTTGGCGATCTGGAGCGCTTCCTCGTCGTCCTTGAAGGTGGTGACGGAGACGACCGGGCCGAAGATTTCCTCCTGGAAGATGCGCATCCGGTTATTGCCCTTGAAGATCGTCGGCTCGACGTAATAGCCGTCGGCGATCTCACCTTCGAACCGAGCGGCCTTACCGCCGGTCAGCAATTCGGCGCCTTCCTGTTTGCCGATGTCGATATAGGAGAGGATCTTTTCCTGCTGCTCGGACGATGCCTGCGCCCCGATCATCGTCGCCATATCAAGCGGATTGCCTGCGACGATCGCTTCGGTGCGCGCGATCGCCTTTTCCATGAACCGGTCGTAGATGCTCTCGTGGATCAGCGCGCGGCTGGGACAGGTGCAGACCTCGCCCTGATTAAGCGCGAACATGACGAAGCCTTCGATGGCCTTGTCGAAATAATCGTCATCCTCGCGGCACACGTCGGAGAAGAAGATATTCGGGCTTTTGCCGCCGAGCTCCAACGTCACGGGAATGAGGTTCTCGCTCGCATACTGCATGATCAGGCGACCGGTCGTCGTCTCTCCGGTAAAGGCGATCTTGGCGATCCGGTTGCTGCTGGCAAGCGGCTTGCCTGCCTCAAGGCCGAACCCACTGACAATGTTGAGGACGCCGGCGGGAAGCAAGTCTGCGACCAGCTCCATCCATACGAGGATCGAAGCCGGGGTCTGTTCGGCCGGTTTCAGCACCACGCAGTTTCCGGCCGCGAGCGCTGGCGCCAGTTTCCATGCCGCCATGAGGATCGGGAAGTTCCAAGGGATGATCTGACCGACCACGCCAAGCGGTTCGTGGAAATGGTAGGCAACCGTATCGTGATCGATCTCGGAAATGCTGCCCTCCTGCGAACGGATGCAACCCGCGAAATAGCGGAAGTGATCGATGGCCAGCGGAATATCGGCCGCCATCGCCTCGCGCAGCGGCTTCCCGTTATCCCATGTCTCCGCGATCGCCAGCTTTTCGAGGTTCTCCTCCATTCGGTCAGCGATGCGATTGAGGATCTGGGCGCGCTCGCCCGCGCTGGTGCGGCCCCAGGATTGCTTTGCGGCGTGCGCGGCATCGAGCGCCGCCTCGACGTCGGCCGCCTGACTACGCGCGATCTTGCCGACCGGTTTGCCGGTCACCGATGAAATGTTGTCGAAATAGCGCCCGTCTTTCGGGGCCACCCACTTCCCGCCGATGAAATTGTCGTAACGCTCCGCGAACGGTGCCGCCATTGATGTGGCGGGATTGGTCTGCATGTCCATGATATCATCCTCTCGAAATCGCCGGGCCCTCCCGGTCGCGAGGATGATGGTTCCGTCAAACCTAAT
>CAZWAL010000034.1:0-18068 GCA_964631905.1 uncultured Stakelama sp.
CGGCACCTTCCCGGTCTCCGATCCCGTAGCCCGGGCGCTCGGCTCGCGGCAGCTGGAAGCCGAAAAGGCGACGAACTTCGGCGGCGGTATCGCGCTCAACCCGTTTGAGGGCTTCTCGCTGACAGCTGATTACTACAATATTCGCATTCGCGACCGCGTCGTGCTGACCGAAAACCTTCAGGGTGCAGCGGTGGTGGGTATCCTGACGGCCGCAGGCATCAACAACGTCACCTCGGCACGCTTCTTCGTCAACGGCGTGAATACCAAGACGCAGGGTGTCGATATCGTCGCGACCTATGCAGTGCCTGAATTCGGGCTCGGCAATTTCCGCTTCACTGCCGGTTATAACTATAACGAGACGACGATTACCCAGCGCGCGACGCTGCCGAGCTTGCCGGGTCTGACGCTGTTCGGTCGGGCGGAATCGTTCCGCCTCACTGATGGCCAGCCGCGCGACAAGCTGAACCTGGCGGTCGACTGGAGCCTCGATCGCTTCTCCGCCACGTTCCGCACCAACCGCTATGGCTCGGTGTTCGTCGCTGGCACGTCGACCAATCTCGCCGTTGCGCGGGGAGCAGGGCCTGCCGATTTCACGCTGACACCAAAGTGGGTCAGTGACGTGGAAGTTCGCGCCAAGATCTATCAGGGCATCGAATTGGCCGTAGGCGCAGACAATGTGTTCGACGTTTATCCGGATCGCGTGCCAGCGGGTGGCGTATTCGGCACCAACGGCTTTTTCCTGCCTTATTCGAACCTGTCGCCGTTCGGCTTCAGCGGCCGCTTCCTTTACGGCCGTATCTCGGCGGCTTTCTGATCGATCGATCACCACCAATGAAAAAGGGGGCTGCGAGGCCCCCTTTTTTATGTCTTGGATTGTAACGCGGGGTCGGGACGCCTTCAGTGGCGGTGCTCGCGTCGCAAATTATACCGGCCGTCGACATAGTCGGTGAACAGCCCGGAAATGGCCGGGTGATCGACCGGCTCCTCGCTATCGTCGAGCACCAGGTTCTGCTGGCTGACATAGGCGACATAGCTGCTCTCCACATTCTCGGCGAGCAGGTGGTAAAAGGGCTGGTCCTTGCGCGGGCGGATATCGAGCGGGATCGCATCATACCATTCCTCGCTGTTCGCAAAGACCGGATCGACGTCAAAAATCACGCCGCGAAAATTGAACACGCGGTGACGCACCACATCGCCAATCGCAAAGCTGGCATGAGCGACCGGGGGCAGCACGATGCTGGAATCGGTGGGAAGGGCGGGGATGTGGGCGCGGTGCATAAGTGTAATCTAGTGGTTGTTGCGCGCTGCACAAGGCACATGCTTGTGCGGCGCGAATGATTGGGCTAGAGGCCCGCCTTCGACCGATCCGCGGCACCATTTTTTCGCAAATGGCTGATGCGCGATTCCCTCGCGGAGAGGTGGCAGAGTGGTCGAATGTACCGCACTCGAAATGCGGCGTGGGTGCAAGCTCACCGTGGGTTCGAATCCCACCCTCTCCGCCATTTACACCCTGATTGCCGATGGTAGATTTGTGGTGGACGGCACCCTCGTTCAGTCACGCCGTGCAACTTCAACAGCGATCGTGCCCAGAATGTGCCAACCCGCCAACACCACGCCGCGCACAGTGCCGGAAATCTTCGATTTGCCATGCAGGCGTCGGCGGTAATCGACGGGCACTTCGGCGACCAGGCAACCCTGCCGATGCGCGCGGATTTGCATTTCGATGGTCCAGCCGAACCGGTGATTGCGCAGATCGAGTGCGAGTAAGGTCGATCGTCTGATCGCGCGAAACGGACCGAGATCGGTATAGTGCGCGCCCCATATCCGGCGCATCAGCCAGCAGGCCAGCGCGTTGCCCCACCGCTGCTGGAGGCTGAGCGAACCGGGAGCGCGATTGCCAAGCACGCGGCTGCCGATGACCATGTCGACGGTGCCCGATGCGACCGGGTCGACCAGGCGAGCCGCCTGGGTTGGCCGGTCGCTACCATCGCCATCAAGAAACAGCAGGATATCGGCATTGGTCGCGGCAACGCCAGCGGCGCAGGCACTGCCATAGCCGCGACGTGGTTCAGTAATTACGCGCGCGCCCAATGCCGTCGCTACCGCTACGCTGTCATCGCTCGACCCGTTGTCGACCACGATCACCTCGTCGATCCAGTCGGGCATTTCGGGCAACAACAGCGCTAGCGACGCGGCTTCGTTCAGCACGGGGATGATCGCTGCAATCCGTTTACCTGCGCGCATTTTCCATCCGTTGCCGAATCGCTGCGCAGATGATGGCAGCCCAGGCGGGTGTAAAGCCAATCCATGGCGCGATTGCATCCCCCCATCCGTCCTGATCTGCGAAGCGGAGATAATAGGCGCCGACAAAGCTCACCAGTAGCATCGCCGATCGTTCCGGCGCAAAAACGATAAAGGGCACGAGCCAAGTCGCGTACCAGCTATAGCCGGTCGGGCTGAGCATCAGCAGTGCGAGCGTTGTATTGCGCCATAGGGCGATTGCCTCGATCGGCTGTGGGTTGGTGGATCGGCGTGCCCAGTACACCGCCAGTCCCACCACAATCGCCACCACCAGGCCCCGGGTGAGCAGTGCCGGATCGCCACCGATGTCCAGCATCGTCATTATCGCCTGCAGCGCTGGAAAGGCCAGGCTGTTGCGCACCCAGGTTTCGGCATAAGCGGAAAGGCCGCTGGTTGCCGGATCGAGCGCCAATAGCTGGGGTGCGAGCAGCGCTGCAGCGCTGATCGATGACAAGATCGCCAGCACAATCCGATCCCGCGTGCGTGGCGCCAGCGCCATCAATCCGGGAACGAGCAATAGCGGCCACAGCTTCAGCGCAGCCGCAACGCCGATCAATAGGGCGGCGGTTCGCAATCGGCCGGCGAGCATCGCCCAGATCGTGCCGGCGAGCGCTGGCATCAACAGCACATCCATGTGCGCGCCATTGGCGAAATCCTTGATGACTAGTGGGCATAGCCAATAAAGCATCGCCCAGGCAGGCGCCCGCCCTGCCGTGCGAAGACCGCCGATCAGAAGCAACAGCGTCACCATTTCGGCGATCAGTCCAACGGCTTTCCACGCCAGCAATGACCAGGGTGAAATGATGTGCGCCGCCGCAAAGCCGAGTTGGGCAATCGGTGGATAGATGGTGGTGACGCTTGGGTAGGTCACCCGTCCAAGGATATCGCCAGATTGCTCGCCGAGCGTCGCATCGGACGAGCGCGGGTGAGCAGCGCCGGGCTGTACCGGAAAGAGCGGATGGATCTCGTTCAGGACCGATGCGGGCGTACGAGCGTAGGGGTTCAAGCCCGCGGCTGTTACCCCGCCGTCCCACAGATACCGGACATAATCATCCTCATAGAGGGGTACGCTGGGCAACAAAGCGATCCGCGCTGCCAGCCCGACCATGATCAGCATTCGGATCGACCGGTTCGACGCTGTCCGCCGATCGATAAAGTGTCCGAGCCCCAGCCAGCATAGTCCGGAAACGACAAGCGTTACGGCCAGCCAAATCGCCGCGGCGCACCCATTCATGGTCGACAAGAAGGCGAGCAAGCCAACGAAGGTGCCCGCTGCGGTCGTGATACCGACAACGGCGCTGCATTCTCGAAAGCCCGTTTTGGTTGATTTCACGATCCCGACGATGGTGGCGGCGGCGCTGCTTCCGGCGCGGAGAAATCGGATTGTCGCGGGATGTAATCGTTCAGCGCCCAATCGAATTTGCCGGTTTCCACGCGGGTAACGAGGGCGAGTTTTTGCGCCAGTTTCGGCTTTGCGAACTGCTTCAGATGAGCAATTATTCGCGCATCCTCGCCACCGAAGAACATGCGGTTGATCGTGAACACGGGGGACAGATACGCAACGTCACCCTTTACCGTCACCACCGCGTTTTCATTGATATATTGCGTCGCCGCGGCATCGAGCTGCGCGTCGATCGTCGGGCCGGAATAGGCTTTTTTCTGGACTGTGGGTCCACCACGTGCCGGGACGAGCAGCGCTGATAAGATGCGCGGATCATTAAAGTATCGCGCGAGTACGTTTGACCGAATATCATTCAGGCTCAGCTTCACCCCGCTGATCCCCATCGTCTGATCCGCCCAGGCGGGGCCATTCACCAGTGCCTCGACACTTCGCACCGGATAATTGGCGGTCGTCACCCGCACGACTTGCGCGTTGTAGAGGTTGATCCATAGCGCGAGCTGTTCCTTTTTGCCGAGCAACTCGGGCCGAAGCGTCTCCATCGCGCCAACAAAGTCATCGAGAAATTTCGTCGCATTCTGTTTGATCGCGCGATACGCGAACTCCGCGTGGCCCGATTCGAACAGCACAAGCTTGCCCACGAAATCGCCCCAGACGTTATAATCGATCGATTCGGTTTCGGCGGCTCGCGCCGATGAAAAGATGGCGAACGGATCGTTGGCAGGCTGGCTTTCGTTGGCGCCCGGCATGGTAGGCATTGGCATGGTCGATTGTTGCGCAATGGCGTGAATCGTGGCGATTACCGCCGCCCCCATCAGGGCACCAGATGGCAGCACCAGCCATATGGGTATCGATCGACCAAAGGAATTTAACCGCATCGCTTCGTTCCTTTCACCTGGGGTTGGGGCTGATGATCCGCGTGATCAGTGTGTCGATGAATTGCCGATCGACAGCGGTTGCGAACCAGATTGGGCGGGGGGCTGATTCGATCCGGTCACCATTGCAATTCGACGCAGCGACCAGTTTTGTTACTGAATCATGTTCGATCAAAGCGACACCGTCGAACCCGGTAAGATCGCCGATGCCACAGGCATGGGCCACGGCAAGCGTGTCGAAAGGCATGAAGTAATCGAGGTCGAAATCGCACTGCCACAAATCGAGCCAGTCGCTTACCGGATCAATTAGCGAGGCAACCGCGGGGTCACCATTCGTCAGTTTTGCGAGATGCGACATGCCAAATCGAACCTGTGAACACACCGTCCAGGAGGTAAGCGCCATTCGAACCGTGCTCGCCAATACGGTACGGGCGGCCGCGATATCGGCCTCGAAATTCAGATCGGGAAAGGGCTGTTTCTGTCGGGTTGATGCGCGGAATTGTTGATCCGGCAACCGCCCCGCCACCCAGATGATGCGAAAAATCTGATCCGCCAGCTCGGGGGCCAGCGCAAGTGCTGCCGCGATGTTGGTCAACGGCCCGAGGGCAACAATCGTGAGTCCGGGGGGCGGTGTCGACCGGACAGCGGCAATGATTGCCCTTGCGGCGGGTGTCGCGCGTAAATCGCCGGCCATCGCTGCACCCCGAAAGACGGGCATATCGGCAGGGCCGAAGGCGCCCACAATTGCTTGAGCGCTCGCATGACAGCAATCGATGTCGCCGTTGCCGAAGATCGAGCTCACGCCGATCACGTTGATCTCGGGTGATCGAAAGGCCAGGGCAATCGCGATCCCGTCGTCGACCTCATGTCCGCCTCGGATGACGGTCGGATCGGTGTCGATCCAGACGGGCAACGGGACGATCATTGCCGGATCAGATGCGCGGCAAGCGCGATCAGCGTCTTGCGGCGATCATCGTCGATGGGCAACGAAACCGGCGCCACACCCAATAACCGACGCCAGATCTCGATCCCGGCATAATGCGCCAACTGCACCCGATCGACAGGTGCACCGCCTTGCGATTGATAGTGCGCCGACAGATCGGCCGACGACGAAGCAGCGCCGCCGGCAATGATCAGGTGCGCCGCCATTACCCCCAGATCGAATTCGGGTGGGCCGAACAGACAGAATTCAGGATCGATGACCAGCACGCCGTTTGGGCCATAGACCCAAGCTTCCGGAAAGAAATCACCGTGGAGCAAACTGCCTTTGCCCTGCAGATACCGATCGCCAAGCAGCGCAGCCCTATCAGCCAAGTCGCGGTCGGCCTGGGCGAAGGGCAGGGCGAAGATATGCGCGTGATTGACGGTTAGCATCGCGCGATTGCATGGCAGCGCCGATGGCGGGGGGTTCAGTGCGTGGAGCCGAACCAGAAAATCAATGAGACGGGCCTGGTGGTCGGTATCGGCGAAAAACCGGGAATAATGCCTCGTCCCCTCCGCTTGCACACCGGCATCCTCGATCAGCAAGATATGCCAGTCCGGATCGACCCCGAGCAATCGTGGCATGAACCCTGTCATCGCGGGTGCCGCGTGAATCAGGCGGTAGAAACCTGCCTCAACGGCCGATCGCTCGACCGGGGCGGCGATGCTCGGGTAACGTTCGACCCAGGGGCGGGCCTGTTTCAGAATCGCGGATCGCTCACTGGCCGATACCCGAAGCGTCAGGTTGAGATTACCGTTTCCCGCCGAAGTCACGCCTGTCAGGGCTTCGTTCGGCGCGAGCCACCCGAAGGCGCGCAGACGGTCGCAAACAGGATCGACATCGTCGATGCGAAGCCAGTGCGGTGTCGTCATCCGGCCACCGCGTGAGGCAACAGGCCCGCTGTCGCAGCCAACCACGGCCAACGATCGGCATCAATGTCTGCAAGTGTGTCGACGTCGCCGAGCATCGGCAGGAGGCCGATCATCGCGCGCAGTTCGTCGGCATTCTGCTTGAGTCTTGCCCGGGCGCGGCTGGTTCCCCAGGGCAGATCGGCCAGCAGCCGCGGTAAATCTGCGGCCATACCGGCGTCGATACCCAGCAGATAGAAGCCGCCATCTGCCGCAGGCCCGAGTGTGACCGGATTTCTCATCAGCAAATCAAATGCGGTAACGATGAGTGCCGGTGTCATGGCGGGGCAGTCCGATCCGACAACCACGATCCGCGTTGCACCCTGACGGATCGAAGCGCGTAGCGCGCTCTCAACGCGGACACCCAGATCGCCGTCGCCCTGATCAACGAACAGGTAGCGCTCGCCAAGCCAGTTCGCTGCTTCGGACAATGATGCTCCGGTGATCATTACGCGAAGAGAGGCGCCGACGGACGTGGCGGCGGCTTCGGCCTCCGCCAGGCAGTGATGTGCCATGGCGTCATGCACGGCCAGCGCACGTGCGTTGCCAATTTCCATGGCGAGGCGTGATTTTACCTCGCCCGATTGGGGGAAGCGCGTGAAAAACAGCAAGTGATCGGTAATGTGATCGCGCTGCATGAACACTGGCACCTCGGCTTTATGGTTGTCGGATCCCGGGTGTCCGCAGCTTTCCGCCACCGCCGACAGGATCTGACGACACAGACGATAGTCAGCGCTGGTGCCAATCTGTAGCGCGTCGTCCCAGAATCGGTGCGCCGCTGTCCCGATCAGGTGGCATTGCCGCCCGAATGACGCGTCACGCGGGTTGGCTTGGACGATTGTTGGTATGGTTGTCCCGTCTCATGCGACAGCGCTGGGACGGAATGTGCGCGGATTTTTGCGCGGACGTTTGCGTGGTCGTCATGCGTTCGGCGATCGTGAAAATGGGTGGATGGGGCATTGCTTGATCGCAAAACATCGGTTGATCCGCGCCACTGGCGCGACTGGGCGGCGACGCCGACCGGCAATGATACGGTGCCCCGCACGCTTGCCGGCGGGTTCCTGCAGAGCTTCAGCGACACCGATGCGGCGATGCATCAGCCCGCGCTCGACCATCATCTGGTCGTGCTGCATCAGCGAGGCCCCAAGCGCGTACGGCGCGACGGGCCGGGCGGGCAGCGGATCGAGGAGGTGGCGGTCAATTCCACCACCACGGTCGAAGCCGGGAGCGTGTATCGCTGGCGAACCGATGGACCGATTGGCTTTGCACATCTGTATGTGAAACCGGATTATTTTGCCGCACTCGTCGCTGATACCTATGGCCGTCCGCCATCAAGCGTTTCATTCGCCGAGACCATCGGGCGGCCCGATCCCCATGCCGCCAATCTCTTCGCGCTGCTGCTTGATACGCGTGACGAACGCGATTGGGCGCTGTCATCGGACTGCTATCTTGATGCCCTGCTGGTGCGGCTGGCAGCGACGTCGGAGTGGGGCGGCGAGTTTCCCCAGTATCGCCGGCTGACTTTGAGCCCGCATACAGTGAAGCGTGTGCGGGACCATGTGCGCAGCCACCTAAGCGCTCGGATTACCCTTGCCGATCTTGCCGAGGTGGCCGGGTATAGTCGCTTTCACTTCGTGCGGGCGTTCAAGGAAAGCACGGGTGTGCCGCCCTATGCCTATGTGATCAGCGAACGCATTGCGGTAGCGCAGGAGTTGATACGCTCCGGCAAGATGCCGATCGCCGAAATTGCCAAGCTGTGCGGCTTTACCACCCACGCGCATTTCTCAACTCAGTTCCGATCGATTACCGGAACCACTCCGGCAGAGTATCGCCGCCGCTTTTGGGGGGCTGGGGGGTAGCGGCGGCGATTGCTGGATCAGAACCCTTGTACAAGCTGGACGATATAGCGCTGGCTGAATGAAGCGTTGGTATCGGTTACCGGGAATTCCACACCGGCCAGCAGAAACAGATTATTGCCAACGTGCGTGCGCATCCCGGGCGTCAGGCTGACAAAGGATCGCCCGCCGCCATTGGTCGGTTCGCGCCAGTTCGTGGCGAGATACCAGCTGAGATCGCCGAACGGTGCGTCGCTGTGCGGTGTGATCGTCTGGCCGAAGGTGGCGTTCAGGATGAAGTTGTCGGGATTGCCTGAATCGGCGAATTCGTAGGCGATACGGCCACGCAGCGAAAATCCGCTGCCGATGTCGCTCCAGAAATTCAGTTGAGGTTGCGCGGCGAAAACTTGATTGCCGAGTTCGACCGTACCGGTCGGCAGGCGCCAGCCCACACCGGCATTGATCGACACGTTGCGTGTCTCATGCAGCATGACTTGCGTGGTCAGCGTGATGTCGCCGAAATCCCGAACGCTGCCCGATTGTTGAAAGAACGGCGCTTCAATGCCAACCCATAGCCGCCGTGATATCGGATGATGGAAGCGGGCCAGCACCTGATGCCGATCAAAGCCATTTCCATCGAGGTAATCATAGGCGAGATGTGCTTCGCGCGTGAAGAAGCCGTCGGCCGTGCCGAGCCAACCCTGGCGTGGCGCGCCGCTGTCGCCATTGGGCACCGGCACCCATTTTTCGGTCAGCTCGCTGCCGAAGCTGTTGATATCAAGCGGTGTCCAAGCCGGTGCCGCCGTCGGCTCTGCTTCTTGCGCAGAGGCAGTGCCCGCCGGAATTACGACAAACATCGCGACCATTCCGAAATGGGTAAGACGACGGGAAGTTACACTCGATAGTGGCATGATACATACTCCGAAAAACATGCATCATCATATCGCACCGCTCACGTGTAGGATTTCGAACCCGATATGATTTGTCCGTAAATTGCTACGAACGTGCGCGCGCGCGGCGATACCGTCCGGGCGAGGTGCCAAATGCTTTGGAAAAAGCCGCCGTGAAGTGCGACTGGCTAGCAAATCCACATGCCAGGGCGAGCTCTGCCAAGCCCACTTCGCTTTCGATCAGTAATTGCTGCGCGCGGGCAAGCCGCCGTGAACAGACGAAATGATAGGGCGTTTCGCCGGTAGTCAGCTTGAACACACGCGAAAAGTGGAAGGGCGATAGATCGGCAACCCCGGCGAGGTCATCGAGGCTGAGTTCCTGATCGAGCCGGGCTTCCACAAAGTCGATCACACGGTTGAGCTTGACCCGTGACATATGGACACGATCAGCAGGAGAGGGACCCGCGGCGAGATCGCCGCGCACGAGGATACTGCAAATCGCCCGCACAATCCCGTCGATCATCAAATCTGACGCAAAGCCAGGTGCTCTGATTTCATTGTCGACCAGGGTGATGAGCTGCCGCAACCGTTCATGCTGCTTCATCACGATCGGCGCGACATTGGCCACACCCATCTCGGCCATTACGCCCCGCAATAGGTTGTCAGGCAAAAATATGAGTAGCGCTTCATTCGACGAAGGAAACTCGAACTCAAAGTCGAGCCCTGTCGGAACGAAGCGTACCTGTCCGCGATGCAACTCGTCATCGAACCACCTGTCGCCAATCTTGCCCCTCGCACGACCCTGGGATGACATGTTGACCAGCAATGCATCGCGCAATGACGTATGGCTTGTCGCGCCGGGGCCGTTGTTCTGGAGGCCAAGGTGCTCAATGACGAGCAATGGGCTTTCGGAGCCAGAGATTTCATCGGCAATCGGTGGGCTTGTAAACGGGATCGAATCATAGGCGATGTGGCCGATCGCGGCGTGAAATCCGTGCCCGTCAGCTTTGCGTGGCGTTACCATCTCTACTCCCCAAGAGCAGCGACCCTGGTACCGTGTGCAAGGTGAGAATGACGGCACATCCCGTCCAGGATCATGCGGTAAGTTTATCATTTGAAACGCAGACTTCCCACGTCGATGCGGGATCCGGTCGATGAAAAGCGCAATATCCTGCAAGTAACTGGCTACGGAATTGCCAGATCGCTGTGATGATCAATGCGGGGGTCGGACGGGTATCGCTCGATCAAAGCGCAACGTTGTGACCGATCGGACATCGGCGCACGCTATGCCGGCCTCCACCAGGGGCAGTTGATTGACGCGCGCGGTAACCGCATCGACGGGATCGACACAAACAAGCGTGAGTTCGGCGCGGTCGGTGGCGACCAAAGCGAGAACGAATTGCCCTGTTCTTGCCCATTCCTTTAGCATTTCCAGTTCTGTAGACGCGTAAAATGCGCTGGAGCCAGTATCGTCACCGACGATCGCGAGCGTCACCATGGTCAACGGCGGGGGGCGTTCCTGGGTTGGCGATTGATTCGCAAAGCTCGGCGATAACTGGTTCCACGACATGGCGCGTTCTCCGATATCGAACGCTACGGGCTGGGGACTGGGCGGGCTATCGCGATGTTGCGGCAATTGCTGGGTTCTGTACGACAACGCGCTGCAAGGCTGTATTGATAGCAAGTTTTGAAAACTTTGATCACCCGCGCCGATCAGTCGAGGCGCTGCCAATAAAAAGGGGCCGGTGACTGGCACCGGCCCCCCAATTGCAAAATCGTGATCCGGGTGCAGATCAGCGCGATGGCAACTCTGGTTGTGCGATCACGGGGCAGTTAATGATCGCACCGGTTGGACGCAGCCCACCGACAAAGGGATTGCCGGGCGCTGGCGGATTGATGAATGCGCTTTCCACGTCGCCAGCCTCGATCAATGCCTTCAGGTCGCTGAGCGAGGTGATGCGGCGAACCTTGCCGGCGGCGATCGCCTTTGCAGTCCATTGGCTGACATGGGCATCCCACATCGGGCTGTAGTTGTTGCTGGCTGACGGATTGTCGTTCTGTGGGCCGACCGGAAACACGTTGATCGGATCGATACCGCCATTGGCGAGCGACAGTTCAAAACCCTGCGACTGGTTCGAGCTGGCGTCGCGCGGTCCGTTCAACACCGGCGAGAAGCCGAGTAGTGCGGAGTCATCACTGGGGGTCGATTTGCCGATCGTTGGCAGCTTGCCGAGCTTTGGCGCGTAGACGCCCTTTTCGAGCACTGCAGGCACATCAGCCGATACATCGGTCACGAGGTGATAGAACCACTGCTTGCCGTTATGCATGCCGTCGAGGAGCGACATGGTGACCGTGCGCTTCGCGATATCTACGCCAACGGCGCGATCATGCTGGCCAGTTGCATTGGCGACGACTTGGATGTTGAGCACCTGGCCGCTTGGCAGCACCGCCAGTGACGAATAGTTCGCATCCGCTACGGCACCGGGGGTTGCCACGCTGGGGGGGAAGGGCTTGTCGCCGGCACCAGGCGCAACGGCGAAATCAGGGCTGAAATCGACATCGCCGGGCAGCTTCACGACACCGCCTGCAATCGTCACCCGCATCGCGCCGGCGGAATTTGCTGCTTTGGCCAGTTTCGGCGAATAATTGATCCCCATGGCCTTGGCGACATTGAAGTCGGCGGCTTCGGTGATGATGAAATAGGTCGGCTTTCCGCTTGGCCCGATGCCGCGATACAATGGCAGCGTCACATTGGCCTTGCGGAAGGTGAAATCGACCGCAAGCGCGCTTTTCACATAGACATGGTCGCTGGCTTTGAAGGCGACGCCCTTACCCGGCGCATAGGCTGCTCGGCCCGATTCCTTCGCGATCACGGCCTGGATCGCCTTTACTTCCGCCAGTTCGCCGGCCGCCTGCACGGGGGCAGCCAGGAAAATGCTGGACACCGCAATTACGCCAAGCCCTAGACTATTGAAGTTTCGCATCGATTTGCTCCTTATACGCATCGCCAGGCCGACAATGTGTCAGCCGACCGCAGCCGGTGATGCGCGATCCACGCTGTTCAGGCTTTCACGAAGCACCGTCCTTTTCCAATTCTTGCCTTGATGTAGCGCGATCGGCGGATGTTAGCGGTGGTGAGGAAAAGGCGGCGGCTCAACGCTTGCCGGTGGGTGAAGCAGCGGCTAGGTTCGCGCTTCGTTCCCGTGAAAAGGGTGTTGTCGTGGATCCGTTGATCATTGGTTTCGTGCTTGCGTCGCTGTTGATCGGCCTCGGCATCGGCTGGTTCCTGGGCGGGCGCGGGGCAGCGCAGGCGCGGGCGGAACGCGATGCGCGGACCGAGGAGTTTCGCCGCGCCATCACCGATCTGGCGGGCGCCGAGGAGCGCGCCAAGGGCGTTGCCAGCATCGCCGCGACGCTCGAACAGGTGCGAGCGGAACGGGACGAGGCGCGCACCGATCTCGCGACGCTGAAAGCACAAGCCGGGGCATTCGAGCAGCGACTGGCTGAATTGCGCGAGGCGAAGGACCTGATGGCAGCACAGTTCGCCGACGTTTCCAATCGACTGCTCAGCGAGGCGCAGGAGACGTTTTTGAAACGCGCCGATGAACGGTTTCGACAATCCGAGGAAACCGCCGGACAGAATCTCCGCTCAATGCTGCAACCCGTCAGCGACCGGCTGTCGCGCTATGAGGAGACGGTGAAAAAGGTCGAGGTCGATCGCACCAGTGCGTTCGATCAGCTGAAGGGCCAGCTGGAGAGTCTGCGGGTCGGGCAGGAAAAGGTCTCGAGCGAGGCGGCAAAGCTCGTCAATTCGCTCCGCAATGCCCCCAAATCGCGTGGGCGCTGGGGCGAGCAACAGCTAAAGAATGTCCTCGAGACCTGCGGCCTTGCCGAGCACACCGATTTCCAGACCGAAGTGAGCGTTGCGGGCGGCGATGACGATGGCGGGCGGTTACGCCCCGACGCGATCGTGCGGGTGCCCGGCGGGCGAGCATTGGTGATCGATGCCAAGGTCTCGCTCAATGCCTATCAGGATGCCTTCGGCGCGGTCGATGAGGCTGAACGGCTGAAGGGGCTCGCGCTCCATGCTGCATCGATGCGCGCGCATGTGAACGGGCTGGGCAACAAGGCCTATTGGAGCCAGTTCGCCGATGCCCCCGATTATGTGATCATGTTTGTACCGGGCGAGCATTTCTTGTCGGCGGCGCTCGAACATGATCCGACTCTCTGGGATTTCGCCTTTGAAAAGCGCGTGCTGCTGGCGACGCCAACCAACCTGATCGCAATCGCGCGCACCGTCGCAGCAGTCTGGCGGCAGGAAAAGCTGGCCAAGGAAGCCCGGCAGATTGGCGAGCTCGGCAAGGAGCTTTATGATCGGCTCGCAAAGGCGGCAGGCGATTTGCGCAAGGTCGGCGGCGGGCTGACCAGCGCGGTCAATAACTACAACAGCTTCGTTTCCAGTTTCGAAAGCCGGGCGCTCGTGACGGCACGCAAGTTCCGCGATCTCAACATCGAAACCGGTGCACGCGAGATTGAGGAAGTGCCCCCGGTCGAAGCACTGGCGCGCTATAGCGATGCTGTGCCGATGATCGAGGATATGGGGGAAGCGGCGGAATAGTTACGCCTTCGATCAGTCGGGGCGTTGCCAACATCGGACCATAATCGGCGAAATTGGCACCGTGATCGGCTCTCGCTGATTTTGACACTCTGCGCAATGCTGCCAAGTCAATTCGGCATCGATCGGCAATAATCGCCAGTATCGTTCGTTCTATTGGTGTAATGAACGATGATCTTTTCGCGTTGTGACAATCACTCTCTGTAGGATTGCATTTACTGGCAGATCAACTGATAATTCCCTTAGTCGTTGACGGGGGAATAATGTGAAATCGCTGACAGGCTGGTTGGCCGCGTTTGCCTTCGTGGTAGCGTCATTGCACGTTCCAGCTGCGGCGCAGGAGCGATCGGCGACGAAACAGGGATTCACGCTTGCGCCGAACAGCAAGAAGAAGATCCTCGTGTTCCGGCCTGCGGTCAGCGTTGGGGCGCAGTCGACGGGTGGCTTGTTCGAACCCAATGCCGAATGGACCGAACAGGCCAAAGCGCGCATTCAAGCGGCGCTCGACAAGCTGCAGGCACAGCTTGGCAACGAGGTGCTCGTCGCACCCGAAAGCTACGGTGATGATGCTCGCAATATGCAAGAACATACCGCGCTGTTTGCTGCCGTATCGCGGGCGGTGATCGAGTATCAGTTCTTTGTCGGCAACCGCCTGCCGACGAAGAAGCGCGACAACAAGGCTGATGTGTTCGATTGGTCGCTGGGTGATGGCGTTGCCAGCCTGCCGGGCGCGAAGGATGCCGATTACGGCCTCTTCATCTACAACCGCGATGCTTATGGATCGACCGGGCGTAAGTTGCTGCAAATGGCGGCGTTGCTAGGCGGGGTGTCGGTCACTTCGGGCGAACATGTCGGTTATGCCGGTCTTGTCGATCTGAAGACCGGTGACCTGCTTTGGCTCAATGCCGATGCAGCGATGGGCGGCGATGTGCGCGAGGCCGACGGCTCCGAAAAACGGGTGCGACAGTTGCTGGAGGACTTTCCGGGTAGCTCGATCGGCAAGGCGGAGGCGCGCTGATGCTGGATGCGCTGGCCGCTAGTGTTGCCTTGATGGCGGCCGCGGGTCAGCCGGTCGCTGGCAAGGCAGCGCCGCTGCCACCACCTTATCAGGGGGCCTACCAGCCTCGCGGCGTCGATGAGATCGGGATCTGGCATCGGGACGACGAAAGCGAGCGCGCGCTTGCCGCCTCTAACCTCGTCATCCGAGACGAACGGCTTAACGCCTATGTGAAGAAAGTGCTGTGCGATACCGTTGGCATGGATCGCTGCAACGCCACGCGGCTCTATATCATGCGCGAGCCCAGCTTTAACGCAAACATGTCACCAAATGGCACGATGCGGGTCTTCAGCGGATTGTTGTTGCGCGTGCATAACGAAGCCGAATTGGGCGCCATTCTTGGCCATGAATTTGCGCATTTCGAAAAACGGCATTCGCTGGAACGGTTCAAGTCCGCCCGCGAGGGCACCGACGTGATGGCCTGGGCGGGCGTGCTGGCGAGCATTGGCGCGACTTACACGACTTACAATACCGCCACGGCCTATCGCGATCTGAACCTGTCGATTTACGGTAGCCTGTACCGCTTCCAGCGCGATCAGGAGCGCGAGGCCGATGCGCTCGGGATCGGTTATCTCAACCAGAGCCAGTTGCCACCGCAGGTCGCTGCCACGGTGTGGACGAACCTGATGGCGGAGATTGATGCGTCTGCCGCCGCCAAAGGTCTGAAGAAACCCAATTTCGATCGGATCGCGTTCACCGCAACACACCCGCCCCAGGCGGAGCGTGCCGCCAACCTGACCGCGCTGGCCCAGCCGGGAACGGAGAGTCGACCCAGTGGTGCCGATCGTTATCGCGCGGCGCTCGCCCCTTGGTTGCCGGTGTTTCTCGACGATCAGATCAAGCTCAATGATTTTGGCGGCAGCGAGTTTATCATCCAGTCGCTCGCCCAAAACGGCTGGACCGCGGCATTATGGCACGCGCGGGGCGAGCTAAACCGCGCGCGCGGCGCGCCCCGTGACCTCACCAATGCCGCCGAATTCTATGCCCATGCCATCGCACTAGATCCGACGCTCGCCGATTCCCATCGCGGGCTGGGACTGTCGCTGCTGAAGACTGGACGCACGGCGGAAGGGCAGGCGGCGCTTCGCCGATATCTGACGCTGAAGCCGGATGCAGCAGATGCGCCGATGATCGCAATGATGCTGCCAAAAGAAGGATTGTAGGTGTGAACATCGGATCGATCGTCACCGCCGCCGCTCTGGCTTCGGCTATCTTCGCGCTGACGATCCCCGCTGCGATCGCGCACAAGCTTCACCCGCAAGGGCAACCGATCGCCGTGGCCGAATCGACGCTGACGGTAACGCCGTCGCGCGACTGGAATCAGCTGAGCACCAGAGTCGGCAAAAAGACCGAAACCTGGACGCTCGACGGCGCCGTGTTGAATGACGTGACGTTTTTCGGCGGCATCGAGCCCGGCAATCCCCTTGTCCGCGAGCGCAACAAGAAGCGAGAACCACTGCCTAAATTTACGCGTACGACGTTGCTGGCCGAAGTGCCCGAGCTGCTGGAACGTACATCGCGGGCCTATAAACAGAGCGGCTCTTTTCGAGTCACTGCGGTCGACCCGATCCGATTTCTTGATCATGACGGCGTTACTTTTTCGTATGAGTTTACCGACCAAGACCAGCTGACCCGCGGGGGCGAGGCACGCGCCGCGATCATCGACGGTAAGCTTTACATGATCACGTTCGAAGCGCCGCGATTGCACTATTTCGGTAAGCTCATCGCAGATTTTCGTCAGCTGGCAGATTCCGCGGCGTTGAAATAAACCGGGCGGCATCGGCCCGACGATATCCGCCCCCGCCGCACGGATATTGTGCGACGGGGCCGGGCGTCATTGGGCTATTTGACGATGATTGTTACGCCTTGTTCGGCCCATCCGTCGCGGGTGAGGCACATCGTCACCGTCTTTCGAGTATCGGCATCCTTGCGCGGCATGCACAATTTGCTGGCATCGTCCTTCAACGCTCGCGCTGAAACGGTGATGGTCTCACTCTTGGGCTCGCGCGGTGCGGCGACGGCTGGCATCGCCGTGAGGCCGACGATCAGGCCGAGGCCGATCGTGCAAAGGGCGGAACGAGTTGGGGTGAATATGGCTAACATGGCAACTTCCCTCTTGCGGTTTGACGTTGGCGAACATGGTGTTCGTTACTGTGCTACTGCATTAATGATGCCAAACAGCTAAGCTTATGATATATTGCGTGATTGCTTTCGTTTAAGCCAGCGCAGCAAAGGCGAGTAGGCCAATTGTCGGGAAAGTTTGCGACTAAGTCGCAACCTGCACGGCTTGAAACCGACCGCGGCGGCCGATCATCGTCGGCCGAGCACTTCATACGCCATGACTGCAGTCGCCACCGCCGCATTCAGGCTGTCGGCCTTGCCCAGCATCGGGATTTTGACGAGCAGATCACAGGCGGCCGCATAATCCTCGGGCATACCCTGCGCTTCGTTACCGGTCAGCAGAAAGGTGGGGGTGGTGTAGGTCGCGGAGCGATACAACATTTCCGTATCCAGGCTGAGGCCGACGAGTTGGCCAGGTCCGGCGCGCAGCCATGCGGTGAACGTTGCCCAATCGCATTGTACCAGCGGCACCGTGAACAGGGCGCCCATGCTGGCCCGCACTGCCTCGACTGAAAAAGGGTCGACACAGTCGCCGATCAGGATCAGCGCGCCCGCGCCGACGGCATCGCCGGTGCGCAGGATCGTGCCAAGATTGCCGGGATCGCGGAGCCGTTCCGCAACCAGCCAGATGTCCGCGCTGGTCCGGTCCAGCGAGTCGAGACTTCGGGTGAATTCCTCAAACACGCCGACCACGGCTTGAGGGTTATCCTTGCCCGACAGTTTCGACAGAATGTCGGGCACGGTTTCGATCGCCTCGCCACCAGCATGCTCCACATCGGCAATCAGCGCCCGCACCAGAGGGTGATCGGCGGAGTCGCGAGCAAAAAACAGATAGTGCGGCAGTCGCCCGGTCTCGCGCGCCTCGGTGAGGATGCGGAGCCCCTCGGCCAGGAAAAGCCCCTCCTCGCGACGATGGCGCTTTTCTCGCAGGTTGCGGATGCGCTTGATGAGCGGGTTGGAATAGGCGGTGATTTCACGCGGCATGGGCGCGCTCAATCCTCGCCGAACTTGTCCTCGACCAGTTCGGCCAGCGCGTCGACCGCGGCCTGCGCACCCTCGCCCTCGGCACTGATCGTGATGTGATC
>CAZWAL010000035.1:0-17980 GCA_964631905.1 uncultured Stakelama sp.
GCCGACAGGTCTTCGGCGATCGACTTGTTGCGGCGCTGCAGCCAGTTATAGGCAAGCACGGCAGGCACGGCGACCGCGAGGCCGAGTGCGGTCATGATCAGCGCTTCACCGACCGGACCGGCGACGGCGTCGATCGATGCCTGACCCGATGCGCCGATCTTGATGAGCGCGCGGTAAATACCGATAACCGTCCCGAACAGGCCGATGAACGGCGCGACCGAACCGACCGTTGCAAGGAAGGCGAGACCGCCGCCGAGCTTCGAGTTGATTGCGGCTTCCGAGCGCGCGAGCGAATTATGCAGCCAGTCATGCGCTTCAACCGGATCGGTTAGCTTGTTGTGCTGTTCCTGCGCGGCCAGACCGTCATCAACGATCTGCTTGTAGGCCGAGTTCTTCTCGAGCTTGGCCGATGCTTCCTTCAGCGAATTGCTGGTCCAGAAACCCGAACGAATGCGCTTGGCCTGGCCCATGATCTTCTGCTGCTCGAGCAGCTTGGTGAAGAGGATGTAAAAAGACACGACCGACATCAGCACCAGAATGCCGAAGGTCGACTGTGCAATAACGCCGCCCTCCTGAAGGGCTGCCTGCAGGCCGTACGGATTGTCATTCGCTGCGGCGGGCGCGGCAGCCAGGATCATGGTCAGCATAAAGATATCTTCCTCTAAAATATGTCGGCGGAGGTCCCACGACCTCCGCCTGACGGATCGTTATTGCGGAATAACCCAGCGCACGCGGCGCGACTTGGTAGTAGCGATCGGATTACCGTTCTGGTCCTTGGCCGGCGTATACCGCGCACGGCGGGTCAAGGCGCGACAAGCAGCATCGTCAAGATCCGAAGATCCGCTCGACTGGACAGTCCGGCAGCCTTCGACACGACCCTGCGTGTTGATCGTCCACGAGATGACCGAAGTCCCTTCCTTCTCCTCGCGGAGAGCGGCCGGTGGATAATCGTCCGCAGTCACCCAGCTCGCTTCGTCACCTTTGGCACCAGCCGCCTGGCTGACACGCGGCGCGGGTGGCGCAGGCGGCGCTGGCGGCGCCGCGATCGGCGTGGGGTTATAGGTCGGCGGCGGGGTTGCCACCGACTGGACCGTTACCTGTGGCGGATTTGGGTTCTGCACGATTGGCGGCGGCGACACCACCGGCGGCGGCGTCATCGGCGTGTCTGGCGGCGGCGGCGGCGGCGGCTCGTCTGGCGGCGGCGGCGGCGGCGGGGGTGCCACGTCGAACGTGTTGAGCTTTTCAGTCGCCTGCTTCACGTATTTGTACGCAAGGCCGGTGACGAACGCATAGCCGATGACAGCATGGATGAGCGCGACGATAACAATCGCCACGATCCTGCTGCTGCCATCATTCCGATCTGCATAGGCCATTCAGGTACGAAACTCCTATTGCACCGACAGTATCTCCCTTCCGCCATCCGTACTTCGGATTGCCGCAAGGCTGCCGTGAGCCGATTTAACCTTCACCGAGGCGATATCTCTATCGCCACCGCCACACCGACGCAAACGCTTTGTCGGACGCAACAAACGTACAATCGCAGCGTGGCAGAATTATTTCTGTATAAAACCACCTCTATCCTCTAACGCAATCGCTATGTCGTACGTTCCAAAGGCCGTGCCAAAAATGATCATCAGAATCATCCCTATGTCGGCATTTAACACGGCATTGGCGGTTATCGCCGGCCTGGGGTTGATTACCCCGCAGGCGTTGTTTTCTCAGCGTCGCCCCGCTCAACCAGCGCCTCTCGTAAGCGTTCCCGCACCCCCTTATGCGACCGTGGCCGATCTGGTGCTGCGGTCACCGGTGATCGTCGATTCGGTTATTCAGAAAGCGGAACGATTAAAGGGGCCCGAAGCAGTTGGCGCGCCGGCGGGATACGCCCGGCTTTATGTTCAGGCGGATGTGCTGGCGCTGGTACGGGGCACTGATTCGGTACCTGCACGAATTGGGTACATCCTTGACGTTTTGCCGGATTCGCGCGGCAAAATCCCGAAGCTGCGCAAGCAGCGGGTGCTGCTTTATGCCCGCCCGGTGCCGCGGCTCGCCGGGCAAATTCAGCTGACCGGGCCCGACTCGCAGCGCGAATGGACCCCCGCACTCGATGCCCTCAGCCGCCGGATCGCCACCGAAGCGCTGGCGGCGGATGCGCCGCCGGTCGTGACCGGGGTGGGCAGCGCCTTTCACGTGCCCGGATCGCTACCCGGCGAGGGGGAGAGCCAGATTTTCCTGACGACGCGTGACAATCGGCCCGTCTCGCTCAGCATCTTGCGGCGCCCCGGCGAACAACCCCGCTGGGCGGTGTCACTAACCGAAATCGTCGATGAGGCAGCCGCCCCTCCAAAGCCCGATACCTTGCTCTGGTACCGGCTCGCCTGTGCCCTTCCGGCACAATTGCCGCCAACGGCGACCGAAAAAATGTCTGCGGCCGATGCCGAAATCGCCGCGCAAGATTACCAATACGTGCTGCGGTCTCTCGGGCGCTGCAATCGCGGCTAGGGACTAGTCTGAGCCGAAGGGTCGATTCGGAAGATCTGCCCCGTCACCGACGAGGCGCGCAGCAGAAAATCAACAGCGGTTGCGACATCGACCGGATCAGCGTTTGCCCGCACCGCAACAGCGCAACGGCGACCGCGGGGGGCTGCCGCGATCGCCAGGGGTTCGATAGCGGCCAGCAGCAAATGCGTGTCGAACGGCGGGAAAGCGCTTTCGTCGACGACGATGACAACCGACGGTGCGTCAAGGGTGCTGATGCGGGTAAGCACTGTCTGAACATCGCCCGAAGCGATTATCGCGATATGGTCCGGCGCGGTATGATCGGCGATCCACCCGAACGGTGCCAAGCCGACCGCAAGGGCGTCTGAAAGGCCGCCTGCCCCGTCTAGGGCAACCGGAATCATCGCCGGTGACGAACCAACGTCATACCGATCGCTTCACCAGCCTCGGAAATGGCGAGCTTAACGATCTTGACCTGCACGCGTTGCACGCGCGCGTCTTCGCGCAGCAGCGTCTGGGCAATGTGATCGGCCACCCCCTCGATCAGGGTGAAATGGACGCCCTCCGGCAGTGCTGCGGTCGCCGCGCGCTTCAAGTCGAGATAGTTTTTGGATGCACCCAGCGGCGTGTCCGGAGTAAAGTGGGCGGGGCAATCCAGATCGACCGTCATCGAAATCAGCAGCGGCTGTGGCAGATGCGTTTCCTCCGAATAGATACCCGTCAGCACGGACACTTCGAAATCATGCACTTCCAGCTGTAATCGGTCGTTCAACCTGTGGTCCCTCGCGTCTTTCGCCGCGCGCCATAGCAGGTTGCACGCGGGGGGGAAGCGTTGGGCTGGCAATGAACGGCATTCGGCGCCTCTCTTCAGGCCGAAGCGCTCGGGCGAGCCGTCACCACGGCATGCCACCGCGCGACGTGCTGCAAGCCTTCGGGCACGGCCAGACCGGCCCGTGCGGCGAAGTCGATCGTGATCAGCCCGGTGATATCGGCAAAGCTAAACACATCGCCCGCGATCCAAGGCGATTCGGACAGTCGCTGATCGAGCGATTCGACAAAGCTGCCCCACATCAGGCGCGCGCGATCGACAAGATCGGGGATGATCGGAATCGGCGGCCAGTTGCCCGGCTGGCCCCGCCCCTGCATCTGCGGCTTCGAATTGCGAAACGCATAGACCGCCGCCGCATAGCCATCGGACTCGATCCGCCTTGTCCACGAATCGATCTGCGCGATGCTGCGCGCATCTGTCCCAAAAAGGGGCGGATCGGGCTGCCCGGCCTCAAAAAATCTGCATATCGACGCTGATTCGGTGATCACCTCGCCATCATCGAGGACCAATGCGGGCACTACCCCACGGGGATTGATCGCCAGAAAGGCGGGATCGAGTTGTTCGTCGCGACGCAGGTCGATCATCACGCGCTCCACGGTGATCTGCTTTTCGGCGAGGAAAACACGCACCCGGCGTGGGCTTGGCGCCCAGGCGGAATCATAAAGGATCATGGAACGAGTCCGTTCGGCTTGTGTTCAGCCCGATCAAGGCTAATGCGCCCTGCCCGCCGCGTCCATGATCGGACGGCGATGGCAGCAAAGGATGATGGGGCTGAAGCGCAGTGATGACAGTGATGCCCCTCACGGCAATCGCCCCCGATGCCATCGAGGCATTGCTCGATTCGGCGTTCGGCATCGATCGGCGCGGCAGGACCGCCTATAAGATCCGCGCGGACACGCGTTTCGATCCGTCGCTTAGTTTTGCCGCTTGTGATGGCGATACGCTGGTCGGCATCATCCAATGCTGGCCAATCGCGCTCGCAATCGATTCAGGCAGCGACGCACCGCTGATGATGATCGGCCCGGTCGCGGTGCTGCCCGAGCGCCAGCGCGACGGCATTGGCCGGATGCTGATGGCCCACATGCTCGCGGAGGCCGAACGCACCGGTCAGCACCGCGCTCTCATGCTGATCGGTGATCCTGAATATTATGGCCGGTTTTTCGGCTTCTCGTCAGAATCGACCGGGCAATGGCGGGCACCCGGCCCGGTAGAGCAACACCGGTTGCTGGCGCGTGGGCCTGATGTGCCAGCGGTCGCCGGAAAGCTCGGCCCCCGCATTGTCGCCCTGGCCTGATCGCATCGCTTTACGGGACACCCGGCCTGCCGTACCGAACCATGATGCCCATGGACGCGCCGCCCGATCTCGCCACGCTGTCGCTCGCCGATATCGCTCGGCTCGCGCAGGAAAAAAAGCTGCCGCCGGTCGATCGGTGGCACCCGAACCACTGCGGCAACAGCGACATGCGGATCGCTCGGGATGGCACCTGGTATCATCAGGGGTCACCGATCGGGCGAGAGGGGATGGTGCAGCTGTTTTCGACGATCCTGCGACGCGAACCCGATGGCGGCTATGTGCTCGTTACCCCGGCGGAAAAGCTGGATATCGACGTTGAGGATGCGCCGTTTGTCGCTGTCGAGATGAAGACCGAAGGAACCGGCAGTGCGACAAAGCTCGCCTTCAGGTTGAACACGGGCGAACTCGTGCCGGCCGATGCCGATCATCCGCTGCGCTTTGCCGAAACGCCAAATGGCCCCCACCCCTATCTGCATGTGCGCGGCGGCCTTGAAGCGCTCGTCACGCGGCCGCTTTATTATGATCTTGTTACCTTGGCACTGGAGGCGGATGGAGATCGACCGGGTGTCTGGAGCAACGGCAGCTTCTTCCCAATCGAGCCGACCGCGTGATGCTCGCGGACCGCCTGCGCCGTGCGCTCGATGCCGGGCTGCCAGCCGATCAATCCTTGCTGACGGGCGATCATGTCGATCTGGCAAACGCCGATGTCGATACGCTGACCGCTGCCGCTGTGCTGGTCCCGATCACCGATCGTGCCGATCCCGGCGTTATCCTGACGCAGCGGACCACAACGATGCGCCGTCATGCCGGTCAGGTCGCCTTTCCCGGCGGGCGGATCGACCCCGAAGATGACGGCCCGATCGATGCCGCGCTGCGCGAAGCGGAAGAGGAGATTGCGTTATCCCGGCGGCACGTGACCGTCATCGGCGCTGCCGATCGCTATCGCACGGTGACGGGCTATGAGGTGACTCCCATTCTCGCGGTGGTGCCGCCCGATCTTATTCTGGTGCCGAGCGAGGCGGAAGTTGCGCATGTGTTCGAGGTGCCGCTCTCCTTCATTCTCGATCCGTCAAACCATATCCGGGCCAGTGCCGAATGGCAGGGCCAGCAACGCCATTATTACGAGATTACCTGGGACGGACACCGCATCTGGGGTGCAACGGCGGCGATGATCGTCAACCTATCGCGCCGGCTGCAATGGCCGCGCTGATCCTGCCGGACGCGCCATGGCGGCACCGTGCGGGCCTTGACCGTCTGTGCACCGTACTTGGCGCAGAGAGCGGGGAATCGCGATTCGTGGGGGGTGCGGTGCGCGATACGCTGCTCGGCATCGCCGTGAATGACATCGACATTGCGACCCGGCTTTCGCCCGATGATGTGCTCGATCGCTTGCGCGCGGCCCATATCAAGGCGGTGCCCACCGGTATCAGCCACGGCACCATAACCGCGGTTTTGCCCGACGGGCCGGTCGAGGTCACCACGCTACGCCGTGATGTCGCAACGGACGGTCGCCATGCCACAATCGCCTATACCGACGACTGGCGCGAGGATGCCGCCCGGCGCGATTTCACGATCAATGCGCTTTATGCCGATCCGTTGACCGGCGACGTGTTCGACTATTTCGGTGGTCTCGATGATCTGGAACGACGGGTGGTGCGCTTCATCGGTGATCCGCTGCAGCGCATTGCCGAGGATCATTTGCGCATTCTCCGCTTTTTCCGCTTCCTCACGCGGTTCGGCGATACCCCCGATCCGGCCGGGCTCGCCGCCTGCACGGCCCGCGCGAATGATCTGATGGCACTTTCGCGCGAACGGATCGCCGATGAACTGCTCAAGCTGTTGGTTGCCAAGCGGGCACCCGACATGGTGCCGATCATGCTGGCCATTGGCATTTTTCGTCCCGTTCTGCCCGAGCTGCAAAACACGGCTCGGCTCGCAAAAGTTGCTGGCCTGGAAGAAGGTGCAGCGATCACCGCCGATCCAATCCGGCGGCTTGCAGCGCTGCTGCCCGATGACCCGGCGATCGGCGAAACCATCGGTGCTCGATTGAAGATGTCGACGGCACATCGGCGACGGATCGCAACAGCGCTTGATACGAGCACGCTCCTGCCGCCCCGGGCGCTCGCCTATCGGCTGGGCATCGACAGCGCAACCGATCGCCTGTTCCTGCATGTCGATGCCGAATCCGCGCTTGCCCAGTTTCAATCGATTGCCGATTGGGACGTCCCTCGGTTACCGCTATCGGGTGGTGCGCTGGTCGAACGCGGTCTTGGCCGGGGTCCGGATGTTGCCCGCACACTTCGCGCGATCGAGGATCAATGGGTTGCGGAGGATTTTCCGGACGACGAGCGCTTGTCCGCGATCGTGGATCGCGCGGTGGATCAGGCGTTTCGTTCCATCAGAAACTGATACGCGGCTTCGGTTTCCATCGGCCGGGCATAATGAAAGCCCTGGCCAAAGGTGCAGCCTAGCGCGGCCAGCGTCTGCGACAATTCGTGTGATTCGATACCCTCTGCCGTCGTCTTCATGCCCAACGCCTGGGCGAGCGACAGGATAGCGCGTACGATCGAAATCTTGTCGCGATCGGCCAGCATGCCGGTCACGAAACTGCGGTCCATTTTCAGCACGTCGATCGGCAATTTCTGGAGATGCGCGAGGTTCGAATAGCCAGTGCCGAAATCGTCCATCGCTAGCGTCGTGCCCAACCCTTTCAGGGCATGCATGATTTGCGCGACGCGATCAGGATCGGCGATCAGCGCACTTTCAGTGAGCTCCAGCGTGAATCGTTCACCGCGCAAGCCGGATGCGGCCAGCGCGCGTTCAACCATGCGCGGCACATTGTCGCGCTGCAGCTGGATTGCCGACAGGTTCACCGCAAAACGCGTGCCACAATCGCCGCCTGACCGAACATCCCATGCCGCCAGCGTTTCAGCGGCCTCGGTCATCGCCCATCGGCCGAGCGGCACGATCAGCCCCGATTCCTCTGCCACAGGAATGAAGTCACAGGGCGAAATCTCGTTTCCCTCTTCATCGAGCCACCGCGTTAGCGCCTCGAACGACACGACCTTGCCCGTGGAAAGATCACAGATCGGTTGAAACGTCAGCCGTAGCTGGTTGCCATCGATGGCGCGGCGCAGGGCGGTTTCCATACCGAACTGTTCGCGAACAATGTCGAAAGCCTGGGTCTGATAAGCTTCGACGCAACCGGTCGCCTTGGATCGTTTCACCGCGAACTGGGCATGACGGATCAGGTCTTCGGAATCATCGATCATATCCGATCCGAAGGCGATTCCGATCGAGCATGAGACGCGAATCTCAAACGCCGACAGCCTGAATGGCGTCGCGAGCGCCCCTTCGATCCGCTTGGCGACATGATCGGCATCGCCACGGCCTTCATCGAGGCTCATCAGAATGCCGAACTCGTCACCGCCCGTTCGTGCCAAAACGTCCCGGCCGCGCAACGCACCTTTCAGCCGGCGCGCAACGGTCATCAGCAACTCGTCGCCTGCCATCGATCCCATACAAGCATTGACGCGGCTGAACCGATCGAGATTGACGATCAGCACGGCAAACCGCGCCTGCTGTGCCTTGTCGACACCGACGACATCCTCGAGCACTTCGCTGAAACCCGCACGGTTGGGCAGCCCTGTGAGGCTGTCGGTCATCATCTCGCGACGGAGATTTTGCTCGGTGCGCAGGATCGACGTCTGATCGATCAACGTCAAAAGACAGCGAAACACGCCTGCGCCGGACGCACGGGAAAGATGAACGCGGTAATGACGGCAATCGATCGATTCACCGAACTCCCAATCGAAAGAGTCGCGACCCAGCGATGATTCCAGAAACGTGGTGATCCGAGCGCCGAGTTGCGCTGCCACTGGCGACCGTTCGGCGCTTCGGCCCAGGTTGAGCGCCTCGAACGCGCTGTTCATCAGTAGAAAGCTGATCTTGCCTTCATTCGCCGATACAACCGCTGCGGGAATGGGTAGCAATTCAATCTGTTGAACCGGGGATACAGCATTCGCTGCATCAACCAATGCTTCGCCTTGCGCTGCGGCGGCTGCCACACGCTCAACGGTAATCTTGGATCGACGCTGCCCGAATACCATAGGTGACAGCGATTAACCTCAATAGGTTAAAGCCACCTGAAGCACCGATTACAGACGCGGTCGAGCGTTAAGCCATCGACTGATTCTCAATCAGTTGAGAGCGGTGTGCCCGATCAAAAGCGATTGTCGCGTGGGAATCCGTTTGGTGGCATCCGTCCAGCGGCACCACGCGCAGCCCGCCACGGCCCCATGTCGGGCTCATTGCGCATCCGTCCGCTTTCGCCGCCCATTGCCCAGCTAAGGCCTTGCGCCATCACAAAGCTCGTCACGTCCGCAAGCCCACCATCACGGTATCGTTGCAGCTGGACCCCCTGCCCGCGCGCCATTTCCGGTAGCTCGCTTATGGGGAAAACCAGCAGGCGACGATTGTCGCCAATCACTGCGATGTAATCTGCGGCCGGATCGACCGGCTTCAGCCGTGACAGTCGTGCGCCCATGCGTGGTGTCACCACTGTCTTGCCCTTGCGCGTTTCGGCAATCAGATCGGCAGACTTTACGATGAAGCCGCGACCGTCGCTTGCCGCGACAAGATATTTATCGGCGCGGCTTGCGGGAAAAAGGTCAACAATCGCGGCCTCACCGTCGAGATCGATCATCAATCGCACCGGCTCGCCAAAACCGCGCCCACCCGGCAATTTGTCGGCTGCCAGCGTGTAAAAACGCCCGGTTTCCGCTGCGAGCAGGATCTTGTCGGTGGTCTGGGCGTGAAACGCAAAGGCGGGGCCGTCACCTTCCTTGAACTTCAGCGCCTCGGTGCCCGCCGTATCGATATGCCCCTTCATCGCTCTGATCCAGCCGCGCTGCGACAGAATGACGGTGATCGGCTCGCGATCGATCATCGCCTCCAGCGGAATGTCGCGGGCCGGCGCTGCTTCCGCAACGGTGGTGCGGCGTTTGCCGAGCGGCGTATCCTGCCCATAGCGCACCAGCAGCTTGCCGAGATCCTTCTTCATCCGCGTCCGCTGGCGCGCGTCGCTCCCCAGCAAAGCCTCCAGCCCGGCGCGTTCTTCCTCCAGCTTGTCGCGCTCCTTGCGCAGTTCCATTTCCTCCAACCGCCGAAGCGAGCGGAGCCGCATGTTGAGGATAGCCTCCGCCTGGCGATCGGTAAGCTCGAACTCAGCGATCATCACCGGCTTGGGCTCGTCCTCGTTGCGGATAATCTCGATCACGCGGTCGAGGTTGAGGAAGGCGATGATATAGCCGTCGAGCAGCTCGATCCGGTCGGCGATCTTGTCGAGCCGGTGCTGCGACTTTCGCTGCAGCACGATGAACTGGTGGTCGAGCCAGGCCGACAGCGCCTCACGCAGGCTCATCACCCGCGGCGTCCGGCGCGCATCGAGCACATTCAGGTTGAGCGGCACGCGCACTTCGAGGTCGCTCAGCCGGAACAGGCTTTCCATCAGCAGATCGGCATCAACGGTGCGGCTGCGCGGTTCCAGCACGATGCGGATTTCGCTGTCGGATTCGTCCCGGACATCCACGAGAATCGGCAGCTTCTTGTCGTTGACGATCGCCGCCAGCGCCTCGATCAGCTTCCCCTTCTGGATGCCGTAAGGTATTTCGGTGACGATCGCATTCCAGGTGCCCCGCCCCTGATCCTCGACATGCCAGCGCGCCCGGACGCGGAAAGACCCACGCCCGGTTGCATAGGTTTCGGCGATGCTCGCCGCACTATCCACCACCAGCCCGCCGGTGGGGAAATCCGGGCCAGCGACTTTGGTCATTATCGCTGCGTCATCAGCCTTCGGATCGTCGATCAGCAGAAGGGCCGCCTCGATCAGCTCGGCCGCGTTATGGGGTGGGATGCTCGTCGCCATGCCGACCGCGATGCCGCTGGCGCCGTTTGCCAGCAGATTGGGGAACAGGCCCGGAAACAGCTCGGGCTCTTCCTCCTCGCCATTATAGGTCGGCTTCAGGTCAGTCGCGTTCTCGTCAAGCCCGTCCATCAGGTCGATCGCGACCTGGGTCAGCCTTGCCTCGGTGTATCGATAAGCGGCGGCGTTATCGCCGTCGATATTGCCGAAATTGCCCTGCCCGTCGACGAGCGGATAGCGCAGCGCAAAATCCTGCGCGAGCCGTACCATCGCGTCATAGACCGACTGGTCGCCATGCGGGTGATACTTGCCGATCACGTCACCAACGACGCGGGCGCATTTCTTGTAGCCCTGGGCGGGATCGAGCCTGAGCAGCCGCATCGCCCATAGGAGGCGGCGGTGCACCGGCTTAAGCCCGTCGCGCACATCGGGCAGCGACCGCGCCGTAATCGTCGACATCGCATAGACGAGGTAGCGCTCACTCAGCGCGCTATCGAAGGGCGCGTCGGTCTGGCCGGGGATGGGGTCGGGTTGTGGCGCAGGGGCGTCGGGGTCGATCAGGTCGGTGGTCATCGTCCGGTGGTCGATAGCGATACCGATCCCCCAAGGCCAGACGCCGAATTTTGTTCAAAATGTGGCAAAGCCCTTTATCATAGTAATGTTATAGGGTATCAATTCGTCTTCGACTGGGAGGAGCGATGCAGATGCGACACTCGATAATCGTCTTTACGGCATTGTTCCTGGCAGGTTGTTCGCCGAAATCGGGCAGCGGCCCACAAGATACGGGCAGCGCCGATTCCGCCGCCTCGACAGAAGCATTCGATGCCGCAGCGAACCGTGGTCCCGGAATCTCGGTAACTGCAGCACCCGGCGTCGCATTCAATTACAACTATCTCTTCCGACTGCCGGGTCAGGGCATTGCCAAGGCACAGGAAGCGCACGCGCAAGCCTGCGAAAAGCTGGGCATTGGCCGATGTCGCATCACGGGCATGCACTATGCCGTTGGCGACGACCCAGCGGATGTTACGGCCACGCTCGATCTCAAGCTTGATCCGACGATCGCCCGCAAATTCGGAACCGATGGCATCGATGCCATCGTCAAGGCGGGCGGCAGGCTGGGGGGCGCGGACATTACGGGCAACGATGCTGGTAGCGCGGTTACTGCAATCGATCGGCGATCGGCTCAGGTTCGCGCCGAATTGCTGGAAATCGACCAGCGGCTGTCGACGTTACCGGCAAAGGCGCCGGAACGCGTGGCGTTGACCGAGCGCGCCGGCGAACTGCGTGAACAATTGGCAGAAGGGAAAATCAGCCGAGATGGTCAGGTGGATAGTCTCGCCAATACGCCAATGACGTTTCGCTATGCCGCCACAAGCGCAATCCCTGGTTTCGATTCAGGCGCCCCCCTGTTCACCGGTTACCTGATCGGCAAGCAATCCCTGCTCTTTGCGTTGACGGTGCTGATCGTGGTCATAAGTGTAGGGGCACCGTGGCTTGCCTTCGCGCTACTCTTTGGCTGGATATACCGGGCGAGTGGCTTGCGTGCGCTGCGCCAGCGCTGGAGATCTGGCGAGGCGGCATAAAACCGCCATTGGCCGGACTCGCGCGGCTCCGACTGCTGCGCTATGCGAAGCCATGAAATGGTACGCCCTTGCCCTGATCACCCCGATGCTGCTGGGAACAGCGGCAATGATTGAAACGCCAAGGCTTCTCACTTGGCCCGACCTGACCGGCCGCGCGCGTCCTGCAGCCGATGCGACAGTCAGCTATGGCGCTGATGCATACCAAAAAGTCGATGTCTGGGTGCCTAAGGGAGCGGGCAAGCACCCGGTGGTGCTGATGGTACATGGCGGCTGCTGGCAGACGAGCATTGCCGACCGGACGCTGATGAACTGGATCGCCGATGACCTTCGCGGACGCGGTATTGCGGTGTGGAACATCGATTATCGCGGAGTCGACCGGCCGGGTGGTGGCTATCCGGGGACATTCGCTGATGCATCTGCTGCGGCCGACGCACTGGCGGCCAATGCGGCACGATATAACCTTGATACCAGCCGCATCATTGCCGTGGGTCATTCGGCTGGCGGGCATCTTGCGCTGTGGCTGGCAGGCCGCGCGAAACTGCCGAAGACAAGCCTGTTGCGCACAGCTAAACCGCTAAAAATCGCACATGTCGTCAGCCTGGGCGGGCTGCCCGATCTGGAGGCAACCGCCGCCAGCCCTGACAATGGCTGCGGGACCGATGTGGTCGCCCAACTGACGGGACCGACGACCGCCACACATGCTGACGTGTTCGCCGATACATCGGTGCCGCGCCTGTTGCCGATCGGCGTGCCTCAGGATCTGGTGAATGGTGAGAATGACCGGATCATTCCGATGCGGCTCGGCACGGGCTATGCCGAACAGGCAACGAAAGCTGGTGACAAGGTGGCGCTGCACCGTATTCCCGCCACCGGCCATGTCGAGCTGATTGCGCCTGAAAGCGCGGCCTGGGCAAAGGCGCGATCGCTGATCGAGGCGGCGCTGAAATGATGACACTCGACGAAGCCCGCGCGCTCGACGCCGCCGATCCGCTTTGCGCGTTCCGCCAACGGTTCGCGCTGCCCGAGGGCGTGATATACCTCGACGGCAATTCGCTTGGCCCCCTGCCCCGCGCCACCACGTCGGTCATCACCGATATGGTCGAACGGCAATGGGGCGAGCGGCTGATCCGTAGCTGGAACGAGGGCTGGATCGACGCGCCACAGCGGATCGGTGACAAAATCGCGCGCCTGATCGGAGCTGAAGCGGGCGAAGTGATCGTCACCGATTCCACCTCGGTCAATCTGTTCAAACTGATCGTTGCCGCGCTGCGGTTCGATCCGACGCGGACGGCGATCGTCAGTGAGGCTGGAAATTTCCCGACCGATCTCCACATCGCCGAAGGCGCAGTCGCATGCGTGCCCGGCGCGACCCTGAACGCTGTTCATCGCGACCGGATTCGCGACGCAATCGACGACCGTACGGCGTTGGTGCTGCTAACGCATGTCCATTACAAAACCGCCGAGCGCTTCGACATGGCCGAATGGACCGCGCGGGCGCATGCCGCCGGTGCGCTGATCCTGTGGGACTTGAGCCATAGCGCGGGCGCCGTGCCCGTTGAGCTGAACCGCAGCGGTGCCGATTTCGCGGTCGGGTGCGGCTATAAATATCTGAATGGCGGCCCCGGCGCGCCTGCTTATCTCTACGTCGCCAACCGTTTGCAGGAGAGGCTCGCGAGTCCGTTATCGGGTTGGATGGGCCATGCTGCTCCGTTCGACTTTGCCGATGGCTATGCACCTGCACCCGGCATCAAGCGTTGGCTGGCGGGTACGCCGCCGATGCTGGCGATGGCCGCGCTGGAAACCGGGGTCGACGTGATGCTGGATGCCGATCCGGCGTTGATTGCAGAGAAAAGCGCGAGCCTGTTCGATCTGATGGCCTCAATCGGCGATGCGCTTGGGCTCGACTGCGTCAGCCCGCGCGATCCGGTGCAACGCGGCAGCCATATCAGCTTTCGTCACCCCCAGGCCTATGCGCTGTGCCAGGCACTGATTGCTGAGGGCGTGATCGGCGATTTTCGCGATCCGGACATCCTGCGCTTGGGGCTTACGCCGCTTTACATCGGCCATGAAGATCTGGTCAGGGCCGGCAAAATCCTTGCAACGATTCTCGCAGAAGAACGGCACGCCGCGCCTGCATTCTCAAAGCGGTACGCCGTCACCTGATCTTCGATTGGTCGCAGCGTTGATCCGCGATATGGTTAACGCTGGTTGCAGGGAGACGACGATGCGATTCGCATTGGGTTTTGCAGGGCTGTTGATGTTGCTGGCAGGCTGTTCGCCGATCGGGGTCGATCCGGCGGCGATGGCTGGCGGGCAAAGCCCGGCAGCCGGTCGCAGTAATGCGAGCGATACCGCGCTCGGCGATGATTTCGATTATCGCTATGCCTTTCGCATGCCCGCAGGCCGCGTTGCCGAAGTGCAGGACGGCCATGTGCGCGCGTGCGATCAGCTTGGTCGTGCGCGGTGCCGGGTGCTCACCAATCGCTATCATGTAAATGACGGCGACAATAGCGTGACGGCAGTCCTTGCCTTCCAGATCGATCCCGTCATCGCCCGCACCTTTGGCCGCAATGCTGGCACCGCGGTGAAAAACGCGGGCGGCCTCGTGATGGATTCGCGCATGGTCGGCAGCGACACTGCCTCGCGCGGCGGCGGCACGATCGCCCGGCTGCGCGAGGAAATCGCCAATATCGACCTTCAACTAAAGGGTACGATGACCGACGCCCAGCGTGTGGCCGCCACTGAAAAGCAGGACCGACTACGCGAAGCGGTTGCGACGATTGGCGAGCTTGATCGTGCCACGATGCAGGGGCTGGCGACGACGCCTGTGCTGTTCACCTATCAGTCCGGCACCGTCATTCCTTCGCTCGGTGGATCGGCGACTGCGACGTTCGACAATGCGGGCGAAACATTCATCCAATCGGCCGCAGCGATGGCGCAGATCCTCGCCGGGGTTGGCCCGTGGATCGTCGTGCTGTTCGGTGTGGCGCTCATTCTGCGCCAGTTCGTGCCGCGCGAAGAAGCCGAACCCGTTCGGGTCGCCCCGGTAACCGGGCAGGAATCAAGTGGTGACGCCGGTGCCGATCGCGGCGTGCTGCAGCGCTGGTTCGGGCGGGAGGACAATGCCCCCGCCGAGACCGAGGATGCGCGCTAGTCGCCGCAATCGATCGACGCGCTGATCCAAGCGCGCGATTGCGCGGTCGGGGCGCTTTCGATATACACTGGCCCATTGCCCCGGCCCGCGCGACATAACTGCCCGCGCGGACGGGGCAGCTTCTTTTGTGCACTTCATCAAAGGTAACGCCGCCATGGCACGCCGCCGCCAAATCTATGAGGGCAAGGCCAAAATCCTTTACGAAGGGCCTGAACCCGGCACGCTGATCCAGTATTTCAAGGATGATGCGACCGCGTTCAACGCCCAGAAAAAGGGCACAATTAGCGGCAAGGGCGTGCTCAACAACCGGATTTCGGAGCATATCTTCACGCTGCTCGCGACGATCGGCGTGCCGACGCACTTCATTCGCCGCCTCAATATGCGCGAACAGCTGATCCGCCAGGTCGAAATCGTGCCGATCGAAGTCGTGGTGCGCAATGTCGCCGCCGGATCGCTCAGCAAGCGTCTGGGGATCGAGGAAGGCACGCAACTGCCCCGCACAATCATCGAATATTTCTACAAGGACGATGCACTCGGCGATCCGATGATCACCGACGAGCATATCTCGTGCTTCGGCTGGGCGAGTCAGGAAGAGATGCACGACATCGCCGATCTGGCGATCCGCGTGAATGATTTCCTGTGCGGACTCTTCGCCGGGATTGGCATCCGCCTCGTCGATTTCAAGCTCGAATTCGGGCGGATCTGGGACAATGATTATTCCCGGATCATCCTGGCGGACGAGATCAGCCCCGATGGCTGCCGCCTGTGGGACATGGAAAGCGGCGAAAAGCTCGACAAGGATCGTTTCCGGCGTGACCTTGGCGGTGAAGTCGAGGCCTATCAGGAAGTCGCGCGGCGGCTCGGCCTGCTGCCCGAGGGTGCCGACAGCGCCGTACTCGATCTCGAGGAACACCGGCTCAAGCGTGGCAAGTGATAGTTGCAGCCGGGCGCATGCCCCGGCATAGATTGCCCGCACCCGCCCATCATTGCGAGCACATCGATGAAACTGCGCATCTTCGTCACCCTGAAGCCCGGCGTGCTCGACCCGCAAGGCAAGGCGATCCATAAGGCGTTGGGCGGGCTGGGGTTTGCCGGCATCAACGATGTGCGCGCAGGCAAGCTGATCGAACTCGACGTTGTCGATGAAACCGATGATGCGCAGATCGACGAGATGTGTCGCAAGCTGCTCGCCAACACCGTCATTGAAAATTACCGCGTCGAGCGCGTCTGATGAAGACCGCCGTTATCGTCTTTCCCGGCTCCAATTGCGACCGTGACCTTGCGGTCGCGCTGGAAGTCGTGACCGGCACTAAGCCGCAAATGGTATGGCACGGCGAAACGACGCTGCCGGACAATGTCGGGCTGATCGGCCTGCCCGGCGGCTTTTCCTACGGTGATTATCTGCGCTGCGGCGCGATTGCCGCGCGCTCCGCCATCATCCCTGCCATTGTATCGGCGGCGGATTGCGGCGTGCCGGTACTCGGCATCTGCAACGGCTTTCAGGTGCTGACCGAAATCGGCCTGTTGCCCGGCGCGCTGATGCGCAACGAGGGTCTCGATTTCGTGTGCCGCGACGTCGCGCTGACGGTGGAAAACACGCAAAGCGCATTCACCAGCCGCTATGCCAAGGGCGAGCGGATCATCGTGCCGGTCGCGCATCATGACGGCAACTTCACCGCCGATGGGGAAACGCTCGACCGGATCGAGGGCGACGGTCGCGTTGCCTTTCGTTATGCTGAATCCGTCAATGGCTCGGCGCGGCACATCGCCGGGGTGTTGAACGCTGGCGGCAATGTTCTCGGCATGATGCCGCATCCCGAACGCCGGATCGAGGCCGCACATGGCGGTAATGACGGGCGGCGGCTATTCGAGGGGCTGCTGGAGTTGGTGGGCGCCTGATCCTCCGAACAGCCCGGTCATCCGAGCCAGCACCAGAATCACACTCGGCCAGAACATCGTGTTCCAGATGTCGTGCCAATCGCCGGCAAGGTCGATCGCGATGCCACCCGCCAGCCGATCGCGGATATCCCAAGCCTCGCCCGTCACGGCAGCCACCAGCACCACCGTACAGGGTCGCCATCCAGCGAGCGACCATTTGAACAAAACTGCCGAACCGAAGAACAGGATCAGCGCGACATAAACGTGCAGCACATCCTTGCTGAGCCCGGTCAGCGCGATCAGCCAGAGTTTAGCGGCTTGGAGCGCGCTCAATGTTACAATGCCGCCTTGAACGGGGTGAAGTTCGTGCCCTCGTCGAACACGTCGACCCCCTCCCTGCTCTTCAGAAAATTGACCACCAGGTACGTCAGCGGCGTCAGCAACACTTCCCAACTCACCTTGAGCACCCACTGCGTGATCAGCACCTTGAGAACCAGATCATTGGTCCAGCCCTCCGCGCCCCAGAACGCGAGCGGGTAGAAGATCAGGCTGTCGACCCCCTGTCCGGCAAAGGTCGATCCGATCGTGCGCGTCCAAAGCATCTTGCCGTCGGTCCACAGCTTCATCCGCGCAAGGACGAAGGCGTTGACGAACTCGCCTGCCCAGAACGCGCAGACAGATGCCAGAACGATGCGCGGCACCTGGCCGAAAATCACTTCATACGCCGCCTGATTCTTCCAGTCGGGTGCAGGTGGCAGCGCGACCACGACGAAGGACATGAAGGCCATGAACAGTACCGCGACCGTGCCCGCCCAGATCACCC
>CAZWAL010000036.1:0-17826 GCA_964631905.1 uncultured Stakelama sp.
TCCGGCGGCTCCAGCCTTCGTCATAGGCGAACATCTTGTACGTCTCGAGCACCTCATCATGCTCACCGCCCTTGCCGAACTCGGCCTGCGCCGCCATCCGCTCGATCTGCTCGCGCATCTTGTCGAACGCGCCGTACACCCGGTGCCGCTCGGCATCGGCATCCTCGGCCACGGTATGCTCGATCGTGATACGCGGCTGGTGAAACACCGCCATGCCACGCGCCATGCCGTCGACGAGCTTCAGCCCCGGAATACGCATCGCCGCGGTCGATTGCGGGCGGGTGGTCGCGGCGCCTGCGGCATCAATAAGATCGGCATTGGCGATCAATTCGGACAGCACCATCGCCACCGTCTGCAGCGCTTCAACTTCGACATCGGCATATCGGTGCGGCTCGATATGCTGGACGCAGAGCACCCCCACCGCACGCTCGCGCCGGATGATCGGCACACCTGCAAAGCTGTGGAATTTGTCCTCGCCGGTTTCGGGCTTGTATGCAAAATCAGGGTGGGATGCGGCTTCGTCGAGGTTCAAAATCTCGACATCTTCGGCAATCGTGCCGACCAGACCCTCACCCAGCGCCAGCTTGGTGACGTGCACCGCCGCCTGATCGAGCCCCTGGGTCGCAAACAACTCAAGCACGCCGTCACGCAGAAGATAGATCGAGCAAACCTCGCTGTCCGTCGCCTCGCCAATGATCTTGACGACGCTGTTCAGCTTGGCCTGCGCAGTGGTGCGCGCGGCCATCACATCGTGAAGCCGGACAAGGATTTCGCGGGCGGAAGAGGAAGCAGCTATCGGCACGGCTTCGGGCTATCAGAAAGCAACGCGCGATGACAGCGCCCCAAAGGCCGCATCACCGGTCGAGCGCCGAAAACCGGCTGTGCTGGCCCACGCGCCATTCGAACTCGACGGGCTGGTCAAGAAGCGGGCGACCGTCGCGCATCGGCGGGCGCATCCGTAGCAGCGGCAAACCTTTGAGGACGGCGGTGCGGACGCCAGGAATGGTCGGCGATTCGCTCAGGATGCGACAGTCGATGCGCATGTCTGCGGCGACCAGACAGCGCAGCCGGAAAGTGACGTCCATCGGCACCCGCCACAGATCCTCCTGCATCAGCGGGAAGAACTCCTCATCGGTGATTTTCCGAACCCAGCGCGCAGGCGCAAAACCGACCGGGGCCGCCCGGCTGCGCCCGCCCCCCATCACGATATCGCCACTCGGTGCCGGGACGACCGCCGGTGCAGCGGGTGCAGGCAGCGGCGTCGGCACGGGGATCGCGCTTGGCCGGGGCGTGACGCTGACCGGGGGCGCAGGCTTGGTCGCGTCGGTCGGCGGCGTCGGCAGCGGTTCGGTGATCGGCGGCTTGGGCGCAGACGGGGCTGGCAGGGCAGGTGCTTCGCTCGATGGCAGCGGCAACAGCCTGACGATGAACGGTTTCCCCTCTTCAACCGCGCGGGTGACCGCTGGGGCAAGCGTCAACAGCAACAGCAGCACCAGATGAAGCGCAATAACGATCGCCAGCGTGGTTAACCGGCGCAGGTGCGCGCCGCGCACATCGTCTTCCCCATATTTACCGACGATAAGCAGAGCCATGATCAACGATACCCGCGTAGCGGTGTGATGGACAATTGCAGATTTGTCGCCCCGGCATTCGCGCCAGAACGGCGCAATGCGACGCGAAACAAGTGTCAGTTTTTCGTTCTATGGATTATTTGGGCACAAGGGTCGGCATATCGAACCTGATCGTGAAATAGACTTCGCCATTGTCGATCACGACGCCATTTTGCCGGCGCGGCGCGACCCGCAGATCGGGCACCAGCCGAAGCGCGGCTCGCCCAAACGACCAACCACTCGGCGTTTCGCTGGTTACACGGCAACTCCGCAGCTTGCCAGTGCGTGCCGCGACGCACGTCAACACAGCTTTGCCTGAAACATTGGCAGCATGTGCCCTGGCAGGGTGAACCGCATAGATTTGTTCCCAGCTGACTTGCCTGGCCCATTCGGCTTTGGTGGCAATACCACCACCGCCGCCGCCGCCGCCATTCCCGCCGCCCCTGCCGACTCCCCCGCCAGCGCCATTGCCCCGCCCGTCGTTGCCGCCGGTGTCACCATCAGCCGTTCCGACTCCGTCGCGTGCCACGATTCCACCAGAATCCGCGGGAGACATCGCCAGCGCGACCGGCGCTGGCGTCACATCAACACGACTGATGTCCGCTGGGGTAACCGTTGCCGCCGGCGGGGGCGTATCGACGCCAACCAGCGGTGATCCTGATGGCCGAGATTCCGCCGCAGCCGGAGCCTTGGCATCGATCGGCCGATCGGGCTTGGCTTGGATCGTCGGCAAAGGATTGGATGCTGGCTGCAGACGAAAGACTACGGCCGGCTCGGGCACGTCCTCTGCAGGAGGTTGTCGGCGCCAGTTGAGAAGGATCAGCGTCAGGATCGCATAGAAAAGAATGACGAGAAAAATGGCGATCGACCGACGTCGATACGTCGTCGAAACATAAGAAGCGCGATTGAAAGCCGCCGTTCCCATGACTCAACTATAACGCAGACAAGGTCTGAAAAAAGCCGGAAATTTTTTCAGTTCAGGCCGCGCGGCTCTCCATTGCGTGCGCTGCCTCGTCGATTAGCTGGGCGATGATCTCGGCGACGGGTTCTTCCTTCGTCACCATGCCCACCGATTGCCCGGCCATCAGCGAACCATGCTCGACATCGCCGTCGATCACAGCGCGGCGCAGGGCGCCCGCCCAGTAATGTTCGATCTGCAACTGCGCCTCGCCCATTTCAACGCTGCCGGCGTCGAGCAGGGCAGCGACTTCGCGCTGCTTGGCGGTGAACAGCTCCGCGCCTGCATTTTTCAACGCGCGCACCGGGATGACGGGCAGCCGCGGATCAATCTGCACGCTGGCAATCGCATCACGCGCCGAGGCGCGGAAAAATGCCTTTTTGAAATTGGGATGCGCAATGCTCTCGGTCGCGCAGGCAAAGCGCGTGCCGAGCTGTACGCCCGCCGCGCCCATATCGAGATAGGCGGCAATAGCCTCACCCCGGCCGATACCGCCTGCCACGAACACCGGCACTTGCTCTGCCACCTGCGGCAGGATTTCCTGCGCCAGCACGCTGGTCGACACCGGCCCGATATGGCCGCCAGCCTCCATCCCCTCGACAACCAGCGCATCAACGCCCGACCGGATCAGCTTCTTCGCCAGACTGAGCGCGGGGGCGAAGCAGATGACCTTGGCGCCGCCCGCCTTGATCGCCTCGAGCGCGCCCGCTGGCGGCAGGCCGCCTGCAAGCACGACATGCGTCACCGCGTGCTTGGCGCACACCGCGATCAGATCGAACAACTGCGGGTGCATCGTGATCAGGTTCACGCCGAATGGCTTGCTCGTCAGCGTCTTGGTGGCGGCGATTTCGGTATCGAGCAGCGCCGGCGTCATCGCCCCGCAAGCAATCAGCCCGAACCCACCAGCGTTGGAGATCGCCGAAACGAGGTGACGTTCGGACACCCACGACATCGCCCCACAGATGATCGCAGTCTCGCTGCCAAGGAATTCGCAGCCGCGCGCCATGCGCGCGGCGAGCCGATCGGTGCCCACGCTCAAGCGACTTCCTCCGCATCGAGCCCATAGGCCGTGTGCAGCACGCGCACCGCAAGCTCGGTATAATCTTCCTCGATCAGCACGCTGACCTTGATCTCGCTGGTGGAGATCGCCTGGATGTTGATGCCGCGATCGGCGAGTGCGTTGAACATTGTCGAGGCAACACCGGCGTGGCTACGCATCCCCACGCCGACCACGGAGATCTTGGCGACTTTGGTATCGTGCACCTGCGCGTCATAGCCGATATCCGCCTTGGCCTTTTCGAGCACATCGAGCGCGCGGGCGAGTTCGGCCTGGGGCACGGTGAAGGTAACGTCGGTCGACCCGCTGTTGTGCGCGATATTCTGGATGATCATGTCGACGTTGATGTTGATAGCGGCAAGCGGCCCAAAGATGCGCGCCACCGCGCCGGGCTTGTCGGGCACCTGGGTGAGCGTAATCTTGGCTTCGTTCTTGTCGTGCGCGATGCCGGTGATGAGCTGGCGTTCCATATCGTCTCCGATTTCGTCGTCACCGACGATCATTGTGCCGGGCAGCGTATCCGCCGTGGCCGAGTTATTGGGATCATCGAAGCTGGAGAGCACCTGGATGCGCACCCCTTCCTTCATCGCCAGCCCGACCGACCGGGTCTGGAGCACCTTGGCCCCAACGCTCGCGAGTTCGAGCATTTCTTCGTAGGTTACGCGGCTGAGCTTGCGGGCGCGCGGCACGATGCGGGGATCGGTGGTGTAGACGCCGTCGACATCGGTGTAGATATCGCAGCGATCGGCCTTTACCGCCGCCGCCACCGCCACCGCCGACGTATCCGAGCCACCACGGCCAAGCGTCGAGACCCGGCCTGCCTCCGTGAGCCCCTGAAAGCCTGGGATTACCGCGACCTCACCCGACTCCATTGCCGCGACCAGCGCGTCGGTATCGATATCGTCGATCCGGGCAGCTGCATGCGCGCTCGACGAGCGGATCGGCAATTGCCAGCCGAGCCAGCTGCGCGCCGGGACGCCTGCCGCCTGGAGCGCAATCGCCAGCAAACCGCTCGTTACCTGCTCCCCGCTGGCGACGACGACATCATATTCGGCCGGATCGTAGAGCGGCGATGCCTCTCGGCAGAAATTGACAAGACGGTCGGTCTCGCCCGCCATGGCGGAAACGACCACCGCAACCTGATGCCCCGCCGCCACCTCGCGCTTCACCCGTGCGGCAACATTCCTGATCCGCTCGATCCCGGCCATCGACGTGCCGCCGAACTTCATCACGATGCGCGCCATGGGGAACGGAAGTCCTTGGGTTGGAAAGGGGCGGCTGATAAGTGGAGGGCATGACAATGGCAAGCGACTCCACACTCCCGCGCCCAACCATCAACCCGGCGGAAGCCGCGCATTTCGGCAAACTCGCCGCCGAGTGGTGGGATCCCAAAGGATCTTCGGCCATGCTACACCGGCTGAACCCGGCGCGATTGGGGTTTATCCGCAGTGCGGCGAACGCGCATTGGCAGCTCGACAACCGCAGCTTCACGCCGCTGGCGGGCAGGACCGCGCTTGATGTCGGGTGCGGCGCCGGGCTGTTTTGCGAGCCGCTGGCAAGGCTGGGCGCCAAGGTGACCGGGCTCGATGCCGCCCCCGAAAACATTGCCGCCGCGCGGGCCCATGCCGTGCAATCGGGCCTGGCGATCGATTACCGCGCGGGCAGCGTCGAAAATCTGGGCAACGAGCGCTTCGATCTCGTCACCTCGATGGAGGTTATAGAGCACGTCACTGATCCCGCCGCGTTCATCGCCGGGCTGGCAGCGGCGCTGGCCGATGACGGGTTGCTGATCCTGTCGACCCCCAATCGCACGCCGCTGTCGCGGATCGGGCTGATCACGGTGGCGGAAGGCCTCGGCCAGATTCCGCGCGGCACGCATGACTGGGACAAATTCCTGACCCCCGATGAACTCACCGCGCTGGTCGAGGCGGCAGGCCTGCAGGTGACCGATATTCGCGGCCTTAGCTTCTCACCCGCCAAGGGTTTTGTGGTGGGTGACGATACGAAGCTGAATTATCTGATGACCGCGGTTCGGGGGTAAATTACGCCCCACAGAAGTTTACCGTCACCCCGGAACGAGTTTGGGGTGACGGATCAACC
The DNA here is from genome assembly GCA_964631905.1 of uncultured Stakelama sp. GTDB lineage: Bacteria > Pseudomonadota > Alphaproteobacteria > Sphingomonadales > Sphingomonadaceae > Sphingomonas. The sequence continues at coordinate 5,726 of CAZWAL010000036.1, forward strand.
GGGTTAACTCCTCTATACCCTCACCCCATGACATTCCGCCCGCGCATCACCGTCGCGGAGTGCCCGATGGTCGCCGCGACCGATGGCGTCTTGATCGTATCGACGAAGATCCAGTCGTTGCTCACCTTGGTTGGCGTGATCGTCAGTGCCATATAGCCGCGGCGGCTGGTGTCGCACCATTTAAGCTCGGGATTGGTTTCAACCAGCGCCTTGGCGACGATCTTCGGATCGACGCCGAGCGCGCTTTCGAAACCGGGTGAGGTGACGCCCTGCCCGGCGAATTCCACACCCGCGGCCTTGCCATCCTGCCCCAGATCATAGGCCCAGGCATTGTGACTGTCGCCCGACAGCACCACCAGATTCGCGCCCATCCCCTGCGCCGATTTCAGGAACCGCGAACGGGCAGCCGGATAGCCATCCCATGCGTCGAGATTAAACGGCAGGCCCGCCTTGGTCGCGGCGATGCCGGCGCGCATATAGGCCTTGGCACGCGGATCGGCATCGGGACCGAGCCAGCTTTCGGCGCTGAGCGGGGTCTTCGTCTTGCCCATGATCGTGCCGAAGCCAACCACCTGCCACTTGGTCCCGGACTGCACGGAGCTGCGCATCGCATGCGCCAGCCAGTCTTCCTGCTGCGATCCCATCATCGACGATGCCGGATCCTGCCAGCTGCCGTTGCGGAAATCGACCAGCGCCTTGGCAGGATCGGCGCTGAACAGCAGCGGGGCGAGTTCATGCGGCTTGGTGCGGCCGATCAGCCGGGTTTCGGTGCGGAACAATGTGGCGAGCGTCCCGATCGAATAGGCTTTCCACGGCTCGTCCGAAATCGGCATCCATTCGCGGTACGCCTGCATCGCAGCGGCGCGGCGGGTGCTCCATTCGCCCTCATTCTTCTGGTGATTCTGTGCGCCGCCTTCCCAACTGTCATTGGTCGATTCGTGATCGTCCCACTGGACGATCATCGGCACCAGGCTATGAAGCTTCTGCAGATCGGGGTCGCTGCGATAGCTGGCGAGGCGCAGGCGGTAATCGGCAAGCTGCACGATCTCGGCAATTGGCTGCGGCGTGCGCCCGTTCACCACATCCTTCGCCGCCGGATAAACGCCTGGCTGGTACTCATAATAATAGTCGCCCAGATGCACCGCGAGATCGAAATCGTCGCGCGCGGCAGCATGGGCATAGGCGTTGAAATAACCGAATGGCAGGTTCGAGCACGAGAAGATCGCGACCTTGAACGATTGCGCTGCGCCGACCGGAAGTGTCTTCGTCCGGCCGACCGGCGAGAAGCTGCCATCGGGGGCGACGAAGCGAAAATAATAACGCGTGCCGGGCTTCAACCCTGCGACCGTAATCTTGCTGGTGAAATCACGCCAGTTGCCGGTAATTTGTGCGCCACCCGATACGACTTTCGCGAAATCGGCAGTTTCGGAGATTTCGGCGGTCAGCCGGGCCGAATCGCCCATCATCGGCACATAACGAGTCCATAGCAGCACCGAATCGGCAGTTGGCTCGCCGCTCGCGACCGAATGGGTGAACCCGCGCGCATCGGTGACGTTGGGGGTCTGCGCAAAACCGGGGATCGCAAAGGCGCCAATCCCGATCGAACCGGTTACCATGAACGAACGACGATCGATGCGGATGGTCATGCTGTCTCTCCCCTTGGCCTTGTTGTCGGCAATTGCACGTCGACATGGACGATATGTGACAGCTTAAGGCAATAGCGGCTTTGGACAGGCGGTTCGGCAACGGGCATGGAAAAGCAATGAGCATGATGCCCCTGTCATCCCCCGCAGATCAAAAACCGGTTTCGCTATCGGTGCTGCTGATGTTGCTGATCGGCACGCTGGCGCTGTTGGCGATGGCGCGGCCGATCGATCATGACGAAAGCCAATATGTCGCGGCGACGGTGCTCGCCTGGGGCAAGCTGCCATACCGCGACTTCGCTTATCTGCAGACCCCGCTGCAACCGTTGCTGCTCGCGCCGTTTGCCACGATGGCCGGGACATATGCCTATCCGGCGTTACGACTGATCAATGCCATGCTCGGCGCCGGTGCCGTGGTTGCGATCTATGGCGCTGCACGGGAAGGTGGCGCTGCGCCGCGCCCGTCGCTGGCCGGTGCTGGCCTGTTCGCCGCTTGTGACATCTTCCTGTTCAGCGTCTCGGTGGCGCGCAACGATGCCCTGCCGGTGGCGATGCTGGCCGGGGCATGCTGGCTGATCATGCGCGCATCGAAGGGACGTGGCGGCGTTGGCGGCGCAGCGCTCATCGGGCTGCTCCTTGCAGGCGCGGCGGCCGCCAAGATATCGTTTGCGCTGCCAGCTGCCGCCTATGGCCTTTACGCACTGCTCGATCGGCAACACCGCCCGGTTGCGGTCGCGCTGGGGGCCGCGCCGATGGTGGTGCTCGTGGCATGGCTTTGGGCGCTCGCGCCCGGGGCATTCTGGTTCGACGTGATCACCTTTCCTGCCCAGGCACCGAGCGACTGGTATGCGAGCGGTCCGCGCGCGGCCAAGCTGTCGATGGTCGCAAAGCTGACCGACACGCTGAAGTTCCTGGCACTCGGCCCTGCGCTGCTCGCGCTTTGGGTTATTGTCCGACAGCGCGAGGAACTTCAGCGCACCCGCATCCTCGGCGTCTTGATCGTCGCCGGGCTGATCGCGGCGCTGCTCCCCACGCCGACCTGGCGGCAATATTTGCTGCCGATGCTGCCGCCGCTCTTCATCGGGCTGGCTATGACGTGGCATGTGCGGCCGGCGGGGCGCAGCCAGCGCGTCGCCGCGATCGTGCTCGCCTGTGCCGGGCTCGCCCCATCGGTTGAGGCACTGATTGGCGCAGCGCGATCCGGCCTGCCGATGGCCGAAGCCGTTCGCGAAAGCACCGCAATCGCGGCAGCGCTCGATTCAGCCGGGGTCACCGGCCCGATCGCGACATTATCGCCGCAATTCGTGCCGGGTACGGGCCGCCCGATCGATCCGCGCTTTGCGACGGGGCCGTTCCTGTATCGCAGCCGGGCCCTGTTGGGTGCCGGGCAGGCACGACGCTGGCAATTGATCACCAGCGACCGGACGCTGCCGATCATGCCCCCGCCCGCCGCCTTGCTGATCGGCGGCGAAGATCGCTGGACGAGCGGCAGTGCCGCCATCGACACGGCATTACGTCGCCACCCGCCATTCGATCGCTGGCAGCGGGTTCCCGTCGCCAGCAACAGGTTCCAGCTCTACCTGCCGCCGCAGGGTACGCCTTAATCGTTGCTCTTGATTGGCCCCAGGCCGCTCAGCCCGCGCAGATATTGCGCCCGGATATTGCTGACCGTGATGCCCGGCCCAACCTCGATCGTGGCGGTTGCCAGCTTTGGCTTGGCCGCGCCGATCCGGATGTTGCTGGGTACCCCGCCGCCGTCTTTCCAGAAATTGAACTTGTTCTTCCCATCACGATCATGGGTGAAGAACAACGCATAACGGCCCGGCTTCGGCACCTTGATGCATAGCACGACCGCGCCGGTTTTGGGCATCGTCGCCCAGACGCGGTGGAAGGTTTTGCCCTCGTTCACCAACTTGGTATCGTCACGCAGAAAATCTTCTTCGGTTGCGGGATAGAGTTCCAGCTTCAGCCGCCCCGTGCGGTCCTTAAGGCCACTGATATTGGCCTGAATGGCAGGACCATCGGCATCGATGCAGGCCGCCGCATCCTGCCCGCCGATCCGCGCGCCTGCAGCCGATACCGGGCCAGGCAAAAGGGCGGCGCTGAGCAGCGCTCCGAACAACAAACGATATTTCATACGCGATTCCTAAACAGCGAATACAGGCTGAAGGCAGCGATTAAGGCGGCGTGGATCAGCAGCGTCAGCGCCGCAGTCACCGCCAGCAGCGCCGACAGACCCTCTCCATTACCGATCAAGGTGATCGCAAAGTTGGCGAAAAGTAGGTCTTTGTTCGGCACCAGCGGCAATCGAGACACGAGCATTCGCGCCGCAGACAGCATCAGCCACACCCCGATGGCGATATCGGGAATCGCAAAATGCCATGCCAGCGCGAGCAAAACCGCGCCTGCGATCAGCCGGGCAGCATGGACACCGGTGATCCACCACAGCTGCGCGCGCGGCAGAGTGAACACCCGCCGCGCGAAGATCAGGAACGGCAGCGATATCGCGACAAGAATGGCAACCGACCAGCCAAGCAGGCGGAAATCGGCGGGTTTCAGCACCGTTTGCGCGAACGGCAGCGCGATCAGCACGAGCGACAACGTCACCACATTACCGGCCATCGCTGACAGGATGCTGACGTCCTTCACCGCCCCGAACGGGGCCGCGACCATGCGTGCGCGCGCCTTTGCCCAGGCGTAGAAATAGGCTTCGCCCGAATAGCCGATGACGATTTCATTCGCGATCCGCTTCTTGAACAGCGCGATCAGGCCATCGGCCGGAATGTGCCACAATTTTCGAAAGATGATGAAATCGCCCAACGGCAGGGCGACATAGACCAGCGCGAAGGTGAGGTAGAACAGCGGATTGCCCGGCAGCGCGTGGCGCACCCCTTCGAGTCCCAAGCCCTCGCCCGCACCGACAATCGCACGCGCAAGCCCGGCGACCATCGCCAGGGTGAGCAGGATACCGATGATCACCGGCCAGCGGGTTGCAGGCGCGACGGTGGCATCGTCGGGGGGCACGAAACGCGCGCTCATCAATTTATCGCCATGACGTAATCTTGTGGGTTGTCGGGAAAGAAGGAACCGAACGGGCGCCGGTTAATTCTAGGTGGCTAGGCTGTAATCACGGCGAGATCATGAAGTTCCATCGCTCCATCCCCCAATTGCGTCCCGAATTCGGCCTAATCTGGTGGCATGACGATGCTCCGGCAATTCTGCACGAGCAGCCGTCACTTGGTCGCCAACGCTCATGATCGTCTCTATGCAATTGAAATATAGTCGAATATAGCGATTTCAACCATGTTATCGCCGCCCTTCGCCACGCACATCCTGTCGCTCGCCCAGACGCTTAAAGGCGGCGGCGTCGAACGCACCTTGCTTCGGCTCGCCCGGGGCTGGATCGACAGTGGTCGACAGGTGACGCTACTACTGGGTCAGTGCAACGGGCCGCTGGCTGACGAAGTGCCCGACGGGATCGACATCATCGAAATCGGCTCCGCCGCGTTCACGGATCTGCGGCGATTACCGGTAGTGGTGCGCGAGGCCAGACCGGACGTGATCTTTTGCCCGGGCAATCATTACACAAGCATTGCCGGGTTCACCCGGCTGCGGCTGGGCTCGGCGGCGCCGCCCATCGTTGCCAAGATTTCGAATGCGCTGGCACGCACCGATCAGGGCTTTCCCCTGGCACCTGCCTATCGCTGGTGGTTGCGGCGGCATCCCGGGTTCATCGATCATTTTGTGGCGATGAGCCCGGCGATGCGCGACGAGGCGATTGCCACGATGCGCGCCGATCCGTCGCGCATCAGCATCATCGCCAACCCGGCAAGCGCGGCGCCCACCGATATGACCTTGCTGACACCGCGAAACGGCCTGCCCAATCGACCATTGCTCGTCGGGGTCGGTCGGCTCGAACCGCAAAAGCGCTGGGACCGGTTAATCAACGCGGTGGCGCTGGTCGACAATCGACAGACCCAGCTGGTGATTGTGGGCGAAGGCAGCGAACGTTCCATGCTCGCCGCCCAGATCGATCGGCTCGGACTGGCCAACAGGGTCAGCCTGCCCGGCTATATCAGCGATCCGGCGCCCTATCTCGCCGCGGCCGATGCGGTCGTGCTGACATCGGATTTCGAAGGCGTGCCCAATGTGCTGCGCGAAGCACTCGCGCTCGGCACCCCCGTTGTCGCGACCGATTCAAGCGCCGCGCTGCGGGAAATTATAGCGCATCCTGGCTTGGGATCGATCGTTCCACGCGGTGATCAGGCGGCGCTGGTCGCGGCACTCAATCAATGGCTTGATCCTGCCGCCGTGCGCCCCTCCCCCGTCGTGCCGCAAGGCGAGAAAGCGAGCGATGCCTATCTTGCGCTGTTCGATCGGCTCGTCGTCGAACGGCGGCACCGCATCAGGATGTAAAGCGATCGGGATGCGCGTCGGCGAAGGCGGGTAACGCCGCGGCAGCCGCATCGGCGGCGACCAGCCGGGGATAGTCATCCAGCGGAAGATCGAACCGCCGGGCATTGTACAGCTGCGGCACAAGGCAGATATCGGCCAGATTGGGCGCATCCCCGCCCAGAAACGGACCATTTCCGCCCGATTGCCTCGCCATGTCTTCGAGCGCCGCCAGGCCCAGCGCCATGCTGTAATGCCGCCACCGCGTCTTGGCCGCGTCATCAGCGCCGAACTGCTCGTCAAGCTGGCGAAGGAAGCGCATATTGCCGATCGGATGGGTATCCGCGACGATAACCAGCGCCTGCGCCATTACCTGCGCCCGCCCAACGGGATCGCGCGGTAACAATGGTGGATGAGGGCGGGTGGCATCGAGATAGTCGATGATCGCCAGGCTCTGGATCAGGCCAACGCCGTCGATCTCGAGCATCGGCACCTGCCCCTGCGGATTGCGCGCGCGGTGATCGGCGGACAATTGCTCGCTCGTCAGCAGGTTTACAGGCACGCGTTCCCAGGCAATGCCCTTCAGATTGAGCGCGATCCGTACCCGGTAACTCGCCGAGGAGCGGTGATAATCATAGAGTGTGACGTTCATCGACGACCCCCCTGTCAGCAGTGCGATAGTCCCCGCCTTAGCGGGCGCGGGCGCTGCTACCCGCCGGTGCTGCGGCGACAGATGGAGGCGCGACCGGTGCGCGGGCGGCCTGAAGCGACGTACCAGCCCGGCCCCCACGAAACGCGGTAAACCATGTAATCGGGTTCCAGGTGCTGCTGCCATCGACTGAGAAGGTGATGAATTCGGCCCGCCCGCCGACATATTCCCACGGCACCGGCCCGCCCAGTCCCTTATCGGGCTCGCCGAGCGCAAAACGGCTATCCGCGCTGCGGTCACGGTTATCGCCCATCAGAAACACATGATTGGCGGGGATCTTGACTGCCGGGTAATTGTCGCCCGGGCTGTACCCGAGCTCGACCGTGTCATAGCGGCGACCATTGGGCAGTGTTTCGGTCACGATCGGCAAATGGCATTCGAACACGCCGTCCGGCCCGGCGCGCAGCGCGCCTGAATAATCGGTGCAGGTGGCGTTGGCATCAACCGGCATCCGCTTGTCGTGAATGGGGCCGCGCTTCACCGGTATGCCGTTCAGCACGACGACGCCACGCCGCACTTCAATCGTATCGCCCGGCAGGCCGATAACGCGCTTGATATAGTCCTCGGTCGATTCCGGCGGGGTAACAATCACCACATCGCCGCGTTCCGGCAGCCGACCAAACAACCGGCCCGGCACGAACGGCAGCAAATGAAAGGTCGGCGACACGAACGAAAAACCATAAGGGTATTTCGTCACCACCAGCCGGTCGCCAATCAGCAGCCCAGGCAGCATCGATTCAGACGGAATATAAAATGGCTTGGCCACAAAGCTGTGAAAGCCGAGCACCGCCAGAATCAGCCAGAAAATGCCGCGCAACTCGCCGAGCCAGTCGGTTCCCGCCTTGGCTTCCGATGTGGCCTGATCGGACTCCGCCGGTCCGCCTTGCTGGCCGTCGATCGTCAACTCTTCACCCGGCATCACTATCGTCCCTTGTGATCGCTTCAGTGCTGATGGCCTCAATGATCACAAAGGCCTGTGCCCAGGGATGATCATCGGTCAGCGTCAAATGTATCTTTGCGCGGTGGCCTTCGGGCACCATCGCGTCAAGCCTTGCCTTCGCCCCGCCCGTCAGCGCCAAGGTCGGTGCGCCGCTGCGGGCATTGACGACGCCGATATCCTTCATGAACACGCCGCGTTTAAATCCCGTTCCCACCGCCTTCGAAAATGCCTCCTTGGCGGCAAATCGTTTCGCATATGTGCCGGCGCGGGTGAACGGACGCTGAGCGGCCTTGGCGCGCTCGACCGGGGTAAACACGCGCGCCTCGAACCGTTCGCCGAACCGGTCGAGCGAGGCCTGAATTCGCTCGATATTGCACAGGTCCGATCCAAGACCGATGATCACTGAAACCCCCACGCGGCAAAGAACAAGGCCGCCAGTACCGGGCAAAAAAACAACATCACGCAAACAAAAGTCGTCGGCCCATATCGTGCCCAGCCGAGCAGCCCCACCCCGATCAGCCCGACGCTCGCAATCACCCCCGGTCCGGCCCGTTCGACGAGGATGTCGATCATGGCATGGCGCTCCAGATCGGGCTTCAAGGCGATCGCCACGATCAGCGGGCTCAGCGCGATCACGATGCACAGCGCGAGATCAAGCCCCACCAGCAACCGCACCGGCACCGACATGCGCGGGCTGATATGCCGCGCCTGCGCGCTCACCGCGCCGAATCCATCGCCGCGCGCATCGCGCGCACGGCGTCGCCCAGTCCCATGAAAATCGAATCGGCGATCAGCGAATGGCCGATGTTCAGCTCACGCACCTGCGGGATCGCCGCGATCGGCGCAACATTGGCGAGCGTCAGGCCGTGCCCGGCATGCACTTCGACGCCGTTCTTGGCGGCAAGCGCCGCAGCATCCGACAGGCGGCGCAATTCCTTCGCCTGCGCATCGCCCGCCAGCTCGGCATAGAGCCCGGTATGAAGCTCGATAACCGGTACGCCCAAATGCAACGCCGCCTCGATCTGGCGCGCATCGGGCTCGATAAACAGCGACACCCGGATGTTCGCGCCCTTCAACTCAGCAATCATCGGCGCGAGCTGGTTGTGCATACCGGCCACATCGAGCCCGCCCTCGGTGGTGCGCTCCTCGCGCTTCTCGGGAACGATGCAGGCAGCGTGGGGCACATGACGCAGCGCAATCGACAGCATTTCGTCGGTCGCCGCCATCTCCAGATTCAGCGGGATCGTCAGTTCGGCCGACAGGCGGGCGATATCGGCATCGGTGATGTGCCGCCGGTCTTCGCGCAGGTGCGCGGTGATGCCGTCAGCCCTCGCCTCCGCCGCCACCAGCGCCGCCCGGACCGGATCAGGATACCCTACCCCGCGCGCATTACGGACAGTCGCGACGTGATCGATGTTGACGCCGAGCCTCAGATGATCGGGGCGAAAATTGTCGGTCATGGGCAAACACTCGCCGCTAACAAATCGTGGCTTAAACCCTTTCCTTGCCAAATCTCACCAAATTCCTGCTCACCATTGGCCGTAAACAGTATCACGGTCATGTCGCGGTCTGGGATCAGGATGTTGCGAACCTGAAACCGCCCGATACCGCCTCGTCGCTCGATCAGGCGCACCGGCTTTACACAGCCTTTCAGCGAGGCATCGAACGCCCATTGGGCTAGTCCCATGTATCCGAGTTTGGGATCACCCGTCCACATGGCGTCGCGCGCGACTGATGAGAGCAATTTGCCAGTAAGAAGCGCACGATCGAATTTGAGCAAATCGAGCGGCACCCCGACCAATCCGCCAGCAGCCGCGAAGCGCGTGAAAACGGCTTTTTCCTGCGGCGAAATTGTAACTGCCGATTCGGGAAAGCCCTTGGTCGAGGTCGCTCCCTCGAACGCCGTTGCGTCCATGCCGAGTGGCGTTGCAATTCGCTCTGCGAAGAGGGCGGGCACCGTCCGCCCGCTCACTTTCTCCAGGATGGCGCCAAGCACGATCGTGTCGCAATTGTTATAACGCCAGTCGCCGCCCGGTGCAGTGCGCCCCGCCAAACACCATTTCAGGCCTGTTGGTCCGTCGGTGTACCAATTGGGCGTGCCGTCCGTTCCCTTCGGACTGTCCTCGGGATTGCGAAGGCCTGCGCGGTGCTGGAGCAGCTGGCGAATTGTTGGCGCGCCAGCCATCTGATTCAACGCAGGCAAATAGCGCGACGCCGGTATATCGAGCACGAGACGGCCCCGATCGACTTCAGTCATCGTCAATACGGCAATGACCTGCTTGGTCACCGATGCCCAAGGCCATCGCAGATAGGCAGGATCCCGCGGATGGCAAAGCACAACCTCATCCTTGCTCACCGGTGGACAGCGATCCCGCGGTGTTTGCCAGATGATCGTGTCGCCCTTGGCAATCAACGCGAAGCCTTTAAATCCGTTGGCTGACAGAATCGGTGCGGGATCGATCGCGGGCGCTTGCGCGAAGGCGGGCGTCGTAACGGCGAGCGCCGCTACCAACATCGCAAAGCGTATCATGCCGCCAGCCCCCGGCTTCCGGGTTTCACCGCCGGGATAGCCGCGAGTTCGGGCGGCAGAGCGTCCGCTGCATAGGCCGGGATGTCGAGCGTGCAGAGTGACACGAGCGGCACACCGATATCGGCGCGACCGTTGGACCGGTCGATCAGGCACGCCGCGCCCAGCAAGTCGCCGGGATGCTGGCGGATCGCGGCGATGCATTCACGCGATGACAGCCCGGTGGTCACCAGATCCTCCACCATCACGATGCGCGCGCCCGCCGGAATCTCAAAATTGCGACGTAGCTGAAACTCACCGCCTTCGCGCTCGACGAACACCGCGAGGCAGCCCAGCGCGCGCGCGGTCTCATAACCGGGGATGATTCCGCCGATCGCTGGGGACACGATCATGTCGACATGCCCAAATCGGGTGGCGATCAGCTCGGCGAGGGCGGTGCACAGCCGGGCGGTCCGCACCGGATCCTGAAAGACGCGCATCTTTTGCAGGAACACTGGCGACCGCAGCCCCGATGATAGAATGAAGTGCCCTTCAAGCAGCGCGTCGGCATCACGAAACTCTGCCAGCACCTCTTCCTCGGTCATGATCGTAATGCGCCTTTGGGCAATTAATTTGGGAGATTTCGTGCGGCGTGATACGGTTCACAAGGACGTCACGCAACGCCGGTGCCAAAAAAGCTGCGCAAAAGCTTGAGGCGAGAGGAGGTGGTGCGTATAGGCCCCGCCTAAAGGGCGTATCCCCCCCAAGGCGCAGGGCTGTTAAGCGCCACTCTATAGTAGGACAACGAATCGAGATGATCATGACCGGGCGTATGACGGGGCTGAAGACATTGGCGATCACGGTGGGGTTGATGCTCGCCGGCGCCGCACAGGCAGCGGCACCTGCCCCGCAACAAGCGCCTGCCACGGCACCCGGCGTCGCGGTATCGACGACAGCCCCGGCCGAAACGACGTCGGAGACCCTTGTCTCCGCGCCTCCAGTGGTTGACCCGATGCTGGTCGACAATGGCGGCCCCGCCATGGCCCCCGTCGCCGGGGTCGGCCAGCCGGTCGACAAGTTCGTCGGCGTGCAGGCGCAGGTCACCCCCACCGGCCGCCGCGCCGCCTGGATGCATGATGCGATCCTGATGCCCGTCATCACAGCGATTTCGATTTTCGTGCTGCTGCTGCTGATGTACGCGATGTGGCGTTATCGCCGCGCGGCCAATCCGGTGGCGTCCAAGACCTCGCACAACACCACGATCGAAGTGATCTGGACGCTCGCGCCGGTCGTGATCCTGGTGCTGATCGCGGTGCCCTCGATCGGGCTGCTGCAGGCACAGTTCAAGCCAGCGCCTGCCAATGCGATCACGCTGAAGGCAATCGGCAACCAGTGGTATTGGTCTTACCAGTATCCCGATAATGGCGGTTTCGAAATCACGTCGAACATGCTGAAGGAAAAGGGGATGACGACGGGCAGCGAACGCGCCCGTACCGATGCCGACGGCCCTGCGCTGCTCGCCACCGATAACCGCATCGTTCTTCCGGTCGGCGTGCCGATCCGTCTGTTGACCACGTCGAACGACGTGATCCATGCCTGGGCGATGCCGGCTTTCTGGATCAAGCTCGACGCAATCCCGGGCCGTATCAACGAAACCAGCTTCATCATCGAAAAGCCGGGCGTCTATTTCGGCCAGTGTTCGGAACTCTGTGGCGCGCGCCACGGTTACATGCCGATCACGGTGGCAGCCGTCGACAAGGCGACGTTTGACAAATGGGTGATCGCCAAGGGCGGCACCGTAAAGGGTGCAGCACCCGCGCCTGCAGCTGGTGCCCTCCCGGCGCCTGCAGCCGATGCTGCCCCAGCCAATGCAACTGACGCCGCGGCTCCTGCCGCTGGTGCCCCACAGGC
>CAZWAL010000037.1:0-5402 GCA_964631905.1 uncultured Stakelama sp.
TGATGCGGATGCACGGCCATTTCAGCCGCGCCGCCACCTGTTCGATATGCGTCGATTTGCCGGTGCCGTGATAGCCCTGCACCATCACCCGGCGATTATGCGCAAAGCCTGCGCAGACCGCGAGGGTGGTATCGGCATCGAACACATAGGCCGGATCAAGATCAGGCACGCGCTCATCCGCTTCACTGAAGGCGGGCACTTCCATGTCCGAATCGATGCCGAACATTTCACGGACCTTCACCACCTTGTCGGGGGCGTCCATGATCGTCGTGGCGCGGCTGTCGGGCTGGGTATTGGGAATATCGGTCATGCGGCTCTCGGTACCATTCGGTCAGGGCAGATCAAAGCCCGGACCTTAGCCCGTGTACGGACAAGGGAACCACGCTTTGGCATATCCCAGTGGAAACGGATTGCGCCCGCGTCAAGCCGAACCCACCTTTGGCGGCAGCGGAAACAGTGTGACGAAGCGTTCAGCCAAACTGCGATCGCCGGTGATGGTCACCATGCCCTCTGCAATCGCCGCCTCGATCGGCATGCCGCCATAGACCACCGCCGCGATCATCGGCGCGGTCGCAGCCGCGATTGTCAGCGCCGCGCCATCGTCGCTACCGCGCGAAATCGCGATAGCACCGCGCGCGATGCTCGCCGTGAATGCTTCGTCACTGATTTGGAAGGCGATGGTAGCGCGAAGATCGTCCGCGCGCGCCGCTGAAAACATGGTGCGGAACGACAGCATCAATGATGCGGCGCTCAGCGGCAAACTGGGATCATGCTGGGGCGATCGCGCCGCCCAGCGCCCGAGCACCTTGATCGCGTCCTCAGCCTCATAGCCCCAGGGTGTCAGCTCATAGACCTGGACCGACGCCGGCGGTGGCAGTTTGCGGCGCTGGGCGATCCCGGCCGCCTCCAGCGCTTCGAGCCGCTGGGTGAGCACATTGGCGCTGATCCCCGGCAGCGAGGCCCGCACTTCGCCAAAGCGCCGCCCGCCGAACATCAGTTCTCGCACCACCAACAACGCCCAGCGATCCCCGATCAAGTCGAGGGCGTGCGCGGTGCCGCAGGCATCATCGTAACGCCGTTTTTCAATCACTTCGTCGTTTTTACTTCTTTTTTGTAACTTCATTGTTGTTTTTAATAACTGAACTGGGCACACCCGTCAACGACGAGTCGCACAGGCAGTCTCGCACCGGCAGAGGAGCTTTTTCATGACAGATGCACCGCAGGGGCCGACCACTGGCGTCACCCCGCATCTCACCATTCGCGACGACCGCGCCGCCGAGGCGATCGATTTCTACAAGGCCGCCTTTGGCGCGACCGAACACACCCGTATGGCGGGCGAGGACGGTAAGCGGCTGATGCATGCGCATCTGACGATTAATAACGGCTCCGTCATGCTGCACGATGATTTCCCGGAATATAGCGGCGGCCCTGCGCCCGCCCCGGCCAGCGTCGTGCTGCACCTCCAAGTCGATGATGTCGACGCGTGGATGGCGCGCGCTGCTGCCGCGGGTGCCGAAGTGACCATGCCGGCCGAGGACATGTTCTGGGGCGACCGCTACGGCCAGCTGCGCGACCCGTTCGGCCATGCCTGGGCCATCGGCGCGCCCGTCAAATCATAAGGAGGAATGGCCATGTCTTATGTTGACGGTTTCGTCATCGCGGTGCCCAACGCCAATCGCGCCGCCTTCATCGATCATGCCGAGCGGATGGACGCCGTTTTTCTCGAGCACGGCGCTTTACGGGTCATCGAGTGCTGGAGCGAAGATGTGCCCAAGGGCAAGGTCACCGATTTTCACCGCGCCGTCGCCGCCACCGATGACGAGGCTGTCGCCTTTTCCTGGATCGAATGGCCCGACAAGGCAACCCGCGATGCCGCCTTTGCGAAGATCAGCGCCGATCCGCGCATGATGGCCGAGCCGATGCCGTTCGACGGCAAGCGCATGATCTTTGGCGGCTTCGTGCCCGTCGTGACGCTGGAGGCGAAGTGATGCCCCCTAACGCGATGACCACGTGCCTGTGGTTCGACGGAACGGCCGAACAGGCGGCGCAATTCTATGTCGCCACTTTCCCCGACTCCGAGATTACGCGCATCAACCGCGCCCCGATGGATTACCCGTCCGGCAAGGCGGGCGATGTGCTCACGGTCGAATTCACCTTGCTCGGTCTGTCATTCATGGGCTTGAACGGCGGCCCTCATTTCACCTTCAATGAAGCCGTTTCGTTTCAAGTCCACACTGATGATCAAGAACAGACCGATCGGTACTGGGCGCTGTTGACGGCGGATGGCGGCGCAGAATCCGCGTGCAGCTGGTGCAAGGACAGGTTCGGCGTGTCGTGGCAAATCGTCCCCCGCCAACTGACCGAGGCAATGAACAGCGCTGATCCCGCTGTCGCACAGCGTGCCATGGCAGCGATGATGACGATGACCAAGATCGATATTGCCGCCATCGATCGCGCCGTTGCCGGGGTGGACGCGGCATGAGCAAACAACTGTTCGGGCACCCCTTCTCATCCTACACGTGGAAGGCACTGATCCCGTTTTACGAAACCGGGACGCCATTCGACTTCCGGATGATCGGCCCGGACCAGCCGGACACTATGGCAGCGCTCACTGCGGCCTGGCCGATCGCCAAATTTCCGGTGCTGCTGGACGGGGATGAGGCGATTATCGAGGCGAGCATCATCGTCGAGCATGTCGCCCCCGGGATGATCCCGGCTGACCCCGCTGCCGCGCGTGAAGTCCGGATGCTTGATCGGATCTTCGACAATCACGTGATGGGCAATATGCAGGCGAAGGTGGCCGAACATCTGCCCCACCTGACCGCAGTGCCGGACCAAGCCCGGATCGGCCGGGCAATGGCAGCGCTCGACATGGTGTATGCGTGGCTCGACACGCGGCTTGCCGGGCGGGAATGGGCGGCTGGCGATGAATTCACGCTGGCCGATTGCGCCGCCGCGCCATCGCTTTTCTATGCCGACTGGGTGCGGCCAATTCCGGACGCGTTGCCCACGCTGAAGGCTTATCGCGCGCGTCTACTCGCTCGGCCTTCGGTGGCACGCTGCGTCGATGATGCGCGACCATATCGCCATTTCTTCCCGCTCGGTGCCCCCGATCGCGATTGACCCAAGGAGATTTCGAATGCCGGCAGAGTCCGCCCCACAGCCCCACTACGAACTGAGTGTTACCCGCCTGATGGACGTGCCCCGCGATCTCGTGTGGCGGGCATGGACCGAAAGGCTGGTCGACTGGTGGTGTCCCAAGCCGTGGACGACTGAAGTCGTCGAGAATGACATGCGCACGGGTGGCCGATCAGCAATGATCATGCGCGGCCCGAACGGCGAGGAATCGGCAATGGAAGGTGTGTTCCTGGAAGTCGTGCCGGGCGAACGCGTGGTCTTCACCAATGCCTTCACCGCTGGCTGGGTGCCACAAACCCCGTTCATGGTCGGCATCATGACCTTTGCCGACGAACAGGGAAAAACCCGCTACACCGGGACTGCCAGGCACTGGGACGAGGCATCAATGCGTGCACATGAAGCCATGGGGTTCATCGAGGGGTGGGGCGTTGTCGCCGAGCAACTCGAAGCGGTGGCACGAGAAATGCGCTGACGGCAATTTTTTTGTCAACGCAACACCGAGGTTATGTCGTTCTATACTAAGGATTCTCGGTCAAACGCTGTCGTTATTCGGCAGTTTTCAGTGCGCGGAAGCTCGCTGGCTCGATCATTTCATCTTTGATACGGACTACTTTCGTGAGAAAGTGACGTCATGACGCCAAATAGGCGAATCGGAGAATGTCATGATCAGAAGACTGATTCTCCTGATTGTGCTGACCGGAATGCTGGTCGGCCTTGGCTCCTGTGATTGGTGGAACGGTCGCTCCTCTTATGCTCGTGGCGAATCACGCGCCGAATATGATCGCCGTGCCTATGACGAACGGATCGCCCGCGAACAGGAACGGCGCGCCCGAAAAGCCGCCGCCGAGCGCGATCGCCGCGATAACGGCATGATGTATGACATTTATGACTCGCCAGCGGCCTGGCTGACACTCGACTATGCCTGTTCAGGCGCGCTGCGTCGGGCGCAGTGGCTGGTGTGCGAGCATGATCATCTGGGCCTGCTGCATCGTCGGCTGGCACTGCAATGGGAAGCGGCGCGGCGCACGGCGTCGCCCGAGCGAGTCAATGTGCTGATCGCCCAGCAGCATGCCTTCATCAGCGAACGCAATGCGTGCGAGGATGCGGGCTGTGTGGCGAACGCCTATCACCGCTATCTCGACGGCAGCTCGTTCCCCGCCAAGCCATGGGTGAAGCCCCAGCCGCGCCCGCATGCGCCCAAACATGCTGTCAAATGGGTTCATAAGCGCGGGCACGATTATCACGGCCAACGGATCGGCAAGGGCGATGGCTACCATCAGGATGGCCATAACCGCTCAGGTCATGATTCGCGCAGCTGTGTGAACGAAATCGGCTTTGCCGCTGCCAGCCAGCTTGCCGGGCGGTGCGATCAGGTAACGCCAGGTCTCAGCTCGCAGTGCAGCGTGCATAACAGCTGTGGCGGCATTCGCGCGCAGACCGATCGCGGCTGCAGCATGCGCGGTGACAAACCACGCTTCTGCCGGAGTTACTGAGCGTCGCGCCTTAAGCGAAGGCGGCGGCGCCCTTTAGCTGCTGATAGGCGGCAATCACGTCCTGCAACTGGCGTTCAAAGCTGCGATCGCCACCGTTGCGATCGGGGTGATAGCGTCGCACGAGTTCGGCATAACGTTCGCGCAACGCCCGACGATCGATATCGGTGGCGAGCCCCAACACCTTGAGCGCGCGGCGATCGCCCTCCGACAGGGGGCGACCATCCTTGCGCTCGGCCGCTGCCCGCGCCCGGAACCGCGCACCGATCGCGTCGAGCGGGTCGGCAAAATCGGCCCAGGCCGGTGGGCGATCAGCGCCGCCCGTGGCAAAGGCCCGTGTCTCGCGCTCCCAACCCGCATAGGGGCGTTGCGCAGCGTTAATCTCGTCAACACTCATCCCGGCGAAGAAATTGTAGCGCGCGTTGAATGCGCGGACATGCTCCAGGCAGAACCAGCGATAGGGCGCGGGCTGATCACGGATCGAGGTTCCTTCGGCCGGGGGCGCGCGAAATTCGCCGGCAGCCTCGCAGCCCGGCTCCATGCAGGGCACGCCGCTCCCCTCGACCCGCCCGTGGAAGCGTGGCTGCGGGCGCCCCTTGCGTTCTCCGCCATTGTTTTCACCGTCGTGCGACACGTGGCTCCCCGAAACCCGAAAACCGACTATATAGGAAGCATGACACAGACTGCTACCGGCCCCGTCGCCAGCGAAATCGCCCGCCGCCTTGCCATTGCGCTTGAGCCCTCCGTCTTGGAGGTGATCAACGATAGCGCCCA
>CAZWAL010000037.1:5412-17215 GCA_964631905.1 uncultured Stakelama sp.
CCAGCATTCGGGGCATATGGGCGATGACGGATCGGGCGAATCGCACTTCACCGTCGTTATCGAAAGTGCCGCCTTTATCGGCCAGTCGCGCGTCGGGCGGCAGCGCCTCGTCAATCAGGCGCTAGGCGACCTGATGGACGGCACCGTCCATGCGCTCGCCATCAAGGCTCGCGCGCCCGAAGACGCGTGACAATGCGCCTGCCTCGCCCCGCGGCGCGGCTGCTGGTGGTCGATCCGCAGGACCGGCTGTTGATGTTCCGTTTCGCCGCTGATGATCGCCCGCCTTTCTGGGCGACGGCGGGTGGCGGTTGCGACCCCGGCGAAAGCTATGAGGCGGCCGCTCGGCGCGAACTCATCGAGGAAACCGGCTTCGATCTCGATCCCGGCCCGCAGGTTGCGCGGCGGCAGGTGCAGTTCATCACGCTGGAGGGCGATCCGGTCGACGCTGATGAACGCTATTTCCTAGTCCGCACTGCCACCACCGAGATCGCCGTTCACGGGCATACCGAACTCGAACGGCGCGTGATGGCGGGCTGGCGCTGGTTCACCCGCGACGAGCTGCTCGACTGGCCTGAGAAGATTTTTCCCGAGGATATCGTCGAGCTGCTCGACACCCTGCTGGAGCGCACCCAATGACCGATGATCTGATCCTGCAGACGATTCTGCCGACCAGCCATGATCTGGGCGGCTTCAAGGTCCACCGCACGCTGCCGTCGCGGCCGCGCACGATGGTGGGCCCGTTCATTTTCTTCGACCAGATGGGGCCGGCGCATCTCGACGTGGGCACTGGAATCGACGTGCGCCCGCACCCGCATATCAACCTGGCGACCGTCACCTATCTGTTTGCCGGCGCGATTGACCACCGCGATTCGATCGGCAGTTTTGCGACGATCGAACCGGGTGCGGTCAACCTCATGACTGCCGGGCGCGGCATCGCCCATTCCGAACGCTCCCCCGCCAGCGAACGAGCGGCCGGGCCGGAATTGTCGGGCATCCAGACATGGCTCGCGCTGCCCGAAGCCGATGAGGAGCGCGATCCGGCTTTCGAGCATGTCCCAAAGCCCGCACTGCCGGTGATCGAAGCGCAGGGTGCGCGCGCGCGGATCATCATGGGCAGTTTGTGGGGCGCGACCGCACCGACGACGACCTATGCCCAGACCATCTATGCCGACATCGTGCTCGATGCCGGTGGCAGCGTGCCGATCGACGCCAGCGCTGACGAGCGCGCGCTGTATGTGGCGATCGGCGATGCGACGCTTGACGGGATGCCGCTCGATCCGATGACGCTTTATGTGCTGCGGCCCGGCACCGCCGCCACGTTACGATCGGCAAGCGGCGGGCGGGTAATGCTCTGCGGGGGCGAGGCGTTCACCACCCCGCGCCATGTCTGGTGGAATTTCGTTAGTTCCAGCCGCGACCGGATCAACCAGGCCAAGGCCGACTGGACCGCAGGCAATTTCCCCAAGGTGCCGGGCGATGATGTGGAGTTCATCCCCATCCCGGCAGTGCCCAAGACGGTGAGCTATCCATGACCCCGCCCTTCCCGTTGCAGCGCATTGCCCTGTCGACCGGCGTCGAGCTCGACGTCGCGGTCGAGGGCGATCCTGCCAATCCAGCAATCATCCTGTTGCATGGCTGGCCAGAATCGCACCGGACATGGCGGCACCAGATTCCGGAACTCGCCATGACCCATTTCGTGATCGCGCCCGATCAGCGCGGTTTTGCGCGGTCGTCCAAGCCGCCCGAGGTAAGCGACTATGCGCCGGCCAAGCTGCTCGGTGATCTGATCGCGCTGGCGGACCATTTCGGCGTCGATCGGTTCACCCTGGTGGGGCACGACTGGGGTGGCGCAGTGGCGTGGATGGCGGCGCTCAACCGGCCTGATCGGGTCGAGCGGCTGATCATCATCAACGCGCCGCACCCGCTGATCTTTCAACGCACGATGTTCGACGATCCCGATCAGCGCGCCGCCAGCCAGTATATCCGTGCCTTTCGCAACCCCGCGCTTGAGGCGCATATCGCCGAGATCGGCGTCGAGGCCTATTTCGCAAAGACCTTTGTCGGCCATGCCGATCAGGACAAGCTCTCCGAGGAGCGCGCCTTCTACCTCGATCAATGGTCGCAACCCGGCGCGCTGACCGCGATGTATAACTGGTACCGGGCCAGCCCGATCATCGTGCCCGAGATGGACGAGGACCCACCGCGCCCCGCGTTCCTCGACAAGCCCTTCCCGCCGCTCGGCATGCCGGTTCTCATCATCTGGGGCATGGCTGATACCGCGCTGAAGCCGAGCCAGCTGATCGGGCTCGACACGCTGGTGCCGCAGATGACGCTGGTGAAGGTCGATGCCGGGCATTTCGTGCCCTGGGAAGCCCCTGACGCCGTCAATGCAGCGATCCGCGCCTGGCTCTAGACGGGCGGAAAAATGGTGCCCGGGGACGGGATCGAACCGCCGACACTGCGATTTTCAGTCGCATGCTCTACCAACTGAGCTACCCGGGCAACCGGCCCGATCAACACCGGGAAGGCGGCCTCTTAGTCATCGTTATCCGCCCTGTCCAGCCCAGTTCCCAGCCCGGCGGCATCGTCCTTTGAGGCTTCCTCGTCCGTGGCGGGGCCAGCGGGAAGGCGATAGCCCTCCCCCAGCCATTGCAGCAGATCGCGGTCGACGCAGCCGCGGCTGCAAAAGGGCTTGTGCGCAGTCGCAGTTGGCTTGCCGCAAATCGGGCAGGTGCCGGATGGGGCCATCGGTCATTCCTCCAGAATGATGGCGCCGCCAGTGCGGCGGTTGAGCTCGGCGAGCCAGTCGGGGCGCGCGTCGATCCGCGCCCTCACGGCGGCGGGCAGCGTGTGACGGCGGGGCGCGCCGGGCGGGCTGCGCTCGATCTGGCGCAAAGCGGCGCGGGCGGCGGCTCCGACCGGATCGGCGCGGAGCAGTTCGGGCAGCGAGGCGCGGGGGCGGGGGCGTACAATCTGCAGAAAACCAAAACCATTGAGCGCGGTGCGTTCGAACGGCGGCGGTAGTGCGGCATCGATGGCGGCCGCCACCGCCTGGCGCAGCGCCTTGCCCTGGACGCTCGGGAAATCGACTCCGATTGACCCGCCGATACCGTGGCGGACGATCACCTGCCCCACCGCCGTCGCCGCCGTAACCGCCAGCGCATCGAGTGACCCGGTGCCATCGACGTCGAACAGCGTCATTGCGGGGGTTGGGCTCATCCGCAGCACACCGCCGGGAAACGCAATCTCTCCCGTCACCGCCTCGTCAAGCACTTCGGACCAGCCCGCCGCTTCCAGCATGTCCGCTTCATGCGCGCGGCATTCGCGGACCGGGAACCCGGTTTCGCGAAGCCGTTCGAGCAGGTCAGGGCCGCGCGCCGGCCCTGCGCCTTCCGCCGCGACCACCGCCTTGGCGAGCTTGGCGCGGCCGGGTTCGGGGATTGCCTCCCGCACCACCGTCACCAGCAGCGTCCGGCCGACGCTCAATCCCCGGGGCACCGCCGCGAGCAGTGCGTCGCCGCTGCCGTCGAGCAAGCTCACCCGGCCATGCCCGCCGCCGAGTGCCTCGATCAGTCGCGCCTCGGCCACGGTGCCGACCGCCAGCGTGCCCTCCAGCGCGATCCGCGCCTTCAGGATCGTGCCGCCATCCACCAGCGCGGCCCGCGCCTCGCCGATGCCGGCCTCGTAGAGCCACTCAGCCAAGCGGCACCCCGGCACCTTCCAGCAACGCGCGGCTTTCGAACAGCGGCAGGCCGACCACGCCCGAATAGCTGCCCGACAGGAACCGCACATATCCCTCTGCGCGACCCTGGATCGCATAGCCGCCGGCCTTGCCCATCCCCTCGCCGCTGGCGACATAGGCGTCGATCTCCGCCGGGCTCAGCCGTTTGAAGGTGACGATCGTGTCGCTGATCCGGGTGCGCGGCCGGGCATCGTCGCCAATCACGCAGATCGCCGAGAAGCAATGATGCCGCCGCCCGGAGAGCAGCCCGAGCATCCGCCGCAAATCGGCCTCGTCTACGGGTTTGGCGAGGATCCGGCGGCCGACCGCAACGGTGGTATCGCCCGCCAGCACGACTTCGCCCGGCGCACGCGGCACCGCGAGCGCCTTTTCGGTGGCGATGCGGAGCACATAATCGCGGGGCAGCTCACCGGGGCGGACATCCTCATCGATATCGGGCGCGGCAATGCGGGCGGGCACAACGCCGATCTGCGCGAGCAAGGACAGGCGGCGCGGCGAGCTGGACGCTAGAACGAGGGAAGGGACGGGGTGACCGGTCACCTCACTTGAAGCGGTAAGTGATCCGCCCCTTGGTGAGATCATAAGGGGTCATCTCAACCAGCACCTCATCCCCCACCAGCACGCGGATGCGGTTCTTGCGCATCTTGCCGGCGGTGTGGCCAAGGACTTCGTGATCATTTTCAAGCTTCACACGGAACATGGCGTTGGGGAGAAGCTCCACAACCTGGCCGCGCATTTCGAGCAGTTCTTCTTTTGCCAAACAAACCTCTGGGAACAGATACGGATTTCGTGAAGCGCGGCGCATAGCGGATGGGCGGCCAAAAGGGAAGCGCGGGGGCGAAACTCGGCTAAAGGGCCAGCGATCGGCGCCGGACTGGCCTATTCGCTTGCATCGCCTAAGCGCGGCAACGCCTTCATTGCTTCGGTGATCGCCACTGTATCAACGCTCACCCGCACCACCTTGGCGAGCAGCGCGATCATGCTCTCCTTATAATCGGCGAAGCGATAGGTGTTGAACTTGGCGGCGATGGTCGGGTCGCGCGGTTTCTTTTCCTTGTGCTGATCGAGCACCCAGTCGATCGCCGATCGGTTGCCGAGGCGGTAGGTCCACACCTCGGGCGGGATGCCGGTGATCTGCGTGTCGGCATCGATGATCACGACGCCGGTTTCGGGCTGCGATTTGAGGATCGGCTTGGGATGCGTACCCTCGGCGCGCTTGCCGGGCGTCTCAATCCGCTCGACCGGCCAGGGGGTGACGTCTTCATAGCCGATATGCATCGCCATCAGCGCTTCGCCCCATGCAGCCCAGCGCGCGAAATCGGGGTAGAAAGGGATGCGCGGAAATTCGCGCTTGAGGTTCAGCGCGTAGGTCTCGCGGTAGATGGGGTCGTGGAGGACGGCGTAGACATAATGGAAGATCGCGTCCTTGGTGACGCCCTTCTTGCCATATTGCGCGACGAATTTGTTGAGCGCCCAATCGGTGATGTTGTCGATGCGCTCGCCGGATTTGGTGTAGCGGTAGCGGGCTAGTGTCTGAGTTTTCTCAAGTGTGTCGTATGAAGGTACGATATCCGTCGCCAGCACCTGTGGCGGCTTGGCTGCAGGTACGCCCGATATCATGATCGCTTTGTATGGTGCGCCATCAGGGAAGATGCGATTGGTCTGATACTGCATTTCGTTCAGTCGTGCCCAGAAATGCATGCGCTTCTCGACGAACGGGCGATAGAGCGAACGCCGGTTATGCGCTTCGCTGTATTCGTAGGGCACATTTGCAGCCAGATCGTTCTTGAGTGCGCGGGTCAGCTTGATTTGATCTTCGGTGATCGCCTCGCGCCGGTTGCGCTTGTCCATGGCCGCAAGTCGCGCGCGCTCTGTCTCATAGCGATCGATCAGCCAAGGAACGCGGGTATCGATTTCGTCGTCGGTCCAGCCATAAACCCAGTCGTCTCGTGCGGTTACGACCCCTAACGAATACAGCTTGAAGATGGCTCGTTCGCGCCCCTTCTCACCTGCTGCTTTTGTGGCCGCATCGGCGGTTGGTAGGAAGGACGACCAATCGCTATCCTCCAACTGGTTCAGCCAATCACCCTCCTGCGACGGTCTGAGCAAATCGAACCGCTGGTTATCGAGAGAGGCTTCGTTCAACCATGATAGCTTGTCTTCGGCGGTCGCATCTTCGGGCCGTCGTATGTATCGAACCCGCGAATTTCCTTTGACCTTAGTGCGGACCAAAAGGGCAATGGCCACACCGGTTTGAATACCGAACACGTTATGTTTTGTACCGGAGAGCTTTGGATTGGCCCGGACGTCACCGCCCAAATCGACGATCCAGATTTCTTGAAAATCGTTTGCGATCAGCTTGCGAAAGCCGTCGAAAGTCCGGCTCTCGATAAAACTCCGGTTCGTGACGAACGCCAGCACGCCCTCGTCGCCTAACCGATCGCTCGCCCAGCGATAGAAGCGCGCATACATGTCATAGAGCTTGGTCTTCTGCGCGGTGCTCGCCTTGATATACGTATCCTTGATGCGCTTATCGATGTGCGCATAGGCGCGGTTCTTGTTGTTGTCGTTCTCGTTCTGCTGGTTGGCGTTGTATGGCGGGTTGCCGATGATGACGCTGATCTTGCGCCGGTTCTGGCGCTTGATCCGCTCGATATTCTCGTCGCTGAGCGTGCCGAGCAAATCGAACTGGTGGCCCGAATGGATGCCGAGCGCATCGACATTGTCGAGCGTGTCGACAAAGCACAGATTCTCGAACTCAGCGAACTGGCCGGTGATCGCCTGATAGGTCGCCTCGATATTCAGATTGGCAACATAATAGGGCAGGATCGCGACTTCGTTGGCGTGCAGTTCCTCCTTATATTTATGGCGCAGCTTGTCGTGATTGCCCCGGAAATGTTCGAGCAATTCGACGATGAAGGTGCCGGTGCCGGTGGCGGGATCGAGAATCTCGACGCCGCGATCGACCAGATTCTTGCCGAAATGCTGTTCACATAGCCAATCGGCCGATCGGATCATGAAGCGGACGATTTCGCCAGGCGTATAAACCACGCCCAACCGGTCGGCCGCCTTGGCATTATAGACCTTGTAGAAATTCTCGTAGAGGCCTTTCAGGAACCCCTGTTTTTCGGAATGGCTCTGGATGACGGCGGCGGCCTGGCTGATTCCGGCATAATAGGGTTGCAGCGCGCGGAGCAGTTTCTGCTTCTCGCCATAGCCGAACAGCTTTTCCTCCAGCTTGTAGAGTTCGCTGGCGACATTGTTCTGCCGGTGGAAATCGGGGTTATCGAAAACCTTGGCGAAAATGTCTTCGGTCAGGATGTGCTGGATCAGCATTTCCTGCACGTCTTCCTCGCTGACCGCCGGGTTGATCGCATCCTGCGCGTGTTTCAGGAAAGCAGCCTCGGCAGCGGCGAAATCGCGGCTGGCGGCGCGCTTTTCGGCGATCAGGTCTCGCAGTGCCGTCAGCACCTGGGGCAAATCCTGCCCGAACTGCTTCACCGCCTTGTTGAAATCGGCGATCTCCTGCCGCTCATGCGCGAAGAAGCGGGTAAGCAACGGGTAGAGCGCGTCGGTATCGTCCATCGCGACGCGCAGCACCTCATGCCCGTCCTGTATCAGGATGGCGGTGTGATCGTCCGAATAGATGATGTTGTCGCGCGGATAGCCTTTTCGCGACTTGGCAGCGATTTCGGCATCGAGATCGTCATCGGCGTCTTTGGCTTCCCAATAGCCGAAGGGAACGCGCAGCGCGTGGAGCAGCGCGCCGTCAAGGTAGATGCGGTTCTTCTGGGGGGTGGTGATGGCGTGTTCGGGGACGAACTGCAGATCCTGCGACCGGCCCCAGCGTTTGAGCAGATCCTTGAACGCTTCCCGCAGCACGCTTTCGCGGCGGCTGCCCGAAACGGCGCGCAGCCGATCAAGCTCGGCGCGATATTCGTTGATGAGTGCCTTGCTGATGTGTCCGCTCCCTTAGCGCCTGCACGATGGGCCAAGCGGTTGGGGAAGGGCAAGAAAAAATCCCACCCGGCGGATGCCGGACGGGGGTTTGGAAGAAGAAGGGGGGACCCGGCAAAGCCAGTGTCAGATCGGCCATGCCCCCGGCATGGCCTGAGCAATGCGGGGCATTGCTCACCTGTCACTCGTCGTCGGTCGTTAGTGCGAGGACGAGCTCGCACTAACGCCGGCCGGGCTTTGGCTGATCGTCGGCTAAGCGGCGCTTAGCCTCCGGCCAAAGCCGCCAGCAACAGCAGCGCCACAATGTTGGTGATCTTGATCATCGGGTTCACCGCCGGGCCAGCCGTGTCCTTGTACGGATCGCCAACGGTATCGCCCGTGACAGCGGCCTTGTGCGCTTCGCTGCCCTTGCCGCCATGATGACCGTCTTCGATATATTTCTTGGCGTTATCCCACGCGCCGCCGCCGCTCGTCATCGAAATCGCGACGAACAAGCCAGAGACGATCACCCCGAGCAGCATCGCGCCGAGCGCCGCAAAGCCCTCTGCCTGGCCCGCCACGCCGGTGATGATGAAATAGACCGCTACGGGGCTGAGCACCGGCAGCAGGCTGGGGACGATCATCTCCGCGATCGCCGCCTTGGTGACGAGATCGACGGTGCGGGCATAGTTGGGGCGGCTGGTGCCGGCCATGATGCCCGGATTCTCGCGGAACTGGGCGCGGACATCCTCCACGACCGAACCGGCAGCCCGGCCGACCGCCGTCATCCCCATCGCCCCGAACAGATAGGGCAGCAGCGCGCCGAGCAGCAGCCCGACGATGACATAGGGGTTGCTGAGCTGGAAGTTCACCGCGAGCGTCGGGAAATCCCGCGCGAGATCGCTCGTATAGGCGTTGAACAGCACGAGTGCGGCGAGCGCGGCCGAGCCGATCGCATAGCCCTTAGTCACCGCCTTGGTGGTGTTGCCGACCGCATCGAGCGCATCGGTGCGGTGGCGCACATCATCGGGGAGGCCCGCCATTTCGGCGATGCCGCCCGCGTTATCCGTGACAGGGCCGTATGCATCGAGCGCGACGACCATCCCGGCCTGCGCCAGCATCGACGTGGCGGCAAAGGCGATGCCGATGACGCCCGCGAGCTGATAGGCCGCGATCACCGCAACGACGATGACGATGGTGGGGAGCGCAGGCGATTCGAGGCTGACCGCGAGACCCTGAATGACGTTGGTGCCGTGGCCCGTCTCCGATGCCTTGGCGATGCTGCGCACGGGGCGGAAACCGGTGCCGGTATAATATTCGGTGATCCACACGAGCAGCCCGGTGACGGCAAGCCCGATCATCATGCACCAGAACAGCGCCATGCCGGTGGTGGTGGTGGCCGCGGCACCCGCGAGCGCCTCTGCCGTCGCGCCGCTGCCGTCGAGGAAGGCGTTGCCGCCGATGACGGCGTTCATGTCACCCAGCGTGTACTGCGTGGCGAAATAAATGGCGGGCACCGACAGGCCGACGCTGAGCCAAAAGCCCTTGTAGAGCGCGCCCATGATGTTGTTGCTGCTGCCCAGACGCACGGCATAGGTGCCGATGATCGAGGTGATGATGCACACGCCGCCGACGATGAGCGGGAGTGTCATCACCTGAAGCAGCTGATCGGCGTTCTTGAGTGCGAGGGCGACCGAGATCATCGTGACGCCAAAGGTGACGACATAGGTTTCGAACAGATCGGCGGCCATGCCCGCGCAGTCGCCGACGTTATCACCGACGTTATCGGCGATGGTGGCGGGGTTGCGGGGGTCATCCTCCGGGATGCCGGCTTCGACCTTGCCGACCAGATCGGCGCCAACGTCTGCCGCCTTGGTGAAGATGCCGCCGCCGAGACGCGCGAAGATGGAGATGAGCGAGGAGCCAAAGGCAAGCCCGGTAAGCGCCTTGACGACGATCTGCGCGCCCGCATCTGCCCCGTCAGGGCCCGCGAGGAACCAGAACACGCCCGAGATCGAGAGCAGGCCGAGCCCCGCCACCAGCATGCCGGTGATGGCACCTGCGCGGAACGCCATCGTGAGCCCGCCCTGCAGCGACGTCCGAGCCGCCTCTGCCGTACGCACATTGGCGCGCACCGAAATGTTCATGCCGATATAGCCCGCAACGCCCGAGAGCACCGCGCCGATCGCGAAGCTCGCCGCCGAGACGGGTGAGCTCATGCCATCGATCAGCACCCAGACGAGCACGAGCATGATGACGCCGACGATGCCGATGGTGCGATACTGGCGGCCCAGATAGGCCTGCGCGCCCTCCTGAATGGCAGCGGCGATATCACGCATCTTTTCATTGCCCGCAGGCGCGGCGAGCACCTGGCGGCTGGTGATGATGCCGTACAGCACGGCAAGCACACCACAGATCATGGCGGCATAAACAATCGTCATCGGCAACGGTCCTTCCCTGATACGGTCGCTTTAGGGGCTGCCGACATAGCCCGCCCCCTAGCGCCTGTCTTATGACGACGACCCTATAAGCGTGACGAAGGCGAGCGCAAGCGCCGAGGGAGGCGGTTATCCACCGCCATGTTCGAAGCCGAGCCGGGCGGGCAACGCGACGGGTTCTGCCCCGTCGGTGAGCGTCAGGCCCTGCCCCTCCGCAAAGCTGCCGATCCGGCGGGCGGGGACGGCGAGCGATGCGGGCGCGGCGAACAGCAGCTGGTAATCATCCCCGGCGGTTGCCGCGCGGAGCCGGGCGGCGCGATCATCGCCGATATGTGTGCGATAGGCGTCGGACAGCGGGATCGCGGCGAGATCGATCGTGACGGCAACGCCGCTTGCGGTGGCCATTCGTGCGGCATCGATCAGCAACCCGTCGGACACATCCATCATCGCGTGAACGTGGCTCGCGAGGATGCGCCCCTCGCCCAGCCGGGGGAGTGGGCGACGATGGGCGTTGAGGAGTGCATCCGGCCCTGGCGCGCCTTTAGCAATCGCGAGGCCTGCACCGGCGTCACCGATCGTGCCGGTGACGAACAAGCCATCGCCCGACTGCGCGCCGCTGCGGCTGGGGGCGTGGGTCGCATGGCCGATCGCGGTGAGCGTCAGCACGGGCGGGGCGCCGGAGGGCAACGACACGGTGTCCCCGCCAAGCAGCTGGCATCCCAGCTGACGAAGTGCTGCGTCGAACCCCGCGAGGAAAGCGCGATCCCACGCATCATCCCCGAGCGGATAGTTGAGCAACACGCCAACCGGATCGGCCCCCTTGGCGGCGAGATCGGACAGATTCACCGCGAGCAATTTCCACGCGACATCGTCCGCGGGATCGGTGCTGAGGAAGTGCACCCCCTCGACCATCGTATCGGTGGTTAGGATATAGCCGCCCAGCCGCGCGACGTCGTCCGCGAGCCCCTGCGCACCAGGGTGAAGCGGCAGCGTGCGCAGAGCAGCGAGGAAATCGGCTTCGGTCATGGGACGGTGGTAGCGCGGGTTGGGGGCGGTGTCTGCTTTTGGTGGAAAGCGGACATTCGGGGGATCGCATGATCGATGTCCGCTAGGTTTAGAAGCAGACCCGTGCCGGACGGATCAGGCAGGAAAATGAATTCCGCACAGTTTGTTGCCGTCGGGATCACGGAAATAGGCCAGCTCGATGGTGCCCATGGAGGCAGTTTCGCGCGGTCCCGGCGGAGCTTCGATCGAGGTTCCGCCAGCGGCAACGGCGGTATCGTGAAGCTGCTTCACCTGCTCGGGCGAGTCGCAGGAAAAGGCGACGGTGCTACCGTTGGCGACGCTTGCCGGTTCGTCGTTGATCGGCTGGCTGACGATGAAGTTGGTTCCGTTGCCGTTATTGTAGATCAGACGTGTATGGCCGCTGTCGGCGATGTTCCGCGTCCCTTCCCCTGCACCCAAGGTGCCTAGCACCGTATCGTAGAAGCGCTTGGATCGTTCAATGTCGTTCGATCCGACCATGGTGTGAAAAAGCACGCATACTCTCCTGAAGGCTGATCGACTTCCGATCGCCATTGGCGGTCTCATCTAACAGGCACGTAACCCGCAGTCACTCGGAATGTCCGCTAATGGGGCTATTCTGTTGAAAAAGGCCTAGTTGGCGTCGATTGAGCTGGCCGATGCG
>CAZWAL010000038.1:0-16957 GCA_964631905.1 uncultured Stakelama sp.
GTGACCGTCGGGCGCGGATTTCTGGGGCATATGTCCGGCTATCCCGGGATCGTGGCGGCGCTGCCGGAATCGCTGCTGTCGATGGTCGCGCGCTCGCTCGATCTGCAGATCACCGGCGGCTCCTCGGCGCTGCGCTTTACCGGCGAGCGCGGATTTCGCGTGATCGGCGCGGCAACCCGGATGGCGCTGATCGAAACCGCGGCGCAGCGGCTGGGCGTTCCCGCCGCCGAGCTCACGACGGCGGACAGCAAGGTGATCCACACCAAGACGGGCCGCGCGCTGCGCTATGGCGAACTGGCCGCCGAAGCGGCGACCCGCTCGCTCGATACCGCGCCTGCGCTCAAAGCCGCCAAGGATTTCCGCTACATCGGCAAGTCGGTCCCGCGCCTCGATATTCCCGCCAAAGTCGATGGCAGCGCGCGCTACGGCATGGACGTGATCCGGCCGGATATGCGTGTGGCCACGGTGATCGCCGCCCCGGTGCGCGGCGGCAAGCTGCTCTCGGTCGATGCTGCGCCGGCGATGGCGGTCAAGGGTGTCGAAAAGGTGATCAGCCTTGATGGCGCGGTCGTGGTGGTGGCCAAGGGATATTGGCAGGCGCTCAAAGGCGCGCGCGCGCTCCAGCCCAAATTCAGCGATGGCGGGCACGCGGCGCTGTCGAGCGCCAGCGTCTTTGCCGAGCAGGACAAGCTGCGCGCTGCGGGCAAGCCCGACAAGACGGAAGGCAACGGCGATGTCGAGGCCGGATTGAAGGCGAGCGGGGCGAAGCTGGTCGAGGCCGATTACAAGCTGCCGTTCCTCCATCATGCGATGATGGAGCCGTTCGCGCTGACCGCGCATTTCAAGGACGGCAAGCTCGATGTCTGGGGCGGTTTGCAGGACCCGCTGGCCTCGAAAATGCAGGCGGCCAAAGCGGCTGGACTGGCAGCCGACAAGGTCACGTTCCATCCGATGCTGATCGGCGGCAGCTTTGGCCGCCGTCTGCCGATGTATACCGAGATCGTCGATCAGGTGGCGCGCGTCGCGATGCAGGTGCCCTATCCGGTCAAGCTGATCTGGACGCGTGAAGAGGAAGTTGCGCAGGGCGCGTATCGCCCGCAAAGTTCCGCCTATGTGAAAGCCGCGATCGACAAGAACAGCAAGATCGCCGCGCTGCAATATGATTTTGCCCAGCCCGAAGACGGGTTGAAGGAAGTACCGTTCTTTTACGACTTGCCGGCGGCCAACCGGCGCCATTTCAAACAGGTATCGAACCAGACGGTTGGCGCGTGGCGATCAGTGAATGCGACGCAGCATGGCTTTTTCACCGAAAGCTTCATGGACGAGCTAGCGCACGCTGCGGGCGTTGATCCGCTTGAGTTCCGCAAGCGCCATTTGAAGCCGGGATCGCGGCATCTGGCGGTGCTGGAGGCGGTGGCGAAGCACAGTGGCTGGGGCACCCCGCTGCCCGCCGGGGTCGGTCGCGGTGTCGCAATCGTCGAATCATTCAATACCATTGCCGCGCATGTCACCGAAGCGACGCTGAAGGATGACGGCACACCAAAGGTGCTGAAGGTAACGGCGGTTGTCGACTGCGGCACTGTCGTCAATCCGCGCAATGCGGAGGCGCAGGTGATGGGCGGCATCGTGATGGGCCTGTCGACCGCGATCGGTGAGGCGATCACGCTCGACAAGGGGGCGGTGCAGCAAAGCAATTTCAGCGACTATCCAGTGTTGAAGCTTGCCGATGCACCCCCCGTCGATGTCTATTTCATCAACAGCGGGCATGAGATGGGGGGGCTGGGCGAACCCGGCCTTCCACCGGCTGCGCCCGCACTGGCGAACGCGCTGTTCGCCGCCACCGGCAAACGGGTGCGACAATTGCCGATTCTGGCGCAGGCCAAGGCGTAACTGCCAGCGAAAAGCCACTACCGGAGGGTCGCTGCGCCGCCAGTTGACGAGATGCTTCAGGCCGACACCGGCTCGCGCAAGTTGATCGCTCCCGCCTGCAATGCTGCTGCATAGAGCAGGTCATTTTCCGCGCGCACGCGTTCGCTCAAACGGTCGATCATGTCGATCGTGCTTGCCCGGAATCCCGCCCAGTCAGCGCGGATAATGCCGGTGGTCCATTCCACCAGATACCGTTCCCAATCACATCGAAGCACTTCAAACTGCTGGCAGAATTCATCCGCTGCCTTGGCAAAGGCGGGTTGCTGTGCTGCCGCCATCGGCCGATAGATCAGGCTGTCTTCATGGGCCAGATGCAGCCGCAATTCCGCCGACAGATCACTCAAGATCAGCGTTGCGGCGACGGCATCTTCCGTGGCGCGCGTGATCAGTTTGGACAAGCGGTCCAGCTGGTGATCGATCCGATCATGCTCTTCCATCAGCCGTTCATAGGTCATCGTGTTGCTCCCTTCGGCGGGATTGCGCGCCAAAGGTTTACAATGTGTAGCCAATTCACGTTGTCCGCCCCGCACGGCTTGGCCGCTTACCGAAAATGGGGCGACAAGAAAGCGGCGCGCGCTAAGCGCGCAGCGTCGCCCGGTCCGCCCACCAGCTATGGGTGCCGCTCGATATCTTGTGGGGCAGGGCAATCCGGCACACCGGCCCGGCCTCGATATCGCGGGCGTCGATCAGCACGCATTCGCTGGTGCCGCGATTCTCGTCGATGATGAAGCTGACGAGGTAGCCATCATCCTCCGCCGTGCTGCCAATCCGCGGGGCGAATGGCGCTTCGCTGGCATAGCGGCCGTCCTCGAGCATCAGCGACCAGCTTTCTCCTGTTTCGAGATCATGCTTCACGAAACCGTTGAACAGGAACCAGCCGGGCTTGGTAGTCGTCGAATAGACATAGCGGTGTTTGCGCCCCGCGACGCGCTGATCGATCATCCCGAATTCGAGCACGCGGTCGTCGAGCCGTTCCTCGCGCGTCGTGCCGTCGGCCAGATTGAAACGCCAGCGGTGCAGCTTTGGCTGAAAGCTGTGTTCGTCGACATAGGCCATCATATGACCATAGCCATCCTCGTTCGGCAGCGGGGCGGGCTGGGGATTGTCCTGGAAATAGGCGTCCATCACCACCTCGTCGCCCTCTTCATAGGCGTTGAGGAAATGGAGGATGTAGGTTGGGGTCGCCTCGAACCAGCGAATGTCTTCGGGCTGGCCGTGACGCGGGATCAACGCGAAGCGGCTCGGCAATCCTTCATGCATCCGTGCGGCATGGATGTCGCGCTTGAGCAGTTCCTGATCCCAGAACATGGGCAGATCATTGACGATCGACCAGTGCTCGCTGAAGATCATGTCATGCGGCAGGCGTGGGCCGGGCAGCGGAACCGGAATGTAATGCGCCAGCCGACCGTCGCGATCGACGACGCCGTAATGCATGAAGGGCGCGTGCTTCGAATAGTTGAAGAACATCAGCTCGCCCGTGCGATCATCGACCTTGGGATGTGCCGAAATACCGTCGAGCGGGACCCAGGGTGCCAGCCCAAGGGATTCCAGCGTTTCGGGATCGAGCACATAGCCTTCGCCGCACTGGTAGAAGGTGGAAATCGCCTTGCCGGCATGGACGATGATATCGGTGCTCGACGAATCCTTCAGGCTGCCATGGGCGCCGAAACCGGGGCGTTTCGATGTGCCCGCCCGGTCCATCAACCCGCCCCATAACGATCCCGCCGCTTCCTGCTCAGCCTGAAAGCCGCGGGTGCGCACCCAGCGGTTGCGATAGCTGGCGGTACCGTTCGCAAAGCTGATCTGGTGGATCATCCCGTCGCCATCGAACGGGTGATAGCGACCAAGCGGCTGGTGGAGCTGATTTTCGGTGTTACGCAGGTAAACGCCGTCAATGTCATGCGGGATCGCGCCTTCGATCACCTCGAGCGCGGTGGCGGTGACTTCCTCATGCTGCGGGGTCCAGGCGCCGTTCAAATAGGGATGATTGCTGGGCTTCAGCGTCGACAGCACGGGGGGAAGGCGATCAATCTGCACGGCGCTGCTCCTCCGCAAACCTAAGCGGAAAGCTAGTCTAGGCGCGCGCCGCCGCCAACGCCAAGCTTGTTTTGGCCCGGGCCGTGGTGGCCTTCAGAAAAATGTTACGGCCCTGAAATTGCCGGGAACCGGCCAATCTTGCGCTTTAGATTTCCTTTGCCCCAGGCCAGCAAAGCTTTGGTCCCTTCCACCCCTTGCAATAATCATGTCGCAACCGCACCTTAATGCACGTGTGCAGGTGCAGCATGACAGGGGACGTTAAGTCGCCGGGCTGACATTGCATCGCATGTTTTGGGGACAGGCATATGAAGCTACAGGGCGGTCGGCTGGTTGCCGGGGGAATGCTGGCGCTGGCGATCGCTGGGGTGGCTGGCTGTTCGGCCGGTGGACCACCACCGGGGCCGCCCATCACGCAGGTATCTGTCGCCAATCCGCTGCAGCGTAACATCGTCGACTGGGACGAATATGTCGGCCGGTTTGAAGCCATTCAGGATGTCGAAATTCGCCCGCGCGTTTCCGGCGCTATTGATCAGGTATTGTTCCGCGACGGCCAGATCGTCCGTAAGGGGCAGGCATTGTTCACGATCGATCCACGTCCGTATCGCGCCACGTTGATGCAGGCGCAGGCGCAGGTCGCCCGCTCGCAAGCATCACTTGCCAATGCCACTACTGAACTTGCGCGCGCCAAGACATTGCTCGAAGCGCAGGCGATTTCGAAGGAAGAGTTCGAGACCAAGCAGGCAATGGTCCGCACCGCGGCTGCCGATGTGGCCGCAGGACGCGCAGCCGCGAGTGCCGCGATGCTCAACCTGGGGTTCACGACCGTACGATCGCCGATTTCGGGCCGTATCTCGGACCGACGGGTCAGCCGGGGTGATCTGGTCGCCGAAGGTCAGACGGTGCTGACGCGCGTGGTGTCGACAGATCCGATCTGGTTCACTTTCGACGGGGCTGAAAGCTTTTATTTGAAGTATTTGCGCCAGGATAAGGACGGCTCACGCGGATCATCGCGCGACACGCCCAATCCGGTCGAAATCCAGCTCGCCGATGAAAGCGGCTTTCGCTGGCGCGGTCGCATGGCGTTTGTCGACAATGCGATCGACGCCAATTCGGGTACGATCCGCGCACATGCCGTGGTGCCGAACCCCGATGGCTTCCTGACGCCCGGCTTGTTCGGTCGCGCCCGGCTGCTCGGATCGGGGACCTACCGCGCCGTGCTGGTTCCTGATGAAGCGATTATTACCGATCAGACGCGCAAGCTGGTGTTCGTGGTCGGCAAAGACGGCAAGGCCAATCCGCGCCCGGTCGTCACCGGCCCGCCGGTCGAAGGATTGCGCGTCGTGCGCGAAGGAATCGGGGTTGGCGACCGGATCGTCATAAACGGTCTCACTCGCCTCCAGCCCGGCATGCCGGTGAAGGCGACGCTGGTGAAAATCACCCCGCGCGCCGCCAATGAAGCGCCGGTTTCCACACCGGTAACGGCGCCGCCCGCCGCTGAAGCCCAAGCGCAGTAAGGCCGGTGCGCTTCCCCCATTTCTTCATCGATCGACCGATCTTTGCGGCGGTGCTGTCGATCCTGATCATCGTGTTCGGCGCGGTGGCCTATCCCGGGCTGCCAGTCGCGCAATATCCCGATATCGCGCCGCCGACCGTGGTGGTGAGCGCCAGTTATCCTGGCGCCACCGCCGAAACGCTCGCCGAAACCGTGTCTGCTCCGCTCGAGGAATCGATCAACGGGGTTGAGGACATGATTTATATGTCTTCCTCGTCGACCGGCGACGGCGCGATCGCGATCACGGTTACCTTCAAACAGGGTACCAATGTCGATCAGGCACAGGTGCTGGTGCAGAACCGGGTATCCTCCGCCGAACCACGCCTGCCCGAAGAGGTGCGCCAGATCGGCGTGACGGTGCGCAAAAACTCGCCCGATATCCTGCTCGTCGCGACGCTTTTCTCGCCCGACAAGTCGCTGTCGCAGCAGTATATTTCGAACTACGCTACCACGCAGATCGTTGACCGGCTGGCGCGCATTCCCGGCGTTGGCGGCACACGCAGCTTTGGCGGGCGTGATTACAACATGCGCGTATGGATCGATCCCGATCTCGCCTCGTCGCGCAACCTGACCGTCGACGAGATCACCAACGCGGTGCGCGCGCAGAACGCACAGGTCGCGGTCGGATCGATCGGGCAGGCCCCGTTCAATCGCGGCGGCACCGCGTTTCAGCTGGGCATCCAGACAAAGGGGCGGCTCAATTCGCCCGAGCAGTTCGGCGAGATCATCATCAAGCGCGATGATCAGGGCCGGATGACGCGGCTGCGTGATGTCGCACGAATTGAGCTCGGCGCGCAGGATTACGGCATCAACGCGTTCCTCAGTGGCAATCCGACGACCGCGATTGCGGTTACGCAGCTGCCCGGTTCCAACGCGCTGAGCACGGCGGAAGCGGTGAAGGCCGAGCTTGCCGAAGCCGCCAAAAGCTTTCCGGCGGGGATGACGTACCGGATCCCGTATAACCCCACCGAATATATCGAGGCATCGATCGAGGCGGTGTACGATACGCTGTTTGAAGCGCTGATCCTCGTCGCGATCGTCGTGCTGCTTTTCCTGCAGAGCTGGCGCGCGGCGCTGATCCCGATCGTTGCCATCCCGGTATCGCTGATCGGCAGCCTCGCGGTGCTCGCGGCATTTGGTTTCTCGATCAACAATCTGTCGCTGTTCGGTATGGTGCTCGCGATCGGCATCGTCGTCGATGACGCGATCGTCGTCGTCGAGAATATCGAGCGGTTGATGGAGGAAAAGGGCCTGTCCGCCAAGGCGGCGGCACATGAGACGATGGACGAAGTGTCCGGCGCGCTGATCGCGATCGCGTTGGTGCTGTGCGGCGTGTTCATTCCCACAAGTTTCATTCCGGGCATTTCGGGTGAGTTCTACAAGCAGTTCGCACTGACCATCGTGTCGGCGACGGCGATTTCGGCTTTCGTGTCGCTCACCCTGTCCCCGGCACTTGCTGCCATCATCCTCAAGCCGAAACATACCGACGAGCCTGCGCCGGGTTGGCGGGGTTATCCCACCCGCTTTGCCCGTGGGTTCAACCGCGCGTTCGATTCGCTTAGCGATCGTTATGGCCGGTTTACCGCGCGGGCGATCAGGGCGCTTGGCGTGGTGCTGGTCTGTTATGCCGTGCTGATCGGCCTGACCGGCTGGCGCTTTACGGCGACCCCGACCGGGTTCATCCCGGCGCAGGACCAGGGCTATCTGATCGTCGCCGCACAGCTGCCGCCGGGGGCGTCGCTCCAGCGCACCACCGATGTGCTTCAGCGCGCCGCGAAGATTGCGCTGAAAAACCCCGCGACCAATGCGACGGTCGCCTTTGCCGGGCTCGACGGCGCGACTTTCTCGACCGCCCCCAATGCGGCGGCGATGTTCGTTTCATTGAAACCAAGCGAAGATCGCAAGCATGCGAACGAAATCGCCAATGAACTGCGCCAGGCGTTCGGGCCGATCACCGACGGCATGCTGCTCGTCATCCCGCCACCGCCCGTCGCGGGCATCGGCACCGGTGGTGGCTGGAAAATGCTGATCGAGGACCGCCAGAACCAGGGCTATGCCGCGCTGGAAGGTGCTGCCTTTGCGATGATGATGCGCGCGAACACGACGCCCGGGCTGGCAGGTGGCTTCACGACGTTCAATGTGCGCACCCCACGCCTTAGCGCCGATATCGATCGTGAACGCGCCGAACAGCTCGGTGTGCCGGTGCAGAATGTATTCCGCACGCTCGGCACCTATCTCGGCTCGACGTACATCAACGACTTCAATTTCCTTGGCCGAACCTACCGCGTGACGGCGCAGGCCGATGCGCCGTACCGTGACGATGTCGCCGATGTCGGAAAGCTGCGCACGCGTTCCGCATCGGGGGCAATGGTGCCGCTGAATGCGGTGATGACGCTGAAAAACGACAGCGGACCATATCGAGTGGTGCGGTATAACCTGTATCCAGCAGCCGAACTGCAGGGCGATACGGCGCCCGGCTATTCATCCGGGCAATCGCTGGCGACATTGGCGCGGCTCGCCAAGGAAACGTTGCCGGCGGGCATGAGCTTTGAATGGACCGAGCTTGCCTTCCAGCAACAGCAGGCGGGCAATACCGGCACATTGGTGTTCGGGCTGGCGGTGCTGTTCGTTTTCCTGCTGCTGGCGGCGAACTACGAAAGCCTGGTGCTGCCCTTTGCAGTCATCCTGATCGTGCCGATGTGCCTGTTGGCGGCGATTGTCGGCGTCAATCTGATGGGGATGGACAATAATATCCTGACGCAGATCGGGCTCGTCGTGCTGATCGGTCTGGCTGCGAAAAATGCGATCCTCATCGTCGAATTCGCCAAGGCGAACGAAGATGCGGGCATGGAATTGCGCGAGGCGGCCAAGCATGCTGCCGCCCAGCGTCTCCGCCCCATCTTGATGACGTCGATCGCGTTCATTCTGGGCACGCTGCCCCTGGTAACGGGATCGGGGCCGGGCGCCGAAATGCGGCGCGCACTGGGTGTCGCGGTATTCTTCGGAATGATCGGGGTGACGACTTTCGGGTTGCTGTTCACGCCCAGCTTCTATGTGATCAGTCGCACCGTCGGCGACCGCGCTGATCGCTGGCTGAAGCGGAATCGCAAGCCCGCCAGCGATGCGCCGGGCAGTAATTCGCCGGGCAGCGCGCCCGCGCAGGAGGTGCTGCCATGAAGCGGCTGATTTTCCCGGTGATGGCAGCACTCGGCTTGTCCGGCTGTGTGGTCGGGCCTGATTATACCCGCCCGTCGATGGCGCCCGGCGCATCGGGGCCGCTTGCCGAAGCGACGCGGTCGACTGCCGCTTCGGTGCCGGCATCACCGCTGCCCGATCGCTGGTGGCGGCTGTACGATGATCCCGTACTCGACCGGCTGGTCGCAGAGGCGCTGGCGCACAATACCGATATCCGCGTCGCCGCCGCCAATCTCCAGCGCGCGCGCGCCGTTCTCGCCGAACAGCGTGGCCAGCGCCTGCCGACGATCACCCCCAACGCGCAGGTAACGCGCAACCAGTTCAACAGCGCGAGCGCAGCCGCCTTTGGCGGGGGCGGAGCGGGAGGGGGAACGGGGCCCCAGACGTTTGACGTCAACCTGTTCGATCTTGGGGTCGATGCGAGCTACGAGCTCGATCTGTTCGGCGGCATTTCCCGTGCGATCGAGGCCGGGCGCGGCGATGCCGAAGCGGCGGCGGCCACGCTTGATGCCGCCCGCGTGTCGGTCGCGGCGGAAACGGCTCGCGCTTATGCCACAGCGTGCAGCAATGCCGCGCAGGCTGCGGTCGCGCAGGAAACGGTCGATCTGCAGCAAAAGACCTTGGGGTTGACGCAGACCCTGTTCGACGCCGGGCGCGGCACGCGGCGCGATGTCGAGCGCGCCGATGTGCTGCTCGCGCAGACCCAGGCGCAGCTTCCGCTGCTCGATGCCGAAAAGCGTGCCGCGCTCTATGCGCTTGCGACACTCACTGGTCGCCCTCCTGCCGAGGTTGATGCCGATGCGAGCCGCTGCTCTGCCGCGCCGCGTGTGATGACCACGATTCCGACCGGCGATGGTGCGGCTCTGCTTGCCCGCCGCCCCGATGTGCGATCGGCAGAACGCACGCTGGCGGCCGATACCGCGCGGATCGGCATGGCGGTGTCCGCACTCTATCCGTCGATCCGGCTGGCAGGATCGATTGGGTTCAATGCGACGCGCGGCAGCCAGTTGTTCAAGGCGACATCGGCGACCTATTCGTTCGGGCCGCTCATCTCATGGAATTTCCCGAACCAGACGGCGGCACGTGCGCAGATTGCACAGGCGCGCGCCGGGGCGGATGCGTCGTTGGCGCGCTTCGATGGTGCCGTGCTGACTGCACTCCGCGAGGCCGAAACGGCACTGGCGCGCTATGCCGGAGCGCTTGATCGCAACGCGGCGCTGGTCCGCGCCGAACAGGCAAGCAGCAAGGCAGCCGCACTGTCGCGGCTACGCTTTGACAGTGGTGCCGACAGTTTTCTGCAGTTGATCGAAGCTGAGCGCGAACGCGCCGATACACGGGCGGCGCGCGCTGCTTCCGACGCGGCGGTCGCGGATGCGCAGATCACGTTGTTCAAGGCGCTGGGCGGGGGCTGGGAAGACGCGCCCGATCCCGTCCGCCGTCCCGATCCGGCGCAGAGCCCAGCCCCCTGATCGGGTAGGCGATGGGCCCAATTTCAGCTAATTGACACCCAGTTTTGCGCCCGCCGATTCCGCGAAAGCGGGAGGTGCGGTGCGCGGTATCAAGGAAGTTCAGGCAATGCCGATCGCCGATCAATCATCCTCATCCACTGCCGCCATCCCGGTATCGCGCGAGCAATTATGGGGCATTTTGTTCGAAGCGGCGGAGATCGAGCACAATCTGATGTGCTGTTATCTCTATGCGATGTTCAGCCTGAAGGATTCGCTCGAGGAGGATCTGACCGAGGTGGAACTCGCTGCGGTTCGGCGCTGGCGTGGCGAGATCATGGATGTCGCGATCGAGGAGATGGCGCATCTGGCGATTGTGTCCAACATCCTGTCGGCACTTGGCGCCCCCGCGCATTTCGGGCGTCAGAATTTTCCGATCGCGCCGGGCTATCATCCGGCAGGCGTGGTGGTGAAGCTCGCGCCGTTCAATGTCGAAACGCTCGACCATTTCATTTACCTCGAACGCCCCGAAACCGTCGAAATCGCCGATGGAGAGGGCTTTGCGCCTGAACGCAGCTATATCCGCGCGCTCGCGCCTGATCGGCTGATGTCGGCAACGATGGACTATGCGACCGTCGGCAAGCTCTATCAGGCCATCGAGGATGGCATCCGGTATCTCGCCAATGAGATTGGCGAGGATGCGCTGTTCGTCGGCGATGCCGATCACCAGATCAGCCATGACGTGATGGCGCTGCCCAATGTGACGGTGGTGCGCTGTGTAAAGACGGCGTGCGCGGCGATCGATGCGATCGTCAGACAAGGCGAGGGCGCCGATCCGGACGAAGCTGGATCGCATTTTCAGCGTTTCCTCACGATCCGCGCCGAATATCAGGCGCTACTCGATGCGCGGCCCGATTTCCGTCCCGCGCGCAAGGCGGCCCATAATCCGGTGATGCGCCGCCCGCCGCTGCCCGAAGGCAAGGTGTGGATCAGCGCCGAACCCGCCGCGAGCCTGCTCGATATCGGCAACGCGATTTACAACCACAGCCTGCGGTGCCTGGCGCTCAGCTATGCAGGCGTCGACGGCGCGGCGCAGCGATCGCTGGTGAATGCAGCTGTCGATCTGATGCGCATCCTGACACCGGTCGCTGAACGGCTGACGGCGCTGCCAGCCAATGCCGATCAGCCGGGCTGCACGGCGGGCCTCAGTTTTGCCACGCTCAGGTCAGCGGCTGCATTGCCGGTGACGGCGGGTGCCGTGCCGGTGCTTGTCGAACGGCTTCGCGATATTGCCGACAAGGCGATTGGGCTAGCGTCGCGGCAGGGCGACATCACCGAGCTCGCGGCAAAAACCGGGTCCGATCTCAACCGCCTCGCCGATCGGCTCGCGACTGTGGCGATTTTTTCCCCGCCAGCACCGGAGGCCGTGACGACGCCTGTCGAAGCCCCGAACGCAGCGACGGCACCATTACCCGATGCGGCGATATCGACGCCGCCCGTGCCTGAAATCGCCGCCGATGGGCGGGAGATTATCCCCGGCCAGTCGATCGACCTGATTTTTTCGGCCGAACGCTGCATTCATGCGCGCCACTGCGTGCTTGGCCAGCCTCAGGTGTTCAAGGCCAATGTCGAAGGGCCCTGGATCGATCCTGACGCGACCAGCACCGAAGGACTGGTGACGGTGGCGCATATGTGCCCGTCGGGCGCGATTCAGTATCGTCGCCACGATGGTGGGGCGGAGGAGTCCGCGCCACCCGTCAATCTGGTGCAGCTGCGCGAAAACGGGCCAATCGGTGTGCGCGCTGACATGGTGCTGGCAGGCGAGCGTGTCGGCTACCGCGCAACGCTGTGCCGGTGCGGTGCGTCGAAGAACAAGCCGTTCTGCGATGGTAGCCATAACGCCATCGGCTTCACCGCATCGGGCGAACCGGCCACGCGCGAATCGCAACCGCTGGCTGTACGCAGCGGAACACTGGTGATCGAACCGCAACAGGACGGGCCGTTGCAGGTGGCAGGCAATCTCGAGATTTGCGCGGGGACGGGTCGCACCGTCGACCGGGTTACATCCGCCCTGCTGTGTCGCTGCGGCGGTTCTGCCAACAAGCCGTTTTGCGACGGCACGCACCGGCGGAACGGATTCAAAAGCTGATCCCCGCCTGGAACCTGAAAGACAGGGTTACCTGACACACTTCTTGACAGGGTCGCGACTCGCTGTCATTATGTCAGCGTTCCATGACATATAGTCAGTA
Source organism: uncultured Stakelama sp. (assembly GCA_964631905.1). Lineage (GTDB taxonomy): Bacteria > Pseudomonadota > Alphaproteobacteria > Sphingomonadales > Sphingomonadaceae > Sphingomonas. The sequence continues at coordinate 12,408 of CAZWAL010000038.1, forward strand.
TCGAATGACATATGATCTATCGGAACAGGGTTGCATCAGGAGGTAGCGATGACAGCAGGTATGACGGCGACGTTGCTTGGTATCTCAGCGGGTTTCATCACGCTGATCGGGCTGTATCTGTGGCTGGTCGGCAATGATGCCACGACTGGCGTCGTGATGTTCGCGCTGGCTGGATCGCAGCTCGCGCTGATCGGTACCCAGCGCGGCCGCAGCAACTGCCGAAAGGCCGGGTCGTGACGATGCTTCGCAAGATCCTGTTCTATATCGCGCTGCTGGTTGCCGGCTTTGCCGTCGGCACGCTGATCGCGCGGGTGACAAAGGCCCGCGCTGCCGAGCCCGGGGCGGTCGCAGCCTTGCCCGGCGAATGGAAAACATTGTCGACGGAGGCCTATCCCGGCAAGCGCGACGACATCAGCTTTGCCGACGCGCAGCATGGCTGGTACGGCACCGGTAAGGGCGATTTGTTCGCAACCAAGGATGGCGGCGAAACCTGGACCAAGGTGGCAAGCAAGCCTGGCACCTTCATCCGCGCGCTGGGCTTCATCGATGCGAAGACGGGCTATATCGGCAATGTCGGCACCGATTATTATCCGGGCGTCACCGACACCACGCCGCTCTATCGCACCGATGACGGCGGGGTGACCTGGGTGCCGGTCGATCTGGGCGGGAGGACGATTGCCGGGGTTTGTGCAATTGACATCCTGCGCACCAGCCGCATCTATCAGGGCAATCTCGAGCCGCGCATCGTGATCACCGCCGCGGGTCGCGTTGGCGGGCCGACGGGCATCATCCGATCGGTCGACAGCGGCAAGACCTGGACCGTCATCGACATGAGCGACAAGGCGGGAATGATCCTCGATGTGAAGTTCTTCGATGAAAATACCGGCCTCGTCTTCGCCTCGACCGAGAGGGAGTCGTCGAACGCCAATGGCCTCATCCTTCGCACGACCGATGGCGGGAAGAGCTGGACTGAGGTGTATCGTGGCACCCGTCCCGCCGAGCTGATCTGGAAGGCATCGTTCGTGAATGCCAAGATCGGTTACGCGACCGTGCAGAGCTATGATCCGGCGCGCACGACGCAAGTCATCGCCAAGACGGTCGATGGCGGCAAGAGCTGGACCGAGCTGCCGATGGTTGAGAACGCGGCCGCGCGCCAGTTCGGCATCGGTTTCGTCGATGCCCAGCACGGCTGGGTGGGGACGATGGCGGGCGGCTTTTACACGGCGGACGGTGGCAAGAGCTTTACGGCGGTGCCGATCGCGCGCGCGGCCAATAAATTCCGCGTGGTGCCGGGTGCCAAGGGCCAGACGGTGTTCGCCATCGGCACCCAGGTCCAGCGCCTTTATACGGGCTCTTGACAAAAACAGCGCCATAGTCTGCTATACTGTTGTAACACAGTGCGGCGTTGATCGTTCAATCGTGCCGCTTCCCAGGGGAATCCATCAATGCTCGATCTTGCCCATGTGACGCATGTCTACGCCAATGGTACGCGCGCGCTCGACGATGTTACCTTGACGATTCCGAAGGGAATGTACGGGCTGCTCGGTCCCAATGGCGCGGGCAAATCGACGCTGATGCGGACGGTTGCGACGCTGCAGACGCCGACATCGGGCAGCATCCGCTTCGGTGATATCGACATCATCGCCGATCCGGAAAAACTGCGCGAACGGCTCGGCTATTTGCCACAGGATTTCGGCGTGTACCCGCGCGTGTCCGCCTATGACATGCTCGATCACATGGCGGTGCTGAAGGGCGTCGCCTCGGCGCGCGAGCGCAAGGAAACAGTCGAGACGCTCCTCAACCAGACTAATTTGTGGAATGTCCGCAAGAAAGCGATTGCGGGCTTTTCGGGTGGCATGCGGCAGCGCTTCGGCATCGCTCAGGCGCTGATTGGCAACCCCGAGCTGATCATCGTCGACGAACCGACCGCCGGTCTCGACCCCGAAGAGCGCAACCGCTTCCTCAACCTGCTCGCGGAAATTGGCGATAACGTCGTCATCATCCTGTCGACGCATATCGTGGATGACGTTGCCGATCTTTGCCCCCGCATGGCGGTGCTGGCGGCGGGCAAAATCCAGCTCGAAGGCGCGCCGCTTGATCTGATCGCGCGGTCGCGCGGCACTGTATGGGCCAAGACGATCGAGCGCGAGCAGATGGCCGATTATGCCGCCGCGCACGAAGTCATTTCGACCCGCTTGTTCGCTGGCCGAACGATTATCCACATCCTGTCGGAGAACGACCCCGGCAACGGCTTCACCGCCGTCGATGGCGGACTGGAGGACGTGTATTTCTCCACGCTCGCCCGCACCCGCCGCGCGCCTGCCGCTGCTGCAGCGTAAAGGGAAGCAAACCGATGTTCGCCAAGATCGCTGCGTTCGAGCTGCGCTATCAGTTCCGCAATCCCGTATTCTGGGTCGTCTCGATCCTGTTCTTCCTGATGACCTTTGGCGCGGCCACGGTCGAACAGATCCAGATCGGCAGCGGCGGCAACGTCCACAAGAACAGCCCGTTCGCGATCACCCAGACGCATCTGATCCTGTCGATCTTCTTCATGTTCGTGACGACCGCATTCGTCGCCAATGTGATCGTGCGCGATGACGAAAGCGGCTTCGGGCCGATGGTTCGTTCGACGCGCGTCACAAAGTTCGATTATCTGATGGCGCGTTTTCTGGGCGCGTTTCTCGCTGCCGCCGTGGCGTTCGCGGCTGTGCCGCTGGCGATCTGGATCGGATCGTTCATGCCGTGGGTCGACAGCGAGACACTGGGGCCGAACCGTCTGGCCGATTACGCCTATGCCTATTTCGTCATGGCGCTGCCCAATGTGTTCCTGACATCGGCAATCTTCTTCGCGGTCGCCACGATGACGCGGTCGATGATGTATTCCTATGTCGGGGTTGTCGTGTTCCTCGTCGCATATTTTGTGTTCAACGGCGTTGCCCGCACGCAGCCCAACGTCCGCGAATGGATCGGCTATGTCGAACCGTTCGGCATCGCTGCTTTTGCGACCGTTACGCGCTATTGGACGGCGACCGAATCGAACACGCTTACCCCGCCGATCAATGGCATGCTGATCGCCAATCGCGCGATCTGGCTGGCGGTTTCGGTCGCCGTGCTCACCTTTGCTTATTCGCGGTTCAGCTTTGCCGAGCGCGGCGTATCGAAGCGCAAACTGAAAAAGCTGGCGAAGCGTGAGGCAAAGCTCGCCAAGACGGCACCGCTGCTTGTTTCCACCCTGCCGCCGGTTCGCCCGCAGGCTGCCGCCACGGCACGGATGCTGGCGCGCATCCGCTTTGAAATGGCACAGGTGTTCAAGAGCCCGGCCTTTTTCGTGCTGATGCTCGTCGGGCTGTTCAATGCCGGCGGCGCGATCATGTTCGCCAATGAGATTTACGGTACGCCAGCCAGACCGCTGACCTTTGCGGTGATACAGTTGCTGTTCGGCAGCTTTGCGATCATCCCGCTGATCATCGCCATCTATTATGCAGGCGAACTCGTCTGGCGCGATCGTGATCGCAAGATGCACGAGATCATCGACGCGACCTCGCTCCCCAACTGGGCGTATCTGGTGCCCAAGACCATTGCGCTGTCGGCGGTGCTGTTCGCGACGCTGCTGATCTCGATGGTCGCTGCGGTCCTGATCCAGCTCGGGCGCGGGCAGACCCAGCTCGAGCTCGGCCAGTATTTCGCCTGGTATCTCGTGCCGACCACGGTCGACATGATCCTGCTCGCGGTGCTGGCGATCTTTGTTCAGGCGCTCAGCCCGAACAAGTTTGTCGGCTGGGGCGTCATGGTCGTGTATGTTGTCGCGACGATCACGCTCGGCAATATCGGGTTCGAGCATCCCCTCTACACCTATGGCAGCACGGGCAATACCCAGCTGTCGGACATGAACGGCGATCAGGTCGGCGGCGCGATGGGCTGGTGGTTGCGGCTCTATTGGGGCGGTGTTGCCGTCATCCTGGCGGTGCTCGCGCACCTGTTGTGGCGACGCGGGACGGTTGCCAATCTGATGCCCCGGTTGCGCCGGATGCCCGCGCGGCTAGCGGGGGCGCCCGGCCTCATCATGGGCGCAGGCGCGGTAACCGCGGCAGCGACCGGCGTCTTCATCTTCTACAACACCAATGTGCTCAACGAGTATAAGGTCCGCGATGATCGGCAGAAGGAACTTGCCGATTACGAGAAGAAATATCTGAAATACGAGAGCATCAAACAGCCTTCGACGACCGATATCGTGTTCAAGGTCGATCTCTATCCCAAGGAACAGCGGATGGAGGCTTCCGGCAGCTATAAGCTGATCAATGATACCGGCGCGCCGCTCACCGATCTGCACGTCCGCTTCCCCGATCCGAACCTCAAGGTCATCGATGTGCAGGTGCCGGGGGCAACGGTGGCGATGGACGATCCGAAGTTCAAATACCGAATCTATCGCTTTGCCACGCCACTGGCGCCCGGGGGCACGGCCAGCCTGACGTTCAAGACGCAGCGCTGGCAGCGGGGTTTCCGTGCCAATGGCAACGATACCCAGATGATCGCCAACGGCACCTTCCTGA
>CAZWAL010000039.1:0-16539 GCA_964631905.1 uncultured Stakelama sp.
AAAAGCCGATCTTCGGCTATCTCGGCATGGCCTATGCCATGGTCGCGATCGGCGTGGTTGGCTTCGTCGTGTGGGCGCACCACATGTTCACCACCGGCCTCAGCGTGAACGTGAAGATGTATTTCACCGCTGCCACGATGATCATCGCGGTACCGACCGGCATCAAGATCTTCAGCTGGATCGCGACGATGTGGGGCGGCTCGATGAGCTACAAAACCCCGATGATGTGGTCGATCGGCTTCATCTTCATGTTCACCGTCGGTGGCGTGACCGGCGTGGTGCTCGCCAATGGCGGCATCGACGATTACATGCAGGACACCTATTACGTCGTGGCGCATTTCCACTATGTGCTTTCGCTCGGCGCGGTGTTCAGCCTGTTTGCGGGCTTCACCTACTGGTTCCCCAAAATGTCGGGCAAGATGCTCAGCGAAGGCCTCGGCCAGCTGCACTTCTGGATGTTCTTCGTCGGCGTGAACGTGCTGTTCTTCCCGATGCACTTCCTGGGCCTCCAGGGCATGCCCCGTCGTATTCCGGATTACACCGGCGAATATGCGACCTATAACTATGTCGCGACGGTCGGCTACATGATCATGGCGACGAGCATGATCGTCTTCTTCGTCAACGTGTTCATGTCGCTGCGGTCGGGCAAGCCGGCGGGTGACAACCCATGGGGCGAAGGTGCGACCACGCTTGAGTGGACGCTGTCGAGCCCACCACCCTTCCACCAGTTCGAAACGCTGCCCGTCATCGAGGACGCCCCCAAGCACTGATGTGCTGAACCCCCTCCCGCCCGCGCGGGAGGGGAGGAAATTGACATGACGACGACGACCATTGCCCATCCGATCCCGGCCGACTGGCGGGATTTCCTCGCGCTCACCAAGCCGCGTGTAATGCGCTCGGTCGTGTTTACGGGGCTGTGCGGGATGCTGGTCGCGCCGGTCAGCCTGCCTCCGGTGATTGCCTTTACCGCAATCCTCGCGATCGCGATCGCGGCCGCGGCGGCGGGTACGCTCAACCAATGGTATGAAGCCGATATCGATGCGCTGATGAAGCGTACCGCCAAGCGGCCACTCGCCGCCGGACGGATGGATCGGGAAAGTGCGCTGCATTTCGGCATCGGGCTCGGCGTGTTCAGCGTGCTGCTGATGGGGCTGGTCGTGAACCTGATCGCGGCCGCGTTTCTCGCCGTGTCGATTTTGTTCTATGTCGTCATCTACACGATCGGGCTTAAGCGCTTTACGCCACAGAACATCGTTATCGGTGGTGCGGCAGGGGCGTTTCCGCCGCTGATCGGCTGGGTCGCGGCGACGGGGGAAATTTCGCTGCTGTCCGTCCTCATGTTCGGCCTGATTTTCCTCTGGACGCCGCCGCACAGCTGGGCACTCGCGCTGCTGATTCGGGATGATTATGCCAAGGGCGGCGTGCCGATGATGCCGGTCGTCGCCGGTGCGCGCACCACGCGCTGGCAGATGCTGTTCTATGCCGTGGCGATGGCCGTGATCGCGGTTGCGCCCTGGCCGCTTGGTCTTGCGGGCGCATTTTACGGCATCGTAGCTGCTGCCGCTTCGGCGGTGTTTGTTGCACTCAATATCTGGGTCGTCATGGTCGCCGCGCCGACGCCGGCGACGATGAAGCCCGAACGCGTGCTGTTCGTCTATTCGATCGGCTATATTCTGGCGATGTTCGCCGCCCTTGTTGTTGATCGGTGGATCGCATGACGCCCGACGAAGAAAAACTGATCCGCGCGCGGCAGAAATCACGGTCGCTGGTGATGGCGCTGATCCTGGGCGGACTGGCCGTGCTGTTTTTCGCGGTCACGATCGCCAAGATCCAGGCGGGCCACGCATGACCCCGAATTTACGCATCGCGACACTGGCGACGATCGGCGTGGGGTGCATGACGGGCCTCGGCTATGCCAGCGTTCCGCTGTACAAGATGTTCTGTCAGGTGACCGGGCTGAACGGCACCACCCAGCGCGGGAGCGCGGCCCCCGGCGCGGTCGACGCACAGGTACGCGTCGATTTCGACAGCAATGTGAACCCCAAGCTGCCCTGGACCTTCAAGCCCGAAAAGACATCCGAAACGGTCGCCGTCGGCGCGCGTGACATGGCGTTCTTCACCGCCACCAACAATTCGGACAAGCCGGTAACGGGCATGGCGACCTTCAACGTCACGCCCGCCATGGCCGGCAAATATTTCAGCAAAATTCAGTGTTTCTGCTTCAACCAGCAAACCCTGAAGCCGGGCGAGACCGTCCGTATGCCGGTGATCTTCTTCGTCGATCCGAAGATGCTTGCCGATCCGGACGCCAAGGATATCCGCACAATCACGCTCAGCTACACATTTTACCCTGTGGATTCCGCTAAAGCCGCAGGCTAGAGCGCACTCCAACAGCTTCTAACGGGAAACGACGATGGCCGGCGCCAAGAACCACGATTACCACATCCTACCGCCCAGCATCTGGCCGTTTATGGGGGCGATGTCGTCGCTCGCATTGGCGGCTGGCGGAATCATGTGGATGCACAAGGCGCCCAATGGCGGCTTGGTATTCTATCTTGGCCTCGCAGGCGTCTTGGCAACCGCTTACCTGTGGTGGCGCGACGTGATCAAGGAAGCGCATGCGGGCGACCATACCCCCGTCGTGCAGCTTCACCTGCGCTACGGCATGATCCTGTTCATCGCCTCCGAAGTGATGTTTTTCGTCGGCTGGTTCTGGGCCTTTTTCGATTATTCGCTCTTCCCCGCACCGATCGAGGTGATGGAGGGCGAAGTGACCCGCCTGACCGAAACGGTCGTGAACCTTGCCGGTCAGTGGCCGCCCAAGGGCATTGAAGTGATCAGCCCGTGGGGCTTCCCGCTGCTCAACACAGTTATCCTGCTGCTGTCGGGCACCACGGTGACCTGGGCGCATCACTCGCTTATTCATGGCGATCGTCAGGGGCTGAAAAACGGCCTGTGGATCACGATCGCGCTCGGCCTGCTGTTCAGCACGATCCAGGCCTATGAATATGCCGAAGCACCATTCTCGTTCGCAGGCACCAATTTCGGCGCGTCGTTCTTCATGGCGACGGGTTTCCACGGCTTCCACGTGCTGATCGGCACGATCTTCCTGATCGTTTGCCAGTTCCGCGTCTATGCCGGGCACTTTACCCCGCGCCAGCATTTCGGCTTCGAAGCAGCGGCCTGGTACTGGCATTTCGTCGACGTGGTCTGGCTGTTTCTTTTCGTGTCGATCTATGTCTGGGGTGGCGCCGGCGCGCCGGTCCACGGCGGTTGAGTCGCTGATGCAATCACGCTGGCACCTTGCCCAGATCAACATCGCCCGGCTGATCGCGCCGGCTGGGGATCCGCAAGTTGCCGGTTTTTTCGCAGAGTTGGTGCGGATCAACGCGCTGGCCGACCTGTCACCGAGCTTCGTCTGGCGCCTGCAGGATGAAGACGGCGATGCCACGGCGATTCAGCCCACGCCTGATCCGCTGCTGATCGTCAACATGTCCGTCTGGCAGGACGCCGAAAGCCTGTTCGACTTCACCTACCGCACCGCCCACACCGAGGTGATGGCGCAACGCCGAACCTGGATGGAATCCGCCCGGAGTGCCTATCAGGCGCTGTGGTGGATAGAAGCGGGCACGCTGCCGACGGTCGAGCAGGGCCTGTCGCGGCTCTGGATGCTCGATCGTTTCGGGCCGACCGCGCACGCCTTTATGTTCAAGTCGCGTTTTCCGGCGCCGGGCGATGTCGGCGCTCCGATCGACATGCGCCCGGACCCATGGTGCCTTGGCCGCGCCTGAAACCTCAGCGGCAACCCCGCCCACGCCGATTCAGGTAGCATTACACGGCCTGTGCCCGCGTTGTGGCGCGAAGACGCTGTTTGCGGGCATCACCAACTTCGCGGATCGCTGCCCGGCCTGCGGGCTTGATATCGATGCCTTTAATGTCGGCGACGGTCCGGCGGCTTTCCTGACGCTGATCATCGGTACGATCGTGATGATCGGCGCGGTCACGCTGACGCTGACGATCGCCCCGCCAATCTGGGTGCATCTTGTCCTTTGGACACCGCTGACTGCGATCGGGATCATCGGCGCGCTTCGGGTATCGAAGGGCGCCCTGGTCAGCCTCGAATTTCGCAACGCGGCACGCGAGGGGCAGCTGAAAAAGCCCAAGCCATGAACCGCATTCCCGTCATTCCCACCATCATCGTCGGCCTGGCGGTTGCCATGATGATCGCGCTCGGCTGCTGGCAGCTCTTCGATCGGCTGCCGAAAAAAGAGGCTTTCCTGGCCCAGCTCGCCGTCAACCCAACAAAACCGCCGATCGCTTTTCCCACCATCCCTACCAACAAGTCGCTGTTGTTCCGGCGCACCGGCGCCTTCTGCCTGCAGCCGACCAGCTGGAAAACCGAAGGCGCGGGTCGCTTTGGCTGGCGCTACATCGCCCAGTGCCGCACCGGGGCAGAAGGGCCCGGCTTTGCGGTCGAAATGGGCATCTCCCGCGATCCCAATGCCAAGCCCCAGTGGCGTGGCGGCGACGTGTCCGGCACGATTGCGCTCGCCCCTGCGAAGCGCAGCCTGATCGGCAATCTGTTCAGCACCGAGCCCGATACGCTGATGATCGTTGCCGACACCCCACCACCGGGCTTTACCCGCGCACCGCGTCCGAAGATCGACTCCATCCCCAACAACCATCTGGCATATGGCGTGCAATGGTTCCTGTTCGCGGCGATTGCGGTGGGGATTTACGCTCTGGCGCTGCGCCGCAAATGGCGGGATGCGCCCGACGCGCCGCCGCCCGTTACCTGAGCCAAGCTTGTGCAGCTCGGCACCGCCCGTTAACGCGGGCGTAATGCGCTATATCAGTACCCGCGGGGCCGCCCCCGTTCTCGATTTCGAACAGGTCACGCTGGCCGGACTCGCCAGCGATGGCGGGCTGTATGTGCCCGAGCACTGGCCCGCCCTGACCAGTGACCAGATCGCGGCGCTGCGCGGCCTATCCTATGTCGATACAGCGGTCGTGGTGATGATGCCGTTTATCGGTGACGCGATGAGCAGCGCCGATCTGCGCGCCTTGTGCGTCCAGGCCTATGGCCGGTTCTCACATGCTGCCGTCACCCCGCTCATCCAGCTCGACCAGCGGCACTGGCTGTTGGAGCTGTTCCACGGGCCAACGCTCGCGTTCAAGGATGTTGCGCTCCAGCTGGTCGGGCTGCTGTTCGAACGCTTCCTCACCGGGTCGACCCAACAACTGACGGTGATCGGCGCGACCAGCGGCGACACGGGTTCAGCCGCAATCGATGCGCTGGCGGGGCGCGTCGGGGTAGATGTCTTCATGCTCCATCCCAAGGGCCGCGTTTCCGATGTGCAGCGCCGCCAGATGACGACGGTGCTTGCCCCCAACGTCCACAATATCGCGCTCGAGGGCGCAAGCTTCGACGATGCCCAGGCATTGGTGAAGGCGATGTTCAACGATTCATCGTTTTCCGGGCGCTTCACGCTGTCGGCCGTCAATTCGATCAACTGGGCGCGGCTGATGGCGCAGATCGTCTATTATTTCTACGCCGCCGTCCGGCTGGGCGCGCCCGAGCGGCCGGTTGCCTTTTCGGTGCCGACGGGCAATTTCGGCGATGTCTTTGCAGGTTATGTCGCCGCGAAGATGGGCCTGCCCGTCGCCAGGCTGATCGTGGCGACGAATGTGAACGATATCCTCCACCGCGCGATCAGCGACGGGGACTATTCGCAAGGAACGGTCGTCCCCACGCCGAGCCCGTCGATGGACATTCAGGTCAGCAGCAATTTCGAACGGCTGTTGTTCGATCTTGGTGGTCGCGATGGGGCGGCGATGGCGACCCAGATGCGCGGTTTCGAAACCAGCCGCGCGATGCAGCTGACGGCCGCGCAGCGGAACGGCGCGACCGCGTTGTTCAGCAGTGCGCGGATCGATGGGAACGATATGGCGCTCGCGATGCGCTGGGCGCAGGCAGAGGCCGGGCAGATCATCGATCCGCACACCGCCATCGGGCTTGCCGCCGCGCGCCGCCTCGATTTGGGCAACACAGCTGTAGTGACGCTAGCCACCGCCCACCCCGCCAAATTCGGCGATGCGGTCGAACGCGCAACGGGCATCCGCGCGTCGCTGCCCAACCGCGTTGGTAACCTGTTCGACCGGAATGAGCGTTACACCACGCTGCCCGCGACTTTCGACGCGGTGACCGAATTTATCGCGGCACGGGCAACGGCACGCGCGTGAGCCTGATCACCCTGATCGGAGAGCCCTGGGCCGATTATGGCCTGGTGGACAGCGGCAACGGGCGCAAGCTGGAACGCTATGGGCGGTTTAGTTTTATCCGCCCCGAACCCCAGGCGATGTGGGCTCCCGCCAGCGACCATTGGGAAGCCGACGGCGATTTCATCGGCGCGTCGGATGAGGAAGGCGGCGGACGCTGGCATTTGTCGAAGGATGTGCCGCGCGGCGGCTGGCATATCCGCTGGGAGGAATTGCTGTTCACCGCGCAAAACACGCCCTTTCGCCACCTCGCCTTTTTCCCCGACATGGCCCCGCAATGGGCGTGGATGCGCGAACGCGTGGCCGAAGGCGATCAGGTGATGAACCTGTTCGGCTATACCGGTATCGGCACGCTGGCACTGGCGGCCAAGGGCGCGGCGGTGACGCATGTCGATGCATCGAAAAAATCGGTCGAAGCAGGCAAAGCCAACGCCTTCCTGTCTGACCTTGCCGATCGCCCGATTCGCTGGATGGTCGATGACGCAGCAAAGTTCACCGCGCGTGAGGTCCGCCGTGGCAAACGCTATGACGGCATTTTTCTGGATCCGCCCAAGTTCGGGCGTGGACCGACCGGCGAAGTGTGGCGACTGGAGGAAAACCTCCCTGCCTTGATCGCCGATTGCCGCGCGCTGCTCGATGCTGACAGCAAGTTTTTGGTGCTGACGGTCTATGCCGTGCGCATGTCCGCGTTGGCGATCGGTGAGCTGGTGCGTCAGGCCATGACTGGTCTGGGCGGGACGGTCGAAGTCGGCGAAATGGCGGTCCGCGAAGAAGCACGCGGGCTGTTGCTGCCAACCGCAATTTTTGCCCGTTGGACGCGCTAAAAATCAGGCTTGGACCCAATCTTCAGCGCGTCGGCAATGCGATCAGGGCTTAGTCTTCAGAAAAGCGATCACATCCGCACGATCCTGCGGCTTTTTCAGGCCACCAAAGGTCATCTTGGTGCCGGGCATGAACTTCATCGGCGCTTCGAGATATTTGAAAAGCGTGGGCGCATTCCAGGTGACACCGCTTTTCAGGTTGGCGGCAGAATATTTAAAGCCTGGCACCGTCCCTGCCTTGCGGCCGACGACTCCGGCGAGCGACGGACCGATACGGTTCACGCCCTTGTCGGTAACGTGGCACGTCTTGCACTGAACAAACACCTTCTGACCTGCAGCAGCATTACCCGCTGGCATGGGCTGGGCAGCAGCAGGGATAGCGACAACGGTTGCAGCGATACCGGAGACAAGCAGGCACCTGATCATGTTCGTTTCGTCCATGAAGTTGACGTGTTCTACGTATCTAACGGCCGGTGAGACGCAATCAAGCGTTCAATCAAACGCAGGCGTTTTCGAATGGCGAGGCGGGTTGCGGCGTCGCTTGGCGACTTTCGCATCAAGGCGCATTATTCCCGCCCCACGCGGATCGCTGCCGCGGCAACCACGGGCGCGCCGACCACCAGCAGCAATGTGACCGCGGCGAGCAGCTTGAGTGCGCCCTCCCCACCCTCGATCGACCCTGCGCCGAAGATCAGCAGCGGCACCGCCAGCGGGAGCATTACCAGCCCTGCCACCGAACTCGCCCCGCGCAATCCCGCCACAAGCGCCGATGTCGCCACCGCCAGCGCGGCGAGCCCGGGCGTGCCGACCAGCAGCCCCAACTCGATCGCGCCCAATGTCGCCGCATCAATACCCAGCAAACCGCTCGCCACCACCGCCGCCAACATCAATGGCGGACCGAAGCTGATCCAGTGCGCGATCATCTTGGCCGCCGCTACCTCTACCAGCGATCCACCGCGCACCGCGATTTGATCGAGCACGCCGGCATCGGCATCGGGCGATACCAGCCGCTCGACCGGCAACAGCGCTGCCAGCAACGCCGCCGCCCAGATCACCCCGCCGCCGATCCGCGTGAGCAATTCACGATCTGGTCCGACGCCGAACGGAAACAGGATGCAGGCGAGCAGGAAGAAGGCGACCGGAAACACCGCACCGCCACCCGTCCACGCCCGGCGGACATCGCGGATGATCAGCACCCAGATCACGCCGCCACCGCCACGCCCGCCAGCGTTATTTCGCGCGCACCTGGCACATCGATTGGCTGATGGGTCGCGATCAATACCGCACCGCCCCGCGCGCGGTGTGCTCCGATAATCTCTCCCAGCCGCGCGACCGATGCCACATCGAGCCCGCTTGCCGGCTCGTCGAGCAGCCACACCGGCGCACCGCCAGCAATCAGCGGCGCCAGCGCGGCGCGTCGTCGCTGCCCGGTCGACAGCAGCCGCACCGGCACGGTCGCGATATGCGCCAGACCAATTTCCTCCAGCGCCGCTGACACCTCGGCCCGCCCCGCGCCATCGATCCGCGCCCAGAACAGCAGCGCATCGGCCAGTGTGCGTTCGGGATCAAGTCCATGGGCTTCTGCAAGATAGGCGCGCGCGACGCTGCCTGTCACGGTTCCCGCTGATGGCGGCAGCAGTCCGGCAGCGATCCGGATCAGGCTTGATTTGCCGACGCCATTCGGCCCGCTGACGATCAGTGCGTCACCGCCATCAAGGGCAAACGACACATTGTCGAACAGCAGCCGTCCGCCGCGTGTGCAGGCAACGCCGTCAAACGCCAGTCCGCTCAAGCTTGTGCCTCAAGCGCGTGCATATCATCATCCGACAGCCCGAAATGATGGCCGACTTCGTGCACCACGACATGGGTGATCAGTGCCTTCAGATCGACCCCGGTATCGCACCATTCGTCCAGGATCGGGCGGCGATAGAGGTTAATCCGGTCAGGCAGCGCACCCGATTGCATGCTGCTTTTCTCGCCCACCGGCTGGCCGTGATACAGCCCCGTCAGCCCAAACGGATCATCGATCTCCAGCTCGGCGAGCGTTTCCTCATCGGCGAATTCCTCGACGATCAGGACGATATCGGCGAGATGCGAAGCGAACGGATCGGGCAGCCGTTTCAGCACGCCCCGCGCGAGTGCTTCGATATCGCCTGCAGTCGGTGCTTGCCCTGTCATGACGAGGCACATAGGCCTAGGCGGCAAGCCACGGCAAGAGGACGAATATGGTCGAGCAGTTAAGCGAAGCGGAACGCGCCGAGGCGCTGGACGGCCTGCCCGACTGGGATTGGGACGAAGCCCGCGATGCGATCACCCGCAGCCTTGTGTTCGCCGATTTCGTGGAGGCGTTCGGCTTCATGAGCCGTGTTGCACTGCTCGCCGAAAAGGCGGACCATCACCCCGAATGGTCGAACGTGTGGAACAGGGTTGACATTCTCCTCACCACCCATGACGCGGGCGGGCTGAGCAACCGCGATATCGAGCTGGCAGCGGCGATCGACGCGCTGGTGGAGTAAGGGCTTACCCCCTTACCCCTTCACGCTACCGTTTGCCGCGCCTTCATTTGCTTGCGCAGCCCCCCCGGCATCCAGCGCGCAGCAAAGGCCATGCGCTTGGCGGTCTTGCCGACGAGGGTATGGAGCTTGTCGCCATGCACTGCGTCCCATGCGGCCTGCGCAACATCGGTGACCGGCGTAATGTCGAGCCCGCCCTCAACGACGGTTTCGCGCACCGTTCGATTCGATCCGGTAATCCCCGCCTGCAGCATCGGCGTATCGATGAAGCTGGGCATCAGTGACCGCACTTTGATGTCATCGGGCGCCCATTCGCCATCGAGCGATTCGGTGAGCGCGCGCACGCCGAATTTGGTGACGGCGTAGATGCCGATCCCCGGCCCGCCATAGATGCCCGCCGCAGAGGCCGTGTTGAGCAGGCACGATCCCGGCGTTGCCTTGAGAAAGGGATAGCCGATCTTCGCCCCGTTGATGACGCCCATCAGGTTGATGCCGACCACCCGATCAATCTCGTCAAAACTATTGTCGGCCAGCTTGCCGCCCGTCGCGATACCGGCATTGTTGAACAGCACGTCGAGCCGCCCTCCGCTGGTGGCAACAAACGCGTAGAGCGACGCCTGCCAAGCGTCGCGATCCCGCACGTCCATCACATAGGTGCTGGCCTGCTGGGCGGGGAGCAAGGCAGCGGTTTCAGCGAGTGCGGCAGCGTTCACATCGGCCAACCCCACACGCCAGCCCCGGCTCGCGAACAGGATGGCCACCGCCCTGCCGATGCCCGATCCGCCACCGGTGATGAAAATTGCCTTGGTGGTGCTCATGCCGTTCCCCTGATCGCCCCGGTTTGACCTTGCGGACTTCATCCCGCATCACCGCCAGCGATGCCACAAGAATCGCGCAGCCACGGTCCCTCGGTCGTCTTCGACGCTGTATCGAAACATTATCCGGGCGGGGCGACCGCCGTCGACGCCGTGTCCGTCAACATTACCGCTGGCAGTTTCGTCGCGCTGGTCGGCAGTTCGGGATCGGGCAAGTCGACGCTGCTGAAAATGATCAACCGGCTGGTGGAACCGAGCAACGGCCGGGTTACCGTTAACGGCGCGGCGGTGGGGGACGAGGATGCGTATCTGCTGCGTCGCCGGATCGGCTATATCTTCCAGAATGTCGGGCTGTTCCCGCATCTAACCGTGGCGGAGAATATCGCGATCGGGCTGCGGCTGAGCGGCAGCAAGGACAATGCAGCGCGGGTGGGCGATTTGCTCGATCTGGTCGATCTGCCCCGCGATTTCGCTGGACGCACGCCCGATGCGCTGTCGGGCGGACAACGCCAGCGCGTCGGCGTGGCGCGTGCACTCGCGACCGAGCCGGGTCTCCTGATCATGGACGAGCCGTTCGGGGCGCTCGATCCGGTGACGCGCGATCAACTCGGCACATCGATCCGGGGGCTGCACGACCGGCTGGGGCTCACGACGATCATGGTCACGCATGACATTGCCGAGGCGTTGTTGCTGGCGGACCGGGTGCTAGTGATGGATGCAGGCCGAATCGTCGCCGATTGCACGCCGCGCGCGCTGATCGCGGGCGAGGGCGGCGCACAGGCCGATGCGCTGGTGGCGGTGCCGCGTGAACAGGCCCGTCGTCTCCGCGCGTTGGAGGGCGAGGCATGAACAGCCCGTTCTTCAATGCGCTGGCGCGCGTGCCCGATCTGCTGGCGGCGCATCTGTTGCTCGCAGCATCGGCGCTGGTGCTAGGGCTGGTGATCAGCCTGCCGCTCGCGATCTGGTCTGCCCGGCGGCCGTTGGTTGCACGCACCGCGCTCGGTTTTGCGAGCCTGGTGCAAACGATCCCCAGCCTGGCGCTGTTGGCGCTCTTCTATCCGCTCCTGTTGTCGCTGTCCGCGCTGGTGGGCGGCGGCATCCCGGCGCTCGGCTTTCTGCCCTCGCTGCTCGCGCTGACGCTCTATGCGTTACTGCCGATCCTGCGCAACGGCGTGACCGGGCTGACCAGCCTCGACCCCGCGGTGATCGAAGCGGCGGACGGTGTGGGGATGACCGCGTGGCAGAAGCTGCTGCTGGTCGAAGCACCGCTCGTGTCACCGCTGCTGATGGCGGGCATCCGCACTGCCGCCGTCTGGACGATCGGTGCGGCGACGCTGTCGACCACTGTCGGGCAACCGAGCCTGGGCGACATGATCTTCGCCGGGCTGCAAACCCAAAACTGGGCGCTGGTGCTCGCCGGGTGTCTGACTGCAGCGGCGCTGGCGCTGGCGGTTGATGCGCTGCTTGGTGTGGTCGAACACGCCATTGCCCATCGCAAGCGAATCCGAGCCTTTATCGCACTCGGGGTTCTGGCAGCGGGCATTTTGCTCGCGCTGACACCGATGCTGCCGACGGGACAGAAAAGCGTTGTGGTGGGGGCGAAGGGCTTCTCTGAGCAATACATCCTCGCCCGGCTGATTGGCCACCGACTGGAGCGCGCGGGCTACCGCGTTACCTATCGCGAGGGGCTGGGATCGGCGGTGGTGTTCGGCGCGCTCGCGAGCGGCGATATCGATGTCTATGTCGATTATTCGGGCACGATCTGGACCAACGAGATGAAGCGCACCGATGTGCCGCCGCGTGCCGCGATGGCCAAGGGCATCGCTGGCTGGGCTGACAAGTCGCACGGCATCCGCATGCTTGGTACGCTCGGCTTCGAAAACGCCTACGCCTTTGCAATGCGCGGGGATCAGGCAAAAAAGCTTGGTATTGCGACGCTTGATGATCTGGTCGCACAGGCACCGGCGCTCTCCTTCGGTTCCGACCTCGAATTTCTCGAGCGCCCCGAATGGGCAGCGGTCAAGCGCGCCTATCCGCTCAGCTTCAAATCGGCGCAGGCCTACAACCCGACCTTCATGTACCGCGCGATCGACAGCGGCCGCGCGGACGTGATTTCCGCCTTCTCGTCTGACGGACGGATCGCCGCGCAAAAGCTGACGGTGCTTGGCGACCCCAAGGGCGCGATTCCCGGCTATGATGCGATCCTACTGGTCGACCGCGATCATGCCCGGGACGAACGCTTCCTGAATGCGGTGCGCACGCTGGTCGGCCATATCCCCGTCGAGTTGATGCGGGAGGCCAATTACATGGTCGATCGCGATACCGACAAGGCAAGCCCGGAAGAAGCAGCGACCTGGCTTGAGGCGCGGATCGGGCGATAAGGCAAATCCCGGCTTCCGCGTCAGCCTTACGAACACGCCCCCGAAACGCATGAAAAATGGCTGCGCGCGCGCAACCACTGCCCATATCGCCTGACGTAAATGTCGGTGTAGCGTTCCCGGGCGTGCTGGACCTTTTGCGCGCGATCGCGCCATTCCCAGTCGACGATGCCCGACAGGATCGCGCCGTCCGCCATGAGCGTGATTGCCCTATCCGAATGCGTGACCCTGGTCGGCTTCCAGAACGACACCATGTCAGCCATGAACTTCGCCTTGTCCGCGACTTGCCCGGCCGCATGCGTCAACGACCAATCCGCCGCGTGCAGGCGGCCGAAAGCGGGCACGTCGCCCTTCAGTTGCGCATCATCGATGGCGGTGGCGGTGCGCAACAGCTCGTCCCGAGACAGATTGGCCATGTCCGGCGCGTCGGCGGGCAACATTGTCTGCTGGCCGGCTGCCAGCTTCCACCGCCCGTCTTCACGAACCAGTGTATCGGCGGCGGCAAAACGAAAGCACCTTTTGCTTCCGACAGAATCGCTGCGACAATCCTGCGCGCGATAGGTGACGATGGCGGTGTCATCGCCGTGATACTGAAACTGGTAATCACTGCGGGTAATGACGGCATTGGGCGCCAGTTTGTCGCGCGGCTGCAGGAACGCCAGCACTTCCGCTTTAGTCCGACGAACGCCGTCAAAGTCGGTATCGATATAGTACCGCGCCAGATTGCTCTCGACGGGCGCGCGCGCGCCGCGCTCCCAGCCGCCCCAGATCGCATCCAGCGTCGCCATCAATTGGGCATCTTGGTTCTTCGCGGATAAGGGTGCGGACGCGATGAGCACCAGGACAACAAAAGCAGCGATCGGCTTGAGCATGGTCTGGCCTTCTCATCGGCAATGGATAGGCGCGATGTAAAGCCAACGGCCAATCACGGCAACGCGGATACCACGTTCCCCGCCCCGTGCCTGACACCTCGGATCGCGGCATAGCCCGGCTATAAGTAGCTGCAACAATCGCTATTTTGACAGCAAGCCTGCCGATCGCGACCTTACCGACGGGATCACGCGAGGACGGCACATTGACTACAAGCACCGAAGGCGTTGCTGTCCCGCCCATCACCCTGCCCGCGCTGTTCCTGAAATTTCTGCGCTTCGGGGCACTCGCCTTTGGCGGGCCAGTCGCGCAGATCGCGATGATCCGGCAAACGCTGGTGGATGAAGAGCGCTGGATTTCGGTGCCGCGTTTCAACCGGCTGCTCGCAGTGATGCAGGTGCTGCCCGGGCCGGAAGCACATGAGCTCTGCGTGCATCTAGGCATGATGGCGCGTGGCCGGATCGGTGGGTTGCTTGCGGGGCTCGGCTTCATGCTGCCAGGGTTGGTGCTGATGCTCGGCTGCGCCTGGGCTTATGCGGCGTTCATTGCCGGGCAACCGGGGTTGGCGGGCGTGCTGCTTGGGGTGCAGGCGGTGGTGGTCGCGATTATCGTCCGGGCGGTATACCGGATCGGCAGCCATATTCTGGTCGCCCGCAATCTGATCGCGGTTGCGGTCGTCAGCCTGCTCGCGACACTCGCCGGTGTGCCCTTCTGGGTCCCGCTTGCCGCCGGGGGTATCGCCCATGCGCTGGGCCTGCGACTGATCGCGACGGTCGCGCTGGCGGTCACTGGCGCGCTTATCGGCTGGCTCGCCGCTGGCACCGCGACCGATGCTCCCGCCACGATCGCCACTGTCGGTGCAGTGCAGGCCACCACGCTCGCGCTTTTCATCGCCGGCTTGAAGGGTGGACTGTTGACGTTTGGCGGGGCCTATACCGCCATCCCCTATGTTCGCGCGGATACCGTCGGGCGGGGCTGGATCAGTGACGGCGTATTTCTGGATGGGGTCGCGATTGCCGGGGTGCTGCCGGCGCCGTTGGTGATCTTCGGCACCTTTGCTGGATATCAGGCTGGCGGATTGGCGGGCGCGCTGGCGGTGACAGCGGGCATGTTTCTGCCTGCCTTTGCCTTTTCAATGGTCTTTTTCGAGAAGCTGGAAGCACTTGTCGACGCCCCGGCGCTCCACCGACTGCTCGACGGCATCGCGGCCGCGGTCGTCGGCATTATCGCGGCGACGTGCGGCCAGCTGGCACTGGCAACGCTCGATCGCACATCGGCCCCGTTGCCACTGGTGCTCATCTTCGCTGCCGGACTGATCATTGCCTGGCGATGGAAGAGCAAGCTCGCCACACCCGTGTTGCTCGTTTTGGGGGGCGTCGGCGGGTCGCAATTTTTTAGCTGACCCCGCCGGACTGGATCACCCCGTCACGGCCATCACATTATCCTCCGAATTACGGTCGATATATTTGTTGTACGGGTCCACCCCGGCAAAGGCGGGCTTGCGCTTGGAGATCACGCGGATCTGCTGCTCGCCCGATTTCACCGGGCGGCGTTCGATGAAGTCCACGTCCTTGGCGGAGAACGCACCGATGCCGGGGCGGGCCGCGAACAATCCGATCTCGATCACGTCATCGAGTGTGGCCTTGGTTTCCTTGCCCTTGCCATCGGCGTAGAATTTGTCGCCCGTCACGGTCACCGTTGTTTCGAACCTGCCATCGGGCAGTTTCTTCACCGTCGCGGTCTTCGCCTTCAGGTCATAGATGGTGATCTTTTCGAACAGATCGCTGATCAGCGCCCGTTCGGCATCGTCACGCGCGATCGATTTCAGGCCGTTCACCAGATCAAGCGAGCGGGCATAGGGCTGGCTCTTGAACCGGTATTTATTGAGCAATTGCGCGAGCATCGCGTTCATGCGCGCCTCGCCCAGTCGATCCTGGAGCAGGTACATCACCACCGCACCCTTGCGATAATGAATATAGCCCTGGTTCTCGACGCGTTCGAGCGGCAGTTCCTCGATCGCTTCGGAGCCCCGCGCGCGAAGATAATTATCGAGCTCATATTTCAGGAACCGGCGCATCTTATCTTCGCCGTAGAGCTTCTTCATTACCATCATCGCCGAATATTGCGCCATCGTCTCGACGAGCACGGTGCCGCCCTGCATTTCGGCGGAGATGATCTGGTGCGCCCAATATTGATGGCCCAGTTCATGGGCGGTCACATAAGTAACGTAATCAATCTCATTCTCGTCACGGGTATCGGCGATGAAGCCGATCCGCTCCGAATAGGGCACCGTGCCTGCAAAGGCCTGTGCGAAGGTCTGATAGCCCGGAAATTCGATGATGCGCGTATAGTCGAACTGATAGGGCCCAAAATTCGCGCGGTAATAATCGAGGCTGAGCTTCATCGCTTTCAGCATGCGATCGACGTTATATTCGTGCTTGGGATCGTAATAGACCGTGGTCTTCACGCCCCCGGCATCGGCCGATTTCTCGGCATAGGCAGCGGACTGAACGGAGAAGAAGGCCAGGATCGGCGCGGTGGCGACGAAATGCGCCGTACGCCTGCCGCCCGTCGTCACGTCCGATACCTTTTTGCCTGGCGCAATCGGTGTCTGCCCGGCGTCGGTGGTCACGGTGATGTCGGAGCGCACCCAATCGGCGTCACCGATATAGTTACGCGCCTGGGCGGCGGTATCTTCCAGCTTCGCCATGCGCAGTTCGGCAGGCAGGCCATATTTGCGCCGCGTCACCCGGTCCTGCAGCAAGCCGGCCCGCCCCATGCCGATCTGCGGCGAGAAATCGCTGTTGTTCAGGAAGGTGCCGTTGGCGATCATCTGGGTATCGTTGCCATTGGCACGGAAACC
>CAZWAL010000040.1:0-16528 GCA_964631905.1 uncultured Stakelama sp.
TGCGGAGCACTTCGAGGCCCGCGATCTTGCCCGCATCCTTGGTCGCCTGACGCTGGGCATCGTTGAAGTACGCCGGCACGGTGATCACGGCCTGAGTGACAGTTTCGCCCAGATAACTCTCGGCGGTTTCCTTCATTTTCTGCAGCGTGAAGGCAGAAATCTGCGCCGGCGAGTAATCTTCACCGCCCGCCTTCACCCAGGCATCGCCGTTCGGACCCTTCACGATGTGATAGGGGACCAGTTCGGTGTCCTTCTTGGTGATCGGATCGTCGAAGCGGCGGCCGATCAGGCGCTTTACCGCAAAAACGGTGTTCTCAGGATTGGTAACCGCCTGGCGCTTCGCCGGCTGGCCGACCAGTCGTTCGCCATCCTTGGCGAAAGCGACGATCGACGGCGTCGTGCGCGCGCCTTCTGCGTTTTCGATCACCTTGGGCTTGCCGCCCTCCATCACTGACACGCAGCTGTTGGTGGTACCCAGATCGATTCCGATAACTTTAGCCATAGTGGTGTTCGGCCCCTACCAGTTTGATTAATGCCCTCACGGTCAAGCGCCCTGCTCAACCGTATCGTTGAAGGCGATATAGGGGGGCTTTTGCTTGCCGCAAGATTGGTACGTTTCTAGAAGGGCCGGGTTTGTCCCAGATCAATCCCGCAATCCGCCCGCCACTGGAGTGCACGATGCGAAAGATGATGAGTTTGGCCGTCGCAATGCTGGCATTAAGTGCCTGTACCCAGCCCGCGCAAATCTATGTCGAAAAGGGCTATGTCCGCCTGCCCGCCGTCAAAGGTAATCCGGGCGTCGCCTATTTCACGGTGCATGGCGGCGACGCCGATACCCGGTTGCTGAGCGTGACCGCGCCGAGCGTCATCAAGACCGAACTTCATGAGAGCATGATGAGCGGATCGATGGCATCGATGGCCCCGATGAAGGATGTGCCCGTTCCCGCCAAGGCGAAGATCACCTTCGCACCGGGCGGCAAGCATGTGATGCTGTACACGATCAACCCCAGCGTGAAGCCGGGCGACGTGATGACACTGTTCTTCACCTTTTCGAACAATCTGAAGATCGAATATTCGGCGCCGGTGATCGGTGCGGGTGATCCGGCACCGAAGCGATGATCGATGGCTGATCGTCTCGGTCGGCCGCTGACGGAAGGCGAAATCGCACTAGCCACAAGCGTGTTCGGCACCGAGATTGATTATACGCCGGTGCGGATCATCCAGCGCAAATGGGCGTTTTTTCAGCCGCGCGACACGGTGATGGCACCACGCGGCCATCTGCATTTCCACCCCCGGGGCTGTCATTATTGCGATGACTTCGCCGCCAGCCGTCGGGATGCGCAGGGGCTGTTCATCCACGAAATGACGCATGTTTGGCAGCACCAGCAGGGCATTTTTCTGCCCGTCGCGCGTCACCCCTTTTGCCGGTACAGCTATGCCATCAAGCCGGGACTGCCACTGAAACGCTATGGCATCGAACAGCAGGCGGAGATCGTGCGCCACGCCTTTCTGCTGCGCACGGGCGCCACGTTGCCGGGCGCGCCGCCACTTTCGCAATATGAAAGCATCCTGCCGTTCGGGTAACCGCACCGCTGGTGTCAGTGCGATGCAACTACTAGAGCGGTATCAAATGAAACCGGTTTCGAAGGATCAACCGATGCATGACCTGCACCACTACGGCCTGTCGCCTGAGCGGGGGTTCCTTTCTGGCAAAGAAATCGATGAGGTGCTGCTGCCGGACGATTTCGCCGAAGTGGAAGATGCCGCGGCGATCCTATCGGGTCTGGTCACCACCGGGCAGGTCCGGCGTTGGCTGGGCGCACTGCCGATCCCCGATTATGATGCGCTGATCGCGACGAGCGACACCGCCGCAATTGGCGTTGCGATGGTACGCTACTCCTTCCTCGTTCAGGCCTATGTCTGGGGTGAGCCGTCCCCCATCACCACCCTGCCGGCAAACCTGGCGCTGCCGTTCGTTGCGCTGTCCGATGCAATCGGCTTTCCGCCGGTGATGAACTATGCCGGCTATGTGCTCGATAACTGGTATCGGCTCGACAAATCAGGGCAGATCGCGCTCGAAAATCTGGTGATGGATCAGCATTTCGCGGGCGGGCAGGACGAAAACTGGTTCGTGCTGGTGCATGTCGCGATCGAAGCGGTGGCAGGGCGCGCGTTGTCGCTCGGGGTCGATCTGGTCCGCGCAAGCGATGCTGGCGACGCTGCCACAACCGAAAAGCTGCTGATCGAGATGAACGGCGTGTGGGATGAGATCAATGCGATTTTCGACCGCATGATCGAAAAGTGCGATCCCTATATCTATTTCAACCGCGTCCGCCCCTACATTAATGGGTGGAAGAACAATCCGGCGATGCCCGATGGGCTGATCTACGAAGGCGTGACGCGCTTCGACGGGAAACCGCAGGCATTGCGCGGGCAGACCGGATCGCAAAGCTCGATCGTGCCGTCGATGGATGCGCTGTTCCAGGTGACCCACACCGATGACGAATTACGCGCGTTCCTGGCCGAGCTCCATCACTACCGCCCCCGCCAACACCGCGCATTCATCGAGGATATGCAGGCCGCCAGCCATCTGCGTGATTTCGCGCGGACGCAGGGCCAGTCGCTGAAAGATGCGTTCAATGCTTGCGTCGAACAGGTTGCCCGGTTCCGCAGCCGCCACCTCGAATATGCCGCCAGTTATATCAACAAACAGGCATCGAACGCGGCGGGCAATGATCCCGATGTTGGCACGGGCGGCACCCCGTTCATGAAATACCTCAAGAAGCACCGCGATGAAAACCGAGCCCAGGTGATCTGAGGCGATTCCCATTTGCCGCGTTTCGCATTAGCATCGCGCATATGACGGGGTTGCGGGGATCACGACTGGCGGCAACCGGCACGCTTGCGCTGCTGCTGTCTGCCTGTGCGGGCGGCAATGTGCGCCCGGTGAGCGATACGCCCGTCAAGATCGGCAAGCCTTACAAGGTGCGCGGCAACACTTATGTGCCCCAAGCCGATCCGGACTACGACATGCTCGGTTATGCCAGCTGGTATGGCAGCGAAAGCGGCAACGTGACCGCGAGCGGCGAAAGGTTCCGCCCCGAATGGATCTCCGCCGCGCACCGTACCTTGCCGCTGCCAACCTATGTCGAGGTAACCGCGCTCGATACCGGGCGGCGCATCCTCGTGCGGATCAACGATCGCGGCCCGTTCGGTGCGTCGAAACGCATCATCGATCTGTCGCGCGGGGCCGCTGAATTATTGGGCGTGCGCGCGCAAGGACTCGCCCGGGTGCGGGTGCAGCGTGTGGAACCGTCGAAGAAAGATCGCGACCGGTTGCGCAGCGGCAAGAAGGCGCGAGAGCTCGATCCGGTATCGGGCCGGGTGTTGCGCAACCTGCGCGATCAGTTTCTTGCGGCGGGGATGTAACGCCTAAAGGGCGTCGAAATCGATCGGCCCGTCCTTGTCGATCGCGTTATCCGCCGCAGGCATCGGGTATTTCAACCCCGTCGCGCAATTGAATAGCACAACCTTGTCATCCGTGCTTACCAGCCCCTGTTTCAGCGCGATCCGATAGGCCGCCAGCGTCGCGCCGCCTTCGGGGCAGAGCAGCAGCCCGTCCTCGCGTGCGCAGAAGTCGACCGCCTGTTCGATCAGGTCATCGTCCACCGCCATCGCGATGCCGCCGCTTTCGCGCACCGCCCGCAAGATGAGGAAGTCGCCAACCGCGCGCGGCACGCGGATGCCGCTGGCGATCGTGTGCGCGCCTTCCCAGCGATCGGCATGCTCGACACCGTCATCGAATGCCTTGACGATCGGCGCACAGCCGCTTGCCTGCACCGCGAACATCTTGGGGCGCTTGGGGCCGATCCAGCCGAGTTTTTCAAGCTCGTCGAACGCCTTCCACATGCCGATCAGTCCTGTGCCGCCGCCGGTCGGGTAAAAGATCGCATCGGGCAGATTCCAGCCGAATTGGGCGGCGAGCTCCAGCCCCATCGTCTTCTTGCCCTCGATCCGATACGGCTCCTTCAGCGTCGAGAAATCGAACCAACGTCCTTCCGCTGCCCCCTTCCCCACAATCGCCCCGCAATCGTCGATCAGTCCGTTGACGCGGTAAACGCGCGCGCGCCCTGCAGCGCGATTTCGCGGACGTTAATTTCTGGCGTGTCCTCAGGACAAAAGACGATCGTCTCGATCCCGCAGCGCGTGGCGTAGGCCGCAAGCGCGGCACCCGCATTGCCGTTGGTCGGCATCGCGATCCGCTTGACGCCAAGCTCCTTGGCCATGCTGACCGCCATCACCAGCCCGCGCGCCTTGAATGACCCCGTCGGCAGCCGCCCCTCATCCTTCACCCAGGTGTTCGCGCCACCCGATGCGGGGACGGGCACCAGCGGCGTCTCGATCTCGCCGAGGCTGACGACATTGGCGGTGTCCCGCACTGGCAGCAATTCGCGCCAGCGCCACATATCGGTCGGTCGTGCGTCGATCAGCGCACGGGGGATGGCGGCTTTGATCGCGGCGAGGTCATACCGCACCAGCAGAGGGCGCCCGACGCGAGACAGGCCGTGAAGCATATCGGCTTCATAGCGCTCCCCGGTCATCGAGCATTCGAGATGCGTGACGAAAGTCGCGCGATCAGTCGTGAGGTTGGTGTTCAGCGGCATTGCCAAAATCCGTTCGGTTCGAGCGAAGTCGAGAACCCTGCGAGCCGCAAGCGCACGCTCAACCGTGTCTCGACTTCGCTCGACACGAACGGGACCGCTAAATCAGTCTGGCTTCTTCGCCACCGCCACCAGTGCCGGGCGAAGCAGTCGATCGCGGATCATATAGCCAGCCTGCATTTCCTGCACGATTGTGCCGGGGGCAGCGTCGCTAGGCATTTCCATCATCGCCTGGTGGCGATTGGGGTCGAGCGTTTCGCCGAGCGCCTCGATCTTCTGGATGCCGTTGCGCGCGAAGATTGCTTCAAGCTCGCGGCCCGTGGCCTCCAGTCCCGCGACCAGCCCCTTCATCTTCTCGTCGGCGCGCAGTTCTTCGGGCATCGCCGAAAGCCCGCGCGACAGATTGTCCGCCACTGACAGTATATCGCGCGCAAAGGCCGTGACGGCATAGGCGCGTGCGTCGATCGCTTCCTTTTCGCTGCGACGGCGGACATTCTGCGCTTCTGCGTGGGCATAAAGCACCGCTGCCTTGGATTCAGCCAGTTCGGCCTCCAGCACCGCGATGCGCTCCGCCAGCAATTCAGCTTCGCCCAATTCGAGCGGTGCCGCTTCTTCCTGCGTGTCGGCTGCCTTATCGGCGGCTTCGATGTTCTCTTCTTCGGTCATCACGTTCTGTCTTGTCCCGTTATTCATCACGACATCAGCCGCGCCAGTGTCGTGGCGGTAAAATCAACCATTGGCACAACCCGCGCATAGTTCAACCGTGTCGGCCCGATCACGCCGACCACGCCGACCACGCGCCCGTCTGCGCCGTGAAACGGCCGCGCGATCACGGACGATCCCGACAGCGCGAAAAGCTTGTTTTCCGCGCCGATGAAGATCCGCGTCGCATCCCCTTCACGCGCGCTATCGAGAAGTTGGGCAATCTCCTGCTTGCCTTCAAGATCGTCGAGCAGATCGCGGATCCGATCGAGATCGGCGGCAGCGGCAGCATCGATCAGCCGCCCCTGGCCGCGCACGATCAGCACCGGGCGGCGGCCGCTATCCTCGCTCCACACGACCAGTCCCTGTTCGACCAGCGCGCGGGCCGCCCCGTCGAGCGCGGCGCGTTCGGCGGCGATCTCGCGCTCTATCTTGGCCCGCGCCTCGCTCAGCGTCATGCCGGCCAGCATCGCGGTCATGTAATTGCCCGCTTCGGTCAGCGACGATGGGGTCACGCCCGGCGGCAGGTCGATGACGCGGTTCTCAACCGACCCGTCTTCCGCCACCAGTACCGCCAGCGCCTGATTGGCGGAAAGCGGCACGAAACCCACCTGCCGCAGCACGATCTCGCGCTTGGGCACGAACACCAGCCCGGCACAGGCCGACAAGCCGGATAGCGCAGCAGTGGTGGCGGCAATCGCCTCCTCGACCGGGCCGGCCTGCGTGACCCGCGACTCGATCGCCGCGCGTTCCTCGGCGCTTGGCTCCATCGCCTGCATCATGCCGTCGACGAACAGGCGTAGCCCGCTATCCGTGGGCATCCGCCCGGCGCTGGTATGTGGCGCCGCCAGCAGGCCGAGTTCCTCAAGATCCTGCATGACGTTGCGGATCGACGCAGGGGACAGGTTCAACCCTGAGAGTTTCGATATTGTGCGCGATCCGATCGGCGCGCCGGAATCGAGGTAGCTTTCCACCACCGTTCGAAACACATCACGGGCGCGGTCGTTCAGTTCGAGAATGGGTGGGTTCATGGCTGCATAGCTATGTGTTCGGCGGAGCGGCGGCAAGGCGTGGGTGGCTGTGGAGGCACATGAGAAATTGTTCGCGCGCAGGGCCGTTGCGCCAAGCCCCCAATCGACTAAGGCAGCCCGAACCATTTTCAGGAGAGAATCCCATGCGCCCATCCGGCCGCGCCCCCGATCAGATGCGCACGATCAGCATCGAACCGCGTTTCACCAAGCATGCAGAGGGCTCCGTCCTGATCGGCTTTGGCGACACCAAGGTGCTCGTTA
The DNA here is from genome assembly GCA_964631905.1 of uncultured Stakelama sp. Taxonomy (GTDB): domain Bacteria; phylum Pseudomonadota; class Alphaproteobacteria; order Sphingomonadales; family Sphingomonadaceae; genus Sphingomonas. The sequence goes on from CAZWAL010000040.1 coordinate 6,656, forward strand.
CCGCCAGCGTCGAAGAGCGCGTGCCGCCGTTTCTGCGCGGCAAGGGCGAAGGCTGGGTGACCGCGGAATATGGCATGCTGCCCCGCGCCACGCACACGCGCGGCAACCGCGAAGTCGCCAAGGGCAAGCAATCGGGCCGCACCCAGGAAATCCAGCGGCTGATCGGTCGATCCTTGCGATCGGTGACTGACATGAAGCTGCTAGGCGAGCGCCAGATCGTGCTCGATTGCGATGTAATCCAGGCCGATGGCGGCACGCGCACGGCATCGATTTCGGGCGCGTGGGTCGCGCTTCGCCTCGCGATCGATGGACTGATGGCAGAAGGCAAACTGACCGCCGATCCGGTGAGCCAAAAGGTCGCGGCGATCAGTTGCGGCATCTATCAGGGCACGCCGGTGCTGGACCTCGATTATGACGAGGATTCGAACGCCGATGCCGACGCCAATTTCGTGCTGCTTGAAAACGGCAACATTGCCGAGGCACAGGCCACCGCCGAGGGGGCGACTTATGACGAGGAAGGCTTGCTTCGCCTGCTCCGCCTCGCCCGTATCGGTTGCACGGATATCTTCGCGGCACAGGCCAAGGCCATCGGTCGGTGACGTCGCCTGCCGTTGGGGCGATCCGCAAGCTCGATGCGGGCAAGCTGGTGATCGCCACGCATAATGCGGGCAAGGTCCGCGAGATTGCCGATCTGCTGTCGCCCCACGGCGTTGAGACTGTATCAGCCGGTGACCTCGGCCTGCCCGAGCCGGAGGAAACCGGTACGACCTTCGCCGCCAATGCTGCGCTGAAGGCGGTGGCGGCAGCAATAGCGTCCGGCCTGCCGGCGCTCGCCGACGATAGCGGCTTGTGTGTCGCAGTGCTGGGTGGTGACCCCGGCGTCTACACCGCCAATTGGGCCGAAACCGCAGACGGGACGCGGGACTGGGCGATGGCGATGGGCAAGGTCGAGGAAAAGCTGGTTGCGCTCGGCCCCGACGCCAACCGCGCCGCACAATTCGTGTCCATGCTCGCGCTCGCCTGGCCCGATGGCCATGTCCAATGGTTCGAAGGGCGGATCGACGGCCATCTCATCTGGCCACCGCGCGGCGAGATGGGGTTCGGCTATGATCCGGTGTTCGTACCCGAGGGTGAGACGCGCACCTTTGCTGAAATGAGTTTTGCCGAGAAGCAGGCGAGCAACCACCGGTCGCGCGCTTTTGCCAAGCTGGTAGCAGCGGTTTTTTGATAGCTCCAAGAACCGTGACGACCCCGTCGCCACGGCCCAGTTTCATTGATCGATGATCAGCGCGGTGCGGCGGTGCATTCGCCGGGTTTGCAGGCTGGCTTTGGCTCAGGAACATCCTGACCATTCTGACGGGCCCGTTCCAGGCATTCCCGATATTTCTGCATGGAAGCCTCATATTGGGCCATGCTGTTGGTCATCTGCGCATAGCCCTTGGACGGTTGAGAGCAAAAAACGTAATTCCGCCGCGGAGAACTCTGCCCAATGGCCTGCGAAGCCGTTACTCCCATTACGGTTGCAACCGTTAGCGCGGTCAAAGCGGCGGATCGCATTTTCATCAAATTTTCCCTTCGGTTGAGCAATTAGCGAGCATCGCGGTGCCGAGCTAACCCGATCGGCGGAAGCTGATAATCCCTTTTTGTAGGGGCTCGAGCGACGGCGCCTGTCGCCGTCTTGCGTCGCTCCTCCACAAGCCCCAGAGCACGAAAATGACTACGCCCCTCGCGCTTTACGTCCACTGGCCGTTCTGTGTATCGAAATGCGCGTACTGCGATTTCAACAGCCATGTGCGCGACTCGGTCGATCAGGCGGCGTGGCGCGCGGCGCTGCTCACCGATCTGGCGTATGAGGCGGGGCTGACGCCAGGCGCGCCGCTGGGATCGATTTTCTTTGGTGGAGGCACGCCATCGCTGATGCCGCCTGACACCGTTGCCGCGATTATCCAGGCGGCAGAACAAGCCTGGGGGTTTGCGCCGGACATCGAGATTACGCTGGAGGCGAACCCGTCTTCAGTCGAGGCAGCACGCTTCGCCGATCTGGCGGCAGCAGGCGTGAACCGCGTGTCGCTGGGTCTGCAGGCGCTGGATGATGCCGCCCTGCAGTTTCTGGGGCGTGCCCACGACGTGACCGAGGGTCTGGCTGCGCTCGACACGGCACAGGCCAATTTCACGCGCGTAAGCTTCGATCTGATCTATGCCCGCCCCGAGCAGTCGATCGCGGCGTGGGAGGCGGAACTTGCCCGCGCGATCAGCTTTGGGACCGAGCATCTGTCGCTGTACCAGCTAACAATTGAGCCCGGCACGCGCTTTGCGACCGATGCCGCGGCGGGGCGGCTGGTGATCCCCGAACCCGATTTCGGGGCCGATCTGTTCGAGGCAACGCGGGCGATCACGAGTGCGGCAGGGTTGCCCGCTTATGAAATCTCCAATCACGCCCGGCCAGGTGCCGAGAGCCGCCATAACCTGACCTATTGGCGTTACACCGATTATGTCGGCATCGGCCCCGGTGCGCACGGACGACGCGGCGGGGTGGCGACGGTGCGCCACAAAAAACCCGAAAACTGGATGAGCGCGCTCGCCCGCAACGGCCACGGAGCCGAAAGCGAAACGCCGCTAGCCCCCGATATGCGCCGAACCGAGGCGATGCTGATGGGGTTGCGCCTGCGCGAGGGCGTCGATCTGGCACGCGTAGCGACCCTTGGCGCCTGCGCCATCGAGGATGTGATCGACCAACGGGCAGCCCAGTTGCTCGAGACAGAGGGCCTTGTCATCCGCGAGGGTACCCGGCTGCGCGCGACCGACTCAGGCATGCCGGTTCTAAACGCCGTCATCGCGACGCTGATCGGATAGGTTAGCGCGCGAAACCGCCCGGTGCCGGCGACACGGTAATCGTCGATCCGCTGCGGATTTCCTGCACTTCGAGGGCGCGTTCGGCGACACCGTCGCGTCCGAAGCGGAATGCTCCGTCGATCCCGGCAAACCCCCCGCGATCATCGAGCCGATCCGCCGGGAATGGTGCGCCGATCGCCCAGTCGCGCATGATCCGCACCGTCAGCAGCACCGCATCATAGCCGAGGCTCGACAGTCGATAGGGCGCAGTACCGAACCGGGCGCGATATTTGACCGCATATTGCCGATAGAGATTGTCGGAAACGCTGGCGAACCACGCCCCGTTCAGCGAAGGCGCACTCGTGATCGCGCTTTCCGTATTCCATAGATCAGTGCCGAGCACCTGCGCGCTGCCCGCGCCGTTGCGGCGCAAAATCGGCACGGCCACCGCAGCAGTCGCACCACTGTCGGCGATCAGCACCGCCTGATAGGGCGAATTCTTGGCCATCCGCGTGATTGCCGCGGTGATCGATCCCGGCGCGCGATCATAGGTTTGCAGCGTCACCACCTGCCCGCCTGCACTCTCCACCGCGCGCAGCAGCGCGGTCGATGCGCGTTCACCGTACAGCCCGTTCGGCACCAGCCCGGCAAACGTCGTCATCCCCTTGCCGCGCGCAAAGTTGACGACACGCGCGATCGATTCGGTGGGGGTATAGCCCATCACATAGGTGCCGTTTCCGGCCACGCCGACATCGTTTGAAAAGCTGATCAGCGGCACGCCAGCCGCCCGAGCAATCGGGGCGACCGCGCGCACATCATCCGCCAGCAACGGCCCCAGGATCAGCTTGTTGCCATCGGCAATCGCGCGACGCGCTGCGGCGGCGGCGCCTGTGCTGGTATCGTAATTGGTGATCCGGATGCGCTCGTTCTTGGTATCGAGCACTGCCAGCTGGGTGGCATTGGCAATCGACACGCCGACCCCGGCATTGCTGCCCGTCAGCGGCACCAACAGCGCAACACGCTGCCGTGCGACATCCTGGGGAATGCCGGCATCGACCTTTGGTTGCTGCACCTGCACCGGCCGGGTTGCGGCAGGGCGATTGACGGGCTGCACAGGGCCGCGCGGCACCACCGTCTGGCAGCCAGCGAGCGCCAGCGCGCCCCCTGCTGCAAGCGCGATCTTGCGAAACAGTGACGGCAGCCCTGCGGACATGACCCGTTCCCGTATGACAGGTTGCGATTTGGTTGCGGCCTCTGCCATGACAATCCCCAATGAACGCTGAACTCTTCCCCGGCCTCTATATCGTGGCCACGCCAATCGGCAATCTCGGCGATCTCTCGCCGCGTGCCGCCCACGTCCTGGCGAACGCGGCGATAATCGCGGTTGAAGACAGTCGCGTGACGGGCAAGCTGCTAAACCATATTGGCGTAAAACGGCCAATGACGCCCTATCACGATCACAATGCCGAACAGGTACGGCCCGGTTTGGTTGCACGCATGGCGAGCGAAGTGGTGGCGCTGGTTTCCGATGCGGGCACGCCGCTGATTTCCGATCCCGGTTACAAGCTGGTCCGTGACGCACGCGCGGCAGGACATAATGTGGTGACGGTGCCTGGCCCGTGTGCGGCCGTGGCCGCGCTCACCCTGGCCGGGCTCCCGACCGACCGGTTTCTCTATCTCGGCTTCCTGCCGCCCAAACAGCATGCCCGCGCGGAAGCAATTGCCGAGATTGCCGGGGTGCGCGCGACTTTGGTGATCTACGAATCGGGGCCAAGGCTGGGTGCTCTGCTGGCAGCACTCGCCGAAGGGCTCGGAGACCGCGATGCGGCGGTGACGCGAGAGATTACGAAACATTTCGAGGAAGCGGTGACGGGTAGCCTCTCGCACCTTGCTGCGCGCTATGCCGATGCCCCGCCCAAGGGCGAGATCGTCGTCGTCGTGGCCCCACCTGGCCCGCCCGAGGTCGCGAGCGCTGCCGATGCCGACGCTGCACTGGCGGAAGCGCTCACCCGCCTGTCGACCGGGCAGGCCGCCAGCGAAGTGGCGAAGGCGCTGGGGCTCGATCGCAAGGCGCTGTACGCACGGGCACTGGAACTCAAGGGGTGACGGCGGAACGCAAGGCTGCCGAAGCGCGCGGACGCCGCGGGGAGCGCATGGCAGCCTGGTATTTGCGGCTCAAGGGCTGGCGAATCCTTGCCGAGCGCGTGCGTACGCCTGCGGGCGAGGTTGATCTGGTCGCCAAGCGTGGCGCGCTGATCGCCTTTGTCGAGGTCAAGGTTCGCGCGACCGCCGCCGAACTCGATTTCGCGATCGACGAGCGGCGGCTGGCGCGCGTTGCCGCCGCGGCGGGGATATTGATGCCCGTCTATGCCACCGCCGGTGAAGACATTCGCATCGACGTCATCCTCATCGCGCCGGGCACGCGCCCGCGTCACATCGAAAATGCGTGGATCGGGTGACTTCCGGCATGCGCCACCCTAGATACCGCGAACACACCCTCCCCGTTCGGGTTGTCAAAGGCTGATCACATGTCGCTTACCGTTGCCGTCCAGATGGATCCGCTCGACAGCATCAACATCGCGGGCGATTCGACCTTTGCGCTGATGCTGTCGGCGCAGGCGCGCGGTCACCGGCTGTTCCACTACACCGCCGAAGATCTGAACTACGCCGACGGCCATGTGTGGACACATGCGCACCCTGTGACGGTGCAGCGGCAAGTGGGCAATCACTTCAGCTTTGGCGAGGCGACCAGGCTCGATCTGGGTGAGCAAACCGATGTGGTGCTGATGCGGCAAGACCCGCCGTTCGACCTCGGTTATATCACCGCAACACACCTGTTGGAGCGGATCGCGCACCGCACCCTGGTCGTCAACGACCCCGCCAACGTCCGCAATGCGCCCGAAAAGGTGTTCGTGCTCGATTATGCGCGCTTCATGCCGCCCACCCTCGTCACCCGCAGCCTCGACGAAGCGCGCAAGTTCCTGGCGCAGCACGGTGAGATCGTCATCAAACCGCTGCACGGCAATGGCGGCAAGGCGATCTTCAAAGTGGGGGCCGACGGCGCAAACCTGTCGGCGCTGATCGAGGTCTTCAACACCGCCTGGCGCGAGCCGCATATGGTGCAGGCATTCTTGCCCGATGTGGCGAAGGGCGACAAAAGGATCGTGCTGGTCGACGGGGTGGTCGCGGGCGCGATCAACCGGCTGCCGGGCGAGGGCGAAATCCGCAGCAACCTCGCGGTCGGCGGTTCGGCGGTGAAGACCGAGCTGACGCCTGAGGAGCATGAGATTTGCGCGGTGCTGGGGCCGGAGCTCAAGAAGCGCGGACTGTTGTTCGTGGGCATCGACGTGATCGGCGGCAAATGGCTGACCGAGATCAACGTCACCTCCCCCACCGGCATCGTGGCGATCGAGGCCTTTGACGGCACCGACGTGGCGGGCATGATCTGGGACGCGATCGAAGCGAAGGTCGCGGCGGCGGCATAGCGCCCGCTGCCCCGGCGCGCCCACGATGACCGAGTTCCTGCTCAACCTGATCGATACCGCCGGGTATCTCGGTATCTTCCTGCTGATGGTGCTCGAAAACGTAATTCCACCGGTACCTTCAGAGGTGGTGATGGGGTTGGGCGGCATTGCCGTGTCGCAGGGGCGGATGAGCATCCTGCCGCTGATGATTGCCGGGACGATCGGCAGCCTGCTCGGCAACGTCTTCTGGTACGAAATCGGATACCGGTTGGGGCATGAACGCTTTCGCCCGTTCATCGATCGCTATGGCCGCTGGCTGGCACTGGAATGGCGCGATGTCGAAAAGCTCCAGCGCTTTTTCGTGAAGCACGGCCAATGGGTGGTGTTCATCTTCCGCTTCATGCCGATCGGCCGTACGGTCGTTTCGATCCCCGCCGGGCTGGCGCGAATGCCACGCAGCCGGTTTCTGATCTGGTCGACCGCCGGGATCACGATCTGGAACGCGGTACTGGTGGGCGCAGGCTATTGGCTCGGCACGCGCTTCCACGATCTCGATCAGTATCTAGGTCCGACCGCGACTGCGCTGCTGGTGCTCGCGGTGATCGCCTACATTTGGCGCGTGGCGACGTGGCGAGCGAGTGGCTAGGCTCGCGGGTGCGCATTGCGATACACGTCCAGCAAATGCGCGGCATCGACCTGCGTATAGATTTGCGTCGAGCTCAAACTGGCGTGCCCCAGCAGTTCCTGCAGCGAGCGCAGATCAGCGCCACGGCCAAGCAAATGCGTTGCGAACGAGTGGCGTAGCGCATGCGGGGTCGTGCGTTCCGACAAGCCTAACCGAGTGCGTGCGGCCTGCACCGAGCGGCGGATGATCGCTGGCGACAGCGGCCCGCCCTTGGCACCGCGAAATAGCGGCTGAGTGCGGTCGATTGGCCAGGGGGTTAGCCGGGCATATTCCTCGATCGCGGCGCGGACTTGCGGCAGCAGCGGGACGATGCGGGTCTTGTCGCGCTTGCCTGTTACCGCCATCGCCTCGTCCAGCGGCAGTACGCCGCCCGTCAGCCCCACCGCCTCACCGATCCGCAAGCCCGCGCCGTAGAGCAGCAGCAACACCGCCCAGTCGCGCGCGGCGATCCAGGGTTCGGCGGCGCTCTCCGCGACATCGCTTGCCAGCGCGACGGCCTCGTCGGGGGAAATCGGCCGCGGCACGCCCTTTTTAACACGCGGCCCCTTCAATGTCGGCGCGACGCCGCCTTCGCTCGCGAATTTAAGAAATCCGCGCACCGCCGATAGCTCGCGCGCTGCGGAGGCATTGGTCAGCCCCTCGCCCCGACGGAGCGCCAGGAAGGCGCGCAAATCGGCGATCGACACCTTCGCCAGCGTGGCGGGATCGAGCGCACCGCCCCAATGTTCGCCCAGAAACGCGATCAGCCGCTCGGCCGTCGCCTGATAGGCGCGCACCGTGTGCACCGATCGTCGACGGTCTCGCCGAAGATGATCGGCATAGGCCTGCGCAAGGGGATTAGTATTGGCCATGTCCCCGGTCTAACGCTCTCCCACCATTTTGGGGAGGGCGAGTGGCCGGGTTAGAAATGGAGGACGCAAATCACCCGATCGTCTGGCCGCTTTTCGCCCAATCGGCCATGAAGCCTTCGATCCCCTTGTCGGTCAGCGGGTGCTTGACGAGCTGGCGGATTACCGCCGGCGGCGCGGTCATTACATCGGCACCGATGCGCGCGCTTTCGAGAATGTGGACGGGGTGGCGTACGCTCGCGACGAGGATTTCGGTGTCGAAAGCAAAGTTATCATAGATCAGGCGGATGTCGCGGATCAGATCGAGCCCGTCCAGGCCGATATCGTCGAGACGACCGACGAAGGGCGAGATGAACGTCGCGCCTGCCTTGGCCGCGAGCAGCGCCTGATTGGCGGAAAAGCAAAGCGTCACATTCACCATCGTGCCGTCGTCGGTCAGCGCCTTGCAGGTCTTCAGCCCGTCGATCGTCAGCGGCACCTTGACCGTCACATTGTCCGCGATCTTGCGCAGGATATCCGCCTCACGCATCATCCCGGCATGGTCGAGCGCGACGACTTCGGCCGATACCGGCCCGTCGACGATCCCGCAAATCTCCTCCACCACTTCGAGAAACTTCCGCCCCGATTTGGCAATCAGTGAGGGATTGGTGGTGACGCCATCGACCAGACCCGAATCGGCCAGGTCACGGATTTCAGCAGTGTCTGCGGTATCGACGAAGAATTTCATGCCAGTCCTGTCCAACTTTTCGGTTCGAGCGGCCCATAAGGCAAAGGATGGTGAAAGGCGATACGTCGGCAATGGCGAATTGATGCGGCCAAACAACGATCGATACGTTGGGCAAGGTGGAACGGGCCACCGATGGCCCAAACCGTGAAAAGGCTCCCAACATGAAGAAAATGTCCATCATCGCAGCACTCGCCGCCCTCACGCTTGGTGGTGTTGCCCAGGCCGATGTCGGAATCGATGCGCGCCAGGCCAATCTGTCGCGTCAGGTCGATGCGGGCAAACGCTCCGGCAAGCTCAGCGTTCGCGAACGCAACGTATTGAACACCGAACTGCGCCAGATTGCGCGGACCGAAGCGCAGCTGCGCGCCCGGGGCAGTAACTTGAGCGAGCGTGACGAACGACGCCTCGGGGTGATGCTCGACAGGACGCAGCGCCACATCCAGCAGCTCAAGAACAATCGCGAACGTGGGCGTTCGGGCATCCGCCTGTAAGATCGACGGGCCGGGCAGCTGCACACTGCCCGGCTAGTCGCGTTTGGCCGACGGTGACATCCCGTCGCGCGCGACCAGGACGGTGATGGCCGCGCCGTTCATCCCCGATAGCCGAAGCTCGACCGGTCCCGCCGCCAGCGCAAACCGAACGATTTTGCGAATACCGGTGCAGGCCGGGCCATGCTCATGGCCTACGGAATCCAGCGTCTTTCCCGCTTGGCGAACATCGATCCAAGCGCGATCGCCGAGTGCGATGCTGTAGGTGCCAGACTTGGGGATGCGAATCTGCACGATTGCCGCTCCACCACCCCTCGCCGTCTCTTCGGCCGTGAGACCAGCCACGGTCTGTGACCCGGTGACGGTGAACCGCTTACCAACCCCAGGGGTGCCGACGGTGGTGGTCCGGCCCGACAACGCGACCGGTATTGCGACGGTGGCCGGACATGCCGGAACCTGCCCCTGACCTCCCATCAACAACGCAACAAGGGGTAAAAACATCAGCGCGCTCCTTTCGCAACGGAAAGCTATATCCTGTTATATATAGTACCGGCGGCAGCGCGACACCCTTCCTTGTCGCCGTCGAATAGCCATAAAGGGCACATGGCCCGCGCCCGCGTTATCATCATGAATGCCGCCCTGGGGCCGCTCGATTACCGGGTGCCACAGGGGATGGCGGTCGAGCCCGGTTCGATCGTCGTCGCACCGCTGGGGCCGCGCCAGTTGATTGGGGTCGTGTGGGAAGAAGACCGCATGCCATCCGATGCGGAGGTGGGCGACAACCGGCTGCGCAACCTGATCGCGGTGGTCGACGCCCCGCCGATCCCCG
>CAZWAL010000041.1:0-16453 GCA_964631905.1 uncultured Stakelama sp.
GCGCGATCATCGGCGGCATAGATTTGCTTCAGATCGGCGGTCGAGACGGGGAAAACGGCACAACCGGGCATCGGATAGCGGGTGACACCGCGCCGGAACTTGTAGAGCTTGCCGGTCAGCTTTTCTTCATCGCCCTCGCCCAGAAAATCGATCGCAGCGACAATGTGATCGCCAGGGCCGTCGGCGAGTTTCAGGGAGCGGATATTGGCGATCAGCCACGAACTGCCGACGCGCATCTTGATCTGGCTGCCGACCTGACCTGCGGCGGCAACCACCGGATCAGCGCTTTGCGCCACACGGTCGAGCGCAACGCTGTCGAGCAGGATCTGGCTGCTCGATCCTGCGATTTCGAACACGACGCCGATACCGTTGCCGCTGGTGGCGGTCATATCCACGCTCGGTTCGGTGCGCGCAGTCGGGGTCAAGCCCTGGCGATCAGGATCAAAGGCGCTGAACTGGGCGCTGTCGGTCATATGCGTGCTGGTCCCCGGACGTGACGTAAGTCGACAGTGCGGGGTGAGTGGTAAAGATAGCGTATGCAACGCCGTACGTCTCGATTTGCGCCATCAAAAGCGGCGAGCGATCCAGCCAGCGCTCCATCCAAGAAAGACCGATAGTGCAACCGCGACCAGCCCGTACGCGAAGGCATTTCGATCGGCGGCGCGGGCAACAAAACGTTCGAAGCCCGATTTGCGGATATCGATGTCGCGCACTGCCGCCGCCAGCACGCGTCCGTCACGGATCAGAAAGGTTTCCGCCGTGAATCGCCCCACAGGTACGCGTGCCGGGATTCGCAGGCGCGCCCGGTACAGCACGCCGTCAGTGATTTCCACCGCGCGAGGGGCTTCATAATATAGCCCTGTCCGCCGCTTCAGCTCGACCAGCCCCTGGGCAAAGCGCGCCTGCGCGGGACTGGCGGTGTTTGAATCGGGCGACAGCTGCAGGCTGCCAAGGCCGAGTTCGTAAATGGCGCGTGTACGATCATCGACAAGTGAATCGATCGGCTTTGACGATGCGATGGCGTAAAATGACGGTGCCGACAAATATCGCATTCGCGCAGCGTTCACCCAGATGCCGGCAATCTTTTGCTTTTCCCGTACCAGAATCGATTGCGCCGGACCTTTTACGACGACGACGATATCGGCATCCCGCTCGGTCGGCACCCGGCCACCGGGATACAGGATCGCCCCGAACAACAGCAGTTCGGCCCCGGTAAAGCTGTACGCAATCTCGATATCGCGCTGCGACACATCGGGCACCAGCACTGGCTTTGCCTGTGCCATCAGGAGCGGCGAGAGCAACAGCACCAGCGCATGGCGGCTGCGCATTATGACAGCTCGACCGAATACAGCGCATCGGGGCGGAACCCGAGCCCAAGCGCCACGCGAAAGGCGACGAGCAGCACGATCACGGCAAGCGCGAGGCGCAGATATTCGGGCTTCACGCTACTCGCCAGCCGCGCGCCCACCTGCGCGCCGATGACTGACCCGAGCAACAGCAGCGCGGCAAGCACGATATCGACCGCTTTTGTCGTGGTGGCATGCACCATCGTCGCGGTTGCCGTGACAAACAACGTCTGGAACAGAGAAGTGCCGACCACGACCTGCGTCGTCATCCCGAGCAGGTACAGCATCGCCGGTACCAGGATGAATCCGCCGCCGATGCCGAGCAGGATCGTCAGAATACCGACGAAAAACCCGAGCATCAGCGGCGCAAGCGGCGAGATATAGAGCCCTGATCGATAGAAACGCGTACGCAGCGGCAATGCGGCGACCAACGGGTGGTGCCGCCGGGTCTTGGCGCGCACGGTAACGCCGCTCTTTATGGCGCGAATGCTCTGCACAGATTCGCGGGCCATCATCGTGCCGATCGAGCCGAGCAGCAGCACATAGATGATCGCGATCACGGTATCGATCTGGCCGCTTGCCTGCAGCAGCTGGAAAATCCAGGCACCGACAAACGAACCGACCACCCCGCCGGCGACCAGTACGCCGCCCATCTTGGTATCGACGCCGTTCCGTCGAAAATGTGCGAACACCCCGGATACGCTTGCCCCTGTCACCTGGCTGGCGGCGGATGCGGCGGCGACCGTGGGCGGGATGCCGTACACGATCAGCAACGGCGTCGTCAGAAAGCCGCCGCCCACCCCGAACATGCCCGACAGCAACCCCACCCCGCCCCCCAGCAGGATGATGACGAGCGCATTCACGCTCAGATTGGCGATGGGCAGATAAACGTCCATGGGCGTCTCCGCGATATCCCTTTCGGGGGCATGGCGAAAGCGCTCACGCGCGGTTGGCTAGAAATCGGTGCCAATCGACAATGCGGGCCCTGACCCCGGTCGTGCCATGCCCGCAACGCGCTGACGCCAGTCGAGCGAAACACGGACGCCATTTGCCCCCAGCGGTAGGCGCGCGCCGATCGATGGACCCAGATCAAGTCGGGCAACGCCGGGCTGGATCGCGCCCCATCCACCACCGCCAAGGTCGATCGGACTATCCCCGATCATCGCGACCTGGCGGTGGACGCGAACCGCGCCGTCGGCGTAACCGATCACCCCGCTTCGCCCGATGATGCCGGCCTGGCCATAGCCTTCCAAACGAAAGCCATGTGCGATCGGCAACGGGTTGATACCCCCGACCACCGCGAGTGACGGGCCGCCGGCCGCGCCGTTGATGCCAATGCGCTGTTCGGCCACCAGCCGCACGGGCAGGCGTGTCGGCCGCCACTCGATCCCGATAGCAGCTTCCTGCCCCATACCAGCGAGAGGGCTTGCAATCCGGCCGACAATGGCGACGCGCCGTGCCTGCCCAAGTGCATAGGCCAGCCTGGCACCTGCCTGACTACCGCCGAGCTGACTGCCCGTCAGACTGGCGCCCAGCCCGCGCCCATCACGCGCGATCAACCAGAAGCTGCCCGACCAGCGGGATGCCGCCTGTGTTGTTGGGGCCGCGTTGCCGGACCAGGCTGGTTGTTGCAGCAGTCCTGGACGCGGCCCGTCGATAATGAACGATGCTCGCGTCACAACCGGCTCGGCCGAGCCGAAGCGCATCATTGCGAGCAACGCAAGTGCTAGCCGCTTGGGGTCGGAGGGTGGCATTGTCTTTGGCGGAGGCTGCGCCAGAAATGCCGGTGCGATCGCCGCTTCCGGCCGTCGCTGATCACGACCGACGCGCAGCATATGCCGTTCGAGTGCGACACGTGGCGCTGCAGCGATAACGGGGGTCGCGGTTTCGATCGCTGCCTGGGGGGATGGTGGCCATAATGTCGCTGCGCGCAGCACCACCCAGCCGCCAAGCACCAGGGCCAGAAACCGCAAGGGGCTGCCGCGCCGCCTCATCATTGTTGCATTCGTTCGAGCATCGGGAAGACGTGCGCCGTCTTGTCCCAGCGGATCGGGGCGCCGCGCAACATCGCGACATAACGAATTATCGCACGCCGAGCTGCCAGCAGTGCAATGTAGTTGCCGACAAGCGCGCGGGGTACTGACCACAAACCCTCGCGCCAGCCATAAGCGGCAACCGTAAATGCGATCCGCATGCCCAGCCGCCAGATCAGGAGCGCAGCATTGGCCACCAGTACCGCACCCGGAATCTCCAGCGGCCGCATCGGTACGTCGATCGCGATATGGCCCAGCCAAGAAAGGGCGCTTGCCACCAGCGCCAGATAGGCGGCTGCCAGCACGACCACCGCAATCGGCCCGCGTCGGTCACGTATGCGCATCCAGTGATCACCCAGGGCGAACCGGCGACCCCAGCCGATCCGGTCCCACCCCGCCAGGGCGATGCCCACCATCCAGCGTGCCTTCTGGCGCACTGCTGCGTCGAGTGTTGCCGGAAAATAGGCACGCACCGCAATCAACGGCCCGCCCGGCGTTTCGCGCACGCGAGCCAGGATCGATCGTCCGCCGAGCGCGGCGACGTGGAGGCCCAACTCATAATCCTCGGTCAGGCTGTGCGCATCGAAGGGATCGCCACCGCGTGATGCAGCCACCGACTCCAGTGCCTCGCGGGAGATAGCGCAGCCAACCCCGGCAAGCGGCAAGCCCACCCCGAGCAACTGGCGAACGACGAGCTGCTTGGCATGCGCCTCGGCGAATTCATCGCAGTAATGGCCGGAAACCAGCCGGGAGCCGCGCTGGACCAACGGCAGAACCGGTAACTGGACGGCGCTATACGACCCGATAAGTCGATCGAAGATCCGAAGCTCCTGCGCGTGGACGACATCCTCGGCGTCGTGCAGCACGATGGCGCGGGCGCGGATGCCATCGGTTTGCTCGTCATGCGCCAATGCGCGCCAGATCGTGTTCAGATTGGCGGCCTTGGTCGTCGGACCGGGCTCGGTGCCAATCACCAGCCGGACGCGATGATCACGCGCTGCTACCGCAGCGACCGCTGCGACAGTGGCGCGGTCATTGGGATAGGTGCCGACGTAGATCTGGTAGTCCGGGTAATCGAGCCGTGCCAGCGCGGTCTCTAGCATCGCCCCGATCACGCCGGCTTCGTCCCATGCGGCCACGAAGATGGCGATCCGTCCCTTTGGCTGTGGTGCGGCGAAATCGGCCAGGGTCGGGCTTGTCGTCCGGCGCTTTACCAAGCGTTGCCAGCCGGCGCGAACAAAGAACGTAAGATCGACGGCAAGATCGTCGATTCCGCCCAGGGCGATCCCGACTGTGGCAAACAGCAATGCTTCACGCGCGATAAAATCGATCAGCGTGACGGCGTCCGCCCAGCCCAACAAATCCGATGCCCCCCGATTCGCCTCAGACAGACTTGTTCCCCATGCGCAATGATACCGCAAGCCACAGAAACATCGTGCTATTCGGCGCTGGACCGATATCGCTGTGACCGGTAGTTAACGATATCTCTTGTCGTATCGGGGGCGATAATGAAGCTGGTCACTCGTCTGGCGTTTCTGGCCCTGGTGGTCGCCCCGATAAGCGCTTCGGGGGATAATTCCCCGCAGGTCATGGTCGCCACCCCCGGCATCGGCAACGGCGCGATCGAACGCTTCACCGCCCGTTTCAGCCAGCCGATCGTCGCACTGGGCGATCCGCGGGCGGCATCCCCCTTCAAGGTCACGTGCGCAATCGCCGGCGAAGGTCGCTGGGTCGATCAGCAGACCTTCGTTCACGAATTCAAGACGCCACTCCCCGGCGGTACAACGTGCAGCTTCGATCTGGTCGATGGGCTGAAAACGGTGGCGGGCTATGCCGTTGGTGGCCAGCGCAGCTTCAAGGTGGACGCAGGCGGTCCCGTCGCGCGCGCCATTTTGCCGGGGCAATATGGCGGCGAGATCGAGGAGGATCAGGTCTTCCTGATCGCCGCGAACATGCCCGCCACGCCCGCATCAGTCGCCGCCAACGCCTATTGCGCGGTTGACGGCATCGGCGAAAAAATTCCCGTTGATGTGCTCGGTGCTGATATAGCGCCCAAGCTGCTCGGCGAACTTGGTACCGACCGGTATGAGGTGACGAGCTTCCTCGAAAGCGCTGGCCTGCCCGCCACGATTCCGGCGGCGGAGGCCGATCGAAAGGCGATGACCGCCGGGATTACCGCGCTGAAATGCCGTCGTCCGCTGCCCCCGGGTCGTGACATGGCGATCGTCTGGTCGGGCAAGATTGCGGGGGCGAGCGGCAAGCTTGCCGGGGCCGATCAACGCTTCGACTATACCGTCCGCAAGCCCTTTACCGCGCGGTTCGAATGCGGCCGCGTCAACCCGCAGGCCGGCTGCAGCCCGGTCGAGAAGGCCTATGTGCGCTTCTCGGCGCCGATCGCGAAAAGCGTCGCCGAACAGATCCGTATCCAGACCGCCGACGGTAAATCGATCGCGCCCAAATTCGATGACGATGCCAAGAAGCAATCGACGATCAGCGACATCACTTTCGCAACGCCGCTTCCTTCGGCAAGCACTGCCAAGCTGATCCTGCCCGCCGACATCAAGGATGAAAGCGGCCGCCCACTCTCCAATGCCGAGCGTTTCCCGCTCGACATCCGCTTCGACGAGGCTCCGCCGCTGGTGAAGTTTGCCGCACCCTTCGGCATCTTGGAGGCGCGCGAGGGCGGGGTGCTCCCCGTCACCGTCCGCAATGTCGAACCGGCGTTGCGCGGCCGGAATCTGGCGATTGCCGGGCAGACGATGAAGGTCGACGGTACCGACGGCCAGATCGCGCAGTGGCTCCGTACCGTCGACGATGCCGATGATTATGCCAGCCATGAGGAAATGCGCGGCAAGGAAAAGGTGACGATCAACGATACCGGTTCCAAGCCGATCCTCGCGGCAAACCAGGGCAATGATCTCTCTGTCGGGCTGCCGGGCAAGGGCAAGGATTTCGAAGTTGTCGGCATTCCGCTGACCAAGCCCGGTTTCTATGTGGTCGAGCTTGCGAGCCCGAAGCTGGGCAATGCGCTGCTCGGGCGTGATGCGCCGCGTTATGTCGCCAGTGCCGCGCTCGTCACCAACATGGCGGTCCACTTCAAATGGGGTCGCGACCGCAGCCTCGCCTGGGTAACCGCGCTCGATAGCGGCAAGCCTGTCGCCAATGCCGCCGTTGCCGTTTCCGATAGCTGCACCGGCAAAGTGCTGGCGCGCGGTGTTACAGACAAAAGTGGCGGGTTGCTGATCCCCAGCGGGCTCCCCGCGCCCGAAACCTATGCATCATGCGAGGGCGAAGGATCCACACATGCGCTGATGGTATCGGCGCGCAAGGACGATGATTTCAGCTTCACGCTGACCGATTGGGGTGAGGGCATCCGCCCCTATGATTTCGATCTGCCCTATGGCTATTCAGCGCGCGACGACATCGTCCACACCGTGTTCGATCGTGCGCTCGTCCGCCAGGGCGAGACGATCAACATGAAGCACATCGTCCGCAAGCCGATTGCCGAGGGTTTCGCGACCACGCCCGCCTTTACCGGCACGTTGCGGCTGTCGCACCGCGGATCGGACACGCAGTTCGATCTGCCGCTCAGCATCGACGCCAGCGGGATCGGCGAGACGAGCTGGGTAGCCCCGCAGGGCGCGCCAATGGGCGATTACGACCTGCAGGTCATCACCGGCGACAAGACGATCTTCACCAGCCAGTCGTTCAAGGTCGACGAATACCGCCTACCGACAATGCGCGCGACGGTAACCGGGCCGAAGGAAGCCGCGATCCGGCCCAAGACACTGCCGGTCGATCTGTTCGTCGGCTATTTGTCGGGCGGGGGCGCTGCCAATCTGCCTGTTGATGTTCGTGTCGGCTGGTTCGGCAACATCGGCACGCCTTCCGGCTATGAGGGTTACAGCTTCGGCGGCAAGGCGGTGACCGAGGGCGTGAAGGCCATGAACGGCGACGGCGAGGAGGAGCAGACCCCGCTGCCCCCAACCCAAACCCTGCCCGTGACGTTGGGGGCAGACGGCACCGCCCGCACCGCGATCGAGGTACCGCAAACGCTTGACGGCGCCGCGAACATGCTCGTCGAGATGGATTATCAGGACGCGAATGGCGAGGTGCTCACCGCATCGCGCAGCATCGCCATCCACCCCTCGGCAGTACGGATCGGCATCAAGACCGATGGCTGGTTGATGAAGCAGGATGATCTGCGCCTGCGGCTCGTCGCGGTCGATACCGAGGGCAAGCCGATTGCCAATCAGGCGATTACCGTCGCGCTCTACAACCGTGAAATCCTGACCGCGCGTCGTCGGCTGATCGGCGGCTTCTACGCTTATGACAACCAGATGAAGACGACCAAGCTGGCCGCGACCTGCAGCGCGACGACCGATGCGCAGGGGCTGGCGACCTGTGCGATCAACCCGGGCGTGTCGGGCGAAGTCTACGCGGTTGCCACCACCACGGATGCAGCGGGCAATCTGGCCCGCAGCACGGTTTCGACCTGGCTGGTCGGTGATGATGACTGGTGGTTTGGCGGCGACAATGGCGACCGGATGGACGTGATCCCGGAGAAGCCCGAATATAAAGCGGGCGAAACCGCGCGTTTCCAGGTCCGCATGCCGTTCCGCGAGGCAACCGCGCTCGTCACCGTCGAGCGCGAAGGCGTGCTGTCGAGTTTCGTCACGCACCTCGAAGGCAAGAACCCCGTCGTCGAAGTGAAAATGCCGGGCAGCTATGCCCCCGATGTTTTCGTGTCGGTGATGGCGGTGCGCGGCCGGGTGCAGGGCGGCTTCTGGGACTGGCTGACCGATTTCGGGGCGATGCTCGGCATCGTCGCCAAGAATGAACCGGCACCCGAGGCGACCGCCTTGGTCGACCTTAGCAAGCCCGCCTATCGGCTGGGTATCGCCAAGGTGAAGGTCGGCTGGGACGCGTATCGGCTCGGCGTGACGGTGAAGGCCGATCGCGAACGCTATGCCGCGCGCGATGTGGCGCAGGTGGATGTCGATGTGAAAACACCCGACGGCAAGCCTGCGGCCAGCGCCGATGTCGCCTTCGTCGCGGTCGATCAGGCGCTGCTCCAGCTTGCGCCCAATGAAAGCTGGGATGTGCTCGCCGCGATGATGGGCGAACGATCGCTGTCGGTGCTCACCTCGACCGCACAGACCCAGGTCGTCGGCAAGCGGCATTACGGCAAGAAAGCGGTTGAGGCTGGCGGCGGCGGCGGTGATCTGTCGGGGCTGAACCGCGAGAATTTCCAGCCGGTGCTGCTCTGGAAGGGCCGCGTCGCGCTTGATGCCAATGGCCATGCACGCGTGCCAGTGACGCTCAACGACGCGCTCACCTCGTTCAAGTTGGTCGCGATTGCGACCGACGGCGCACAATTGTTCGGCACGGGTGAAACCGATATCCGATCCGCGCAGGACCTCAGCATCTTCAGCGGCATCCCGCCGCTGGTGCGCACCGGCGACAATTACGGCGCGGTGTTCACGCTCCGCAACGGCTCCGACAAGCCGATGACGGTCACCGCCACGGTCGACCTGATGCCGCGCGTCGCCACGGGCAAGCCGCTGACGGTCACGATCCCCGCGGGCGGGGCTGCGCCGGTCGTGTGGAATCTCACCGCACGCGAGGGCCTATCCAGTCTTCGCTGGCAGGTTTCCGCCAAAAGCGCTGACGGCAAGGCGGTCGACAAGATCACCGTCGACCAGCAGATCGTCCCTGCCATCCCCGTCGAGGTCTGGGCGGCAACACTCGCCCGCGTGGGCGCGGCAACGACAATCCCGATCGGTGCGCCTGCGGGGGCGATTGCGGGGCGCGGCAGTGTCGACATCCGGTTGACGGATACGCTCGCGCCGCCGCTGGCAGGCGTGCGATCGTACATGACGGCCTATCCCTATAACTGCTTCGAACAGCGGCTGTCGCGGATCGTCGCGCTGGGTGATGTGGCGGGCTGGACCGCGCTGGCGGGGGAAATCCCGACCTATCAGGCACCCGATGGCCTGTTGCGCTACTGGCCATCGGAAACGCTGAACGGATCGGAGGCACTCACCGCCTATGTCCTGTCGATTGCCTCCGAAGCCGGACTGCCCATCCCCGATGGCCCCCGCGCGAAAATGATCGAGGGGCTGAAGGCCGTCGTCGACGGGCGAATCCGGCATGAGGACTATGGCGATGTCCGCCTGCAGCGGATCGCTGCCTTTGCAGCGCTTGCCCGAGCGGGCGCGGCGACGCCCGCCATGCTCGGCCAGATCGGGCTGCCGGTAGGCGAAATGCCGACGGCGCAGCTTGCTGATTACCTGGTCGCGCTCGACAAGGTCCCCGGCCTTGCCAATGCTGCCGCGCTCAAGGGCGCGGCGCAGGCCGAACTGCGCAAACGCCTCGTCTATGAAGGTACGCGGCTCGATCTGAGTGACCAGTCGAACGCCGCCTGGTGGCTCATGTCATCGGGCGATGAAGCCGCGATCAAGGCGCTGGTATCGGTCCTCGGGCGGCCGGGCTGGCAGGATGATGCGCCACGCATGATGGTCGGCGTCTCGCTGCGCCAGTCACGCGGGCATTGGGACACGACGACCGCCAATGCCTGGGGCGCGATTGCGGCGCGTAAGTTCGCCGGGCTGTATCCGGCAGAGGCAGTTGCAGGGGTGACCACCGCGTCGATTGGCACCACAACGCTAACACGCAGCTGGCCGCTTGCCGAACCGTCGCGCTTTGTCAGCCTCCCGCTGCCATCCGCACAAACCCCGCTGAAACTAACGCAGAGCGGCGGGGCAGGACCATGGGCGATGGTCTCGGTATCGGCAGCGGTGCCGCTCACCAAGCCACTGAATGCCGGGTACAAGATGACCAAGACGGTGTCGGTGGTGCAGGCACGCAAGGCTGGTGTGCTGACGCGCGGTGACGTGCTGAAGGTGTCGATTACGGTCGATGCATCGGCCGAGCGCAATTGGGTGGTGGTGAGCGATCCGGTGCCGGCAGGCGCGACGATCATCGGTGATCAGGGCGGGCAATCCTCGCTGCTGGCCCAGGTGACCGGGGATGCCGGGGTATCGCCAAGCTATGTCGAGCGCGGTGGCGCAACGTGGCGGGGCTATTTCGCCTGGGTACCGCGCGGCAGCTTCACCGTCAGCTATACGGTGCGGCTGAACGGCGCTGGTCGGTTCAACCTGCCGCCCACCCGGGTCGAGGCGATGTATTCGCCCGCGATCCGCGCTGCACTGCCCAATGCCCCGGTGACCGTGCTACCCAAATAACATGCGTTGGATTGCCCGATTGCAGAATCTGTTGGCCGATCAGCCCGATCGGGCGATGGCGGCGCTGATCGGCTGGGTTCGGGGATTGCGGCCAGCGCATTATGCGATCGGCGGGCTGATCGCGCTGGTGCTGGTCGGCACAGGTCTCGATTATGCGACCCAGCCGCCGCCCCTGCCGGGCTATGCGCAGGTACGCCGCCAATGGCAGCCCTCTGAAGCGTGGCTGTACGACCGAAACGGCACGCTGATCGACAGCGCGCGCGTCAACTTTGCGGCGCGGCGGCTCGCCTGGACGCCGATCGGCAAGGTCTCCCCCGCCACGCGGGACACGCTCCTACAGGCCGAGGACAAGCGCTTTTATAGTCATGGCGGCGTTGATTTTCTGGCACTCGGCAGCGCTTTTCGCGATCGGCTTCGTGGCGAGCGCGGGCGCGGTGCGAGTACCGTCACGATGCAGGTCGCCGGGTTCCTGAGCGTCGATCTGGCCGCCCCGGGCGCGCGCGGCTGGCGCGAAAAGCTGCGCCAAATGCGCGCTGCCTGGGCGCTCGAGCGCGGCTGGAATAAGGACCAGATTTTCGAGGCGTATCTCAACCTCGCCGGATTTCGTGGTGAGGCACAGGGGATTGGCGCCGCCGCGCTCGGGCTGTTCGCCAAAACACCTGATGCGCTGTCGCGGGATGATTCGCTGTTACTAGCAGCGCTGCTGCCCGATCCGCAGGCCCGCCCCGATCAGGTGTCGCGGCGAGCCTGTATTCTCGCCAAGATAAGCGATTGCACGCGGTTCGACGGTGCCGCTTTCTCGATGCTCGGCCCGGCACGTAGCCTCGCGCTCGATCCGGGTCTGGCCCCGCATCTGGCCGGTCGTCTGCTCACCAAAGCGGGGGACAGGATCACGACGACGATCGACGCGCAGACCCAGCGGATCGCGATTGCCGCGCTGGTGCGCCAGCTACGCGGTCTTGGCGGGGCACGCGCCCGTGACGGCGCGGTGATCGTGGTGGATAATGCGAGCGGCGATGTGCTCGCTTATGTCGGCGGGGTCGGCGGCGCGTCGACCGCAGCGGCGGTCGATGGTGCGGCGAGCTACCGTCAGGCCGGATCGACGCTGAAACCGTTCCTTTATGCGCAGGCCATCGAGAGGGGCTACCTGACCGCCGCATCGATTCTCGATGATTCGCCCGTGCAGCTCGACACCGCATCGGGCCTGTACGTGCCGCAAAACTACGACCGTGATTTCAAGGGGCCGGTGTCGGCGCGCACCGCATTGGCAGGGTCATTGAACGTGCCCGCGGTGCGCACCTTGCTGTTGGTCGGTGTTGAAGCATTCCGTGATCGGCTGTGGGACACCGGGTTTCGCGGCCTGACCGAGGATGGCCAATATTATGGCTTTTCGCTCGCGCTGGGATCGGCCGAAGTCACGCTGCTCGAACAGGTTGCCGCCTATCGCTCGCTCGCACTGGGGGGGCGATGGTCACCGCTAAGGCTGACGCCGGCGGACACGGTCGACGCACCCCGCGCCATCACATCTCCGGCGGCGGCGTGGATCGTCAGCGACATGATCGCCGATCCCAATGCGCGCGCCGCCACGTTCGGGCTCGACAGTGCGCTACGCCTGCCCTTCTGGGCGGCGGTGAAGACCGGCACGTCAAAGGGCCTGCGTGACAATTGGTGCATCGGCTATTCGGATCGTTTCACCGTTGGCGTCTGGGTCGGCAATCTGGAGGGCGATCCGATGCGGGCGGTATCCGGCACCAGCGGGGCTGCGCCCGTGTGGCGCGATATCATGCTGGCGATCACCAGCGCCGGGGCGGGGCGGCCGAACCCGCCGCCACGCGGTATCGATACCCGCCAGATCAGCTTTGCCAATTCAATCGAGCAACCCAGGCGCGAATATTTCCTCGCAGGTACAGCGCAGACGCAGATTGCCGGTGCGCCTGATAGCGCGCGCCGCCCGCGCATCACCAACCCGGTATCAGGCAGCGTCTATGCGCTCGATCCCGATATTCCGATCGACCGCCAACGGCTCGCGATCGGTGTTTCGGGGGCAGCGGCGAGCCACCGGATCGAACTCGACGCGCGCGATCTGGGCGCGGCCGATGCAAAGCCGCTCGTGCTTGCAGCACCCGGAAAACACCGGCTGCGATTGATCGACTTGGGCGGCAAGGTGGTCGATCAGGTGATCTTCACCGTCCGCTAATCACAGGAAAAGGCCGGCCCGGGCAACAACCCGGACCGGCCAGTTCAGCTCAACCTGTCGCGGGCTTAGAAGAAGAAGCCGCGATAAACGTCGAGCACGATGCCCCGGCGCGTGTCGACCAGCAGCACGTCGTTATAATGGCGCACCCAGCGGCTGTAACCACGGGCCGGCGGCAGGCGATAACGCCAAGGATCGGCGATGAAGTAGCGCGAGCCATAGAATGCAGGCGCAATCCGCACGCCCGATCGGAAGCTGTTGTACCGGAACGGTGCGTTCCAGTTACCGCGGCCGTAAAGCGCACGGTTGTTGTTGCGATAGCCGCGCCAGTCGTTGCGACCCCAGGCACGGTTGCGATCGAACCGGTCTTCGCGCAGTTCCTGCCGCGCCTCGCGCACATCGCGCTGCTCACGCCGGATGTCGCCGCGGTCGCCATAACGATAGGCCCGGTTCAGCTCGCGCTGTTCTTCGCGAAGGTCCTGCCGCGATTCACGAACTTCGCGCTGCGATTGAGCGCTGGCCGCCACGGGCAGCATAGTTGCGGCCATCAAACCCATGATGATCAATTTACGCATGATGCTTCTCCATTCTTCGTACCAGACATAACGCCCAAGGGGGACATGGGTGCCGTCTGGGAATGGATTTGCCCGAGTCGCGCTGAACGATCCTCGAACGCAATTGTCAGGAAATCGACAGGGTCGTCAATCCGATCAGGGTTGGTCGCGCGTGCCGCCGCCCTGCCCTGGCGCCTGGGGACCCTGGCCGGAACCGACCGAACCGATATTGCCGAAGAGATCCTGGAAGAAGGTGCGCTTGCGGCCCAGCGTGGGTGTCGTCTTTCCATAGGGATTGACTGACGCCACCTGTTCCATCCCTGTCCGGTCGACTGCCGAGACGACGCCTTTGTCGTCAAACCGGATGCGGAGCACCGTCTGGTCGCGCGCCTTCGGGTTGTTATAGGCGTAGAATTTGGTGTC
Source organism: uncultured Stakelama sp. (assembly GCA_964631905.1). Lineage (GTDB taxonomy): Bacteria > Pseudomonadota > Alphaproteobacteria > Sphingomonadales > Sphingomonadaceae > Sphingomonas. The sequence goes on from CAZWAL010000041.1 coordinate 13,798, forward strand.
ACGCGACAGATAATACCATTCGCGCTGATCGAAGGTGCCGGTGAAGGTTGGCTTACCGAGCACCTGTGCCACCGATTCGCGGTTATCGACGCCAGGCTGCACTGAATTCACCAGATCGACATCGACCACATAGCCCTGATGCCCCTTCAACCGGGTGCACCCCGAAAGAGCGGTGCTGCCAACGGCGATGATCAGCAATATTCCCATGCGGGCGGACAAACGCTTCATTCGACTCTCCCAGACGGGCTACGCTGATACATTTGGGCAACCGACAACGCATTGCATCGCGCCCGTTCAGCCTCAATATGCCGGGGAACGCCAGCAAACAAGGCGCGGTTTGAAGATGGGATGGACATGGGATTGATCGACAAGCTGTTCGGTGCGCGAGAACCGGGGGTGGCCGCACCGCTATATGACGCGGTGGTCGCGATCGGCAGGGAGCCGCATTGGTACATCGATGGCGCGGTTCCCGATACAATGGACGGCCGGTTCGACATGATCGCCGCGGTGCTCGCGTTTGTGCTGCTGCGCCTCGAAGATGATCCCGCTGCCGCTGAGCCAAGCGCCCGGCTGACCGAACAATTCATCGCCGATATGGATGGCCAGCTTCGGCAGAGCGGGGTCGGCGACGTGGGGATCGGCAAATATGTCGGCCAGATGATGAGCATGCTCGGCGGTCGGCTTGGCGCCTATCGCGACGGATTGGCCGCGAATGATCTGGTCCCGGCGATCAAACGTAACCTCTACCGGGGTGATGATCCGGGAGAAGCAGCCGTGGCGCATAGCATCGGCCAATTGCTGGCGTTGCGCGATCAGCTGTCGGGCCTGTCGACCAGCGATATTCTTGCCGGCACGATTCTGACGGGGCGCCGGGGATGACACCGCCGGAATTTCACCGACCAGAACGGATCGACACGATCGGCGAGGGCGCCCGCAGCGTAACCGTAACGGCGGATCCGGCAGAATGCGCCGCGCTTGCCACGCGCTTTGGCCTGGTCGAGGTCAAGAGCCTCGTCGGAGAGTTTGCGCTGCACCGCGATGCGGACGGAATCAATGCCCATGGACGCGTGTCGGCGCAGGTGGTTCAACCCTGCGTCGTCACCGGCGAAGGCGTGCCCGCCAGCATCGATGAGCCGGTAGCGTTGCGCTTTGTCGATGACGACGGGGTGGAGGGCGACGACATCGAACTGACCGCCGATGCGCTTGATATGATTCCTTATTCGGGTGGCGCGATCGATCTGGGTGAAGCCACCGCCGAATCGATGGCGCTGGCGCTTGATCCATTCCCGCGCAGCCCCAATGCCGAAGCAACGCTAAGGGCAGCGGGTGTGCTACGCGAGGATGAAGTGGGGCCGTTCAGCGGGCTGGCGGGGTTGAAGGCGAAACTGGCTGGCAGCAACGATTGATCGCCTAATCGCCGTTCAATCGTGCTCGTCAGGGCCCAGACTGGGGTCGAGGTCACGCGGGCGCACGAACCGCGTCAGCGTTGCAGGCGCGCTGCCCAGATCCGCCCAGTTGGCGCAGTCAATCTGCAGTTCGGCCAGGCTGGCAGTAGGAAATTTGATCTCCACTTCGTCGCGCAGCCGCAGTTCGCCCGAATCGCCATCGGCACCATGGTCGATCGGCACCAGCAACAGCACCACATCTTCCAGCCCGGGGTTATGGCCCACCAGCAAAAGCCGTTCGACACTGTCCGGTACGTCTGCCACCAGATCGAGCAACGTCGCCGCTGATGCCAGGTAAATGCGGCGCTCCCATTCGGGCGACGGAAGCGACGGGTAGGTTGTCGTCAAATTATCAATTGTTTCCACCACGCGCACGGCGGGTGATGCCAGCACATGGTCAAACGCCAGCGCATTATCAGCGAGATACTGGCCCATCTGCGCTGCGGCGCGCTTGCCGCGCGGGTTCAGCGCCCGATCGAAATCGCGCGCAGCCGGATCGTCCCAGCCCGATTTTGCGTGCCTGAGCAAGGTCAGCGTCTTCATGCCCTCTCCGTCTCAGGCGCCTGCCTGCACGTCATGCCCCAGAGCCGTGACGGATGAAAGACGTTCCGTGACCCGTTTGATCGCTTCGTCGAGCGTCACGCGCGCTATGGGTACCCCGGGCGGGAAGGCGCTGAGCAGCCGAGAGGGCATCGCCGCCGATAGCAGCACAAAAGACCCGCGATCGTCCGCTCGCCGGATAAGCCGCCCGAATGCCTGCGCCAGCCGAGCCCGCACGAGCCGGTCATCATAGGTCGCTCCCCCGCCCGCCAGCCGTCGCGCGGCATGGAGCACGCTCGGCTTTGCCCAGGGCACCCCCTCCATCACCACCAGTCGCAACGAGTGGCCGGGCACATCGACCCCATCACGCAGCGCATCGGTACCGAGCAGCGAGGCGCGGGCATCATCGCGAAAAATATCGACCAAAGTGCCGGTATCGATCGGGTCGACATGCTGGGCGTGCAGCGCCAACCCGTCGCGCGCAAGCCGATCCGCAATGCGGGCATGGACCACCCGCAACCGTCGGATCGCGGTGAACAGCCCTAACGTCCCGCCGCCCGCCGCCACGATCAGCCGGGCATAGGCATTGGCAAGCGCGCCCATATCGCCGCGCTTCACATCGGTGACGATTAGCACCTCGGCGGCCGATGCATAATCGAACGGGCTTGGTG
>CAZWAL010000042.1:0-16255 GCA_964631905.1 uncultured Stakelama sp.
AGTTTGCGACGGCAGGCCCCGCGCCGGGCAACTCGGCCGAACCGTTGATGACGCTCGGCGTCACCCGGCCGCTGCATGTCCGCGTCGACATCGATGAAAATGAGATCGACAAGGTGGCGATGAACCGCGACGCCGTGATCAGCCCGCGCGGAAATGCAGCGACCCGTATTCAAGCGCGGTTCGTGCGCGCCGAGCCGCTCGTCATCCCGAAGCGCTCGCTCACCAACGCGTCCAATGAACGTGTCGATATTCGCGTTTTGCAGCTAATTTATGCTTTGCCCACCGACGGCCACCAGTTGTTCGTCGGGCAGCAGGTTGATGCGTTCGTGCCCGCACGGGGCAAATCGCAGACCGGCGCAGGTGCCGCAAAATGACCGCGCGCGCATCATGGTTTGTCATAGCGGCAACTGCGTGGTCGCTCAGCGCCTGTGCATCGGTGGAGCGACCAGCAGCGCCGTCCAGCGTCGCCCTGCCGAACGCTTTCGCGCTGCTTGACCGGGCAGTGGCGGTGGAATCGACGGGGTCAGAATTGTCCCGATTATTGCCTGCTGATGATCCCGCCTTTGCGGCGCTCAGCGCGCGCGCGATGCAGGATGCGCCTGATCTGGCGGTGGCGGTCGCGCGGATCGATGCCGCGCGCGCGGGCTTGCGCGGCGCGCGCGCGGCGCGGCTGCCCGATATCAGTGCGAGCGGCGGTGCATCGCGCGAACGGATCAGCGCAGCGCAATTCGGCGGATTGCCGCCCGCGATCCAGATCCAGCAATATCGGTCAAACTTCAGCGCGGCGATCGATGCGACATGGGACCTTGATCTGTTCGGGCGGCTGCGTGCCAGCCAGCGGGCGAGCGCGGCGCGGCTCGACGCGGCCACCGCCGATGCAGCAGCCGTGCGGCTTGCCCTGCTTACTGACATTGCCACGGCGGTCGTCGATTACCGCGATATCGAGCGACGAACGGTGCTGATCGACACCGATGCGGCAAGCGCGAAGTCACTTGCCGAGATTACGGGGGTGCGCGCCCGGGCGGGTATCGTGCCGGGCTTTGATCAGGTGCGCGCAGAGTCGCTGGCTGCTCAGGCGCAATCGCGGCGCGAAAGCATCGAAGGGGAGCGTGCTGCAATCCTCGGTCGGCTGGTCACACTGACGGGGACATCGACTGACACGATCTTGGCGGCGTTTGCCACGCCGACGAATGCTGCCGTCAGTACCGCACTACCAATGCTGGAAATTCCATCAGTCCTGCTGCGCCGTCGGCCGGACGTGGTTGCTGCCGAGCGCAGACTGGCGGCAGCGGATGCCGAGATTGCGGCGGCAGCTGCCGAGAGATATCCCAACATCAGCCTGCAAGCGGGGCTCGGCCTCGTCGCGCTCGCCTTTGGCGACCTGTTTTCAGCAGACGCGGTGATCGGCTCACTTGGGGGATCGATTGCCGGGCCGCTGCTCGATTTCGGGCGTGTCGGCGCGCGTATCAATCAACGCCAAGCGGAATCGCGCGAAGCATTTGCGACCTATCGCAAAACGCTGTTCACGGCGCTGGGCGAGACCGAAGCAGCGCTCGGCGCGCTCTCGTCGGCGACAGGCAATGCCCGCGTGCTGGCGCAACAAGCTGATCTCGACCGTGATGCCGCTACCCTTGCCCGCGAACGCTACCGGCGTGGTCTCGCCAATTTCCTGACCGTGCTTGACGCGGAACGCACAAGCTATGCGTCCCGCCAGGCCGTGGTGAGCGCCAACGCCGAGGTCGCCCGGCAACAGATCGCGGTGTACCGCGCAGCGGGCGGGGGTGAGTAGCGACACCGCCTAGCCTAACTTCGGAAAATCCTTGCGCGGACTGGCAAACGAGCGATTCAATCGCAGCCTAGGGTGGGCTGGTGGAGCCGAGGGGAATCGAACCCCTGACCTCTGCAGTGCGATTGCAGCGCTCTCCCATCTGAGCTACGGCCCCGCGCCCTCCGGTCGATGGTCCCGCCGGGATGTGCTGATTAGCGGCACGCCTTGACCGATGCAATATCGCCGATGGAGCTGGCACGGCACCGAGCGACCTCCTTTTGCGTCGATTTGTGGATGCCGTGCAGTTGCTTTTTGCCATCCATCGCGCATACCGGGATTTCGAAAATCAAAACACAGGAGAGCAAGATGGCCCATGCATGGACGTTGAAATCACGCCCCAACGGCACCCCGACGCACGAAAACTTTGCGCTGGTCGATATCGCGACGCCACCGGTCGAGGCCGGGATGGTGCGGATCGCCAATCGCTGGCTGTCGGTCGATCCCTATATGCGTGGCCGCATGAACGACGTGAAAAGCTATACCCCGCCGTTCGCGCTGGGGGAGGCGATGCAGGGCGGTGCGGTCGGTGAAGTCGTGGAGAGCGCCGCCGAAGGCTTTGCGGTCGGCGACATGGTGCTTCACATGGCGGGCTGGCGCGACGAGGCGGTGCTGCCGGTGTCGCAGCTGCAGAAGCTGCCCCCGCTCGGCGTCGAACCACAGGCGTTTCTGGGGCAGCTCGGCATGCCGGGAATGACCGCCTATTTCGGGCTGCTCGAAGTGGCGAGCGCCAAGGCGGGGGACACCGTGTTCGTCTCGGCCGCCGCGGGTGCGGTCGGGTCGACCCTGGTGCAGATCGCCAAGGCCAAGGGCATGACGGTGATTGGTTCGGCCGGTGGCGAGGACAAATGCGCCTGGGTCTCCTCGCTCGGCGCGGACCATGTCATTGACTACAAGGAAGGCGGCAGCCTGATGAAGAAGCTGATGGCGGCGGCACCGAACGGCATCGACGTCTATTTCGACAATGTCGGCGGCGATCATCTCGATGCGGCGCTCGCGGTGGCGAATGAGCGTGCGCGCTTTGCGATTTGCGGCATGATCGACGTGTATAACAGCGGCGCCGCCACCCAGCTGCGCTATGCCGCCCGCATCATCGGCGCGCGCATCCGCATCCAGGGCTTCATCGTCAGCGATTACATGGCGCGCGCAGCCGAATTTTACACCGATATGGGTGCGATGCTTGCAGCGGGTCAGCTTACCCGCGAGGAAACGATCCATGACGGTCTGGCGAACATGCCGGACGCGTTTCTCGGCCTGTTTTCGGGCGGCAACAAGGGCAAGATGCTGGTGCGCGTCTGATCCGGACGGGCAGGCGGGGCATAATGCCCTGCCTGCCTATTCCTCAGCCATTACCCGCAAATGTATCACACTGCGCCGGATCACCGGTATCAAGCCCGCGCTTCAGCCACTTCATCCGGTCAGCCGAGCTGCCATGAGTGAAGCTGTCAGGCACCACCTGGCCCTGCGCCTGACGCTGCAGCGTATCGTCGCCGATCGCCTGTGCCGCGGTCAGCCCCTCTTCGATGTCGCCGGGTTCCAGCCGATCGCGATTGGCCGCGCCCCATACCCCGGCGAAGCAATCCGCCTGGAGTTCGAGCCGCACCGATAGCGCATTGCCTTCCGTCCGGCTCGCGCGGGCCTGGGCGCGGCGCACCTGATCGGACGTGCCGAGCAATGTCTGGATGTGATGGCCGAATTCATGCGCCATTACATAATTGGCGGCGAAATCGCCCTTTGCGCCAAGCTTGGTCTCCAGCTCTTGGAAGAAGCTGGTGTCGAGGTAGATGCCATTGTCGCTGGGGCAGTAAAACGGTCCCATTGCTGATTGCGCCGCGCCACACCCCGATTGGCCCTGGCCGCCATAAAATTGCAGCGATGGCGCTTTGTAGGGCTGGCCGGCCTGCGCGAACAGCGCCTTCCAGCTGTTGTTGGCGGAGGTGAACGCGTCGCACGCGGCCTTGCTCGCGGCGTCGACTGAGCAGGCTTGCTGGGCGCTGGTGCCGCCGCCTGCGCCGGTGCGCGCGGGGGTTTGCCCCACCTCGCTGACGGGTGCCGGGCCGATCCCCGACAACAGGGGCAGGCCCCCGCCCATGAAGAACACTACTGCCAGCAATATGGCGACCCCGCCGCAGCCGAATCGGCTGAACACGAAGGGCAACAGCCCCAGCAGCATCCCGCCACCGCCGCCCCCGCCAAAGCCGCCACCACGCCCGCGCTGGTCGCCGACGTCAATATTGGGATCGAAATCGTCGAGCCGCATGGCCACAGCCTCTATTGGTGATCGCAGCCCCCTGAATGCGTAATGCGGGCAGTGGTTGCAAGCCGCATGCGTCGCGGGCTGTGTTCATCATACCGAATGTCGGGGCGTCGTGGACGATATGTCTGGTGGGTGAGGAGGCAGATTTTGGTAGCCCGTAAGGTCCGCTGTTGCTGAGAGCTAAAATCGCCTTGGGTGGCTGCGCTTACCGATATTGGGCCGGAACCAGATTGACGGGTTTCGGAGCGATATTCGCCAAGAGTTGCCGATACGAGCTTTTCCAACGCTTGCATCTGCAGTCGAAGCAATGTTGGTTGGCGAAATCGCCACAACGGGGACGTGACATTGACTGAAAATTCGGATCCCAAGTTTGCTTTCACATACGATCGTGTTCTTAGGCCGACGCCAGAAACCATCCTATATCACTATTGCAGCACTCCGACTCTGCTCTCGATCCTGGAGCACGGAAAGCTCCGTTTCAGTGATATCAACATGATGAACGATCCGCGCGAATGGAGATATTGCTACGAGCTGTTCGAGCAGGCAGCCAATGCATTGCTCAAGATGGTTCCGGATCGTGCGGCACTCGACGGACTTGATCCGAGCTTCTTCGATCGTATCGACGACTATCTGTCACCAAAGCAACTTCACAGCCACCCGGTCATCGCGTGCTTCTCGAAGCGGCCCGATGTGCTCAGTCAGTGGCGCGCTTATGCCGATGATGCCAAAGGTTGGTCGATCGGATTCAGTGGGCGAGCGCTCGATGCCATGCCGGTCACGCTGCTCGAGGTTGTTTACGATCGCGAGCAACAACTCACGGAGGTCAGTAATTTCCTAGCTGCTATGTACCTGACTTGGCGCGAAAAGGGGGGCGACTTTAAAGAGACTGTGGGTGGAGACGCCGCGTTGCTCGCCAGTTTCATTCATGCCTACAAACATCCATCGTTCGAGGAGGAGCAGGAAGTGCGCGCGCTGCATGAATTGCGAGTCGACCTCTCCGATGATGGCTGGGAATTAATCGACGAGGGCGGCACGGCGAATGGCGAAGAAGTTGCGGGCCAGACAGTAGGATTCCGCGCCGCCGGATCGGCTATCGTTGCTTATGTTGATCTTCCGTTGCAGCGTGTTGACGGAGTGGCGATCAGCGAAATTTGGTTCGGCCCAAGCAATGACAACGGCCCAGGAAACGCGCTCTATCCCTTGACCCGCTACGGGCATCGCGGCGTCAATTTGTTTTGGTCGGCCTCGAGCTATCGCACCTAGCCACAAGCAGGCTTCAAGCACAGCCGTGGCGTAGCGCCAGTCATGCCTGCAACCCAGACGGTCACATGTCTCCCTCTTCACGCTCAAGAAACCACCGTAGCCGTTCAATCCGCTCAAGCGTGATTGTCTCCATTTCGCCCCAAAAGAGCATCGGAGCGATACTTCCGTCGCGATAGTAGCTAGCCCTATAGTCGGCCTGTTTCAAACGATAGTCCTCCCAGGCCGCCTGAGCCGCGATTAGGGTAGCGTTCGACCCGTCAGGGTCGAGTTCCGCGAGTATACGCTTAAGCTCTATATCAACTGTGTCCGCCTTCTCGGCGGCCAACGCGTTCATGCCTATCTGGGTCACGGGGTAGTCGCCGTGCAGCAGCCTATCGAAATATTGGTCGGCGGCTTCGACGAACGCAGAGGTGGCGCTGATGAAGTCGGCGATCGTCTCCAACCCGATGTCACGATCGTCGGGCAATTCGTGAACGATGATATGGCGCGCGGCAAATAAGCGCGCGATCTGCGCGCGCGCCCACGGCGGGTCTGCCAATATAGGGGCGGAGGCATCCTCGCCATCGCTTATGGACCAACGATCGACAACGCCTTCGAGCTTGGGAAAAAGCGATCCCTCAAGCAGGGTCGAGAAGGCGCGATCGATGTCGGCGATATCGTTGACTGGGATCTCATGTGACACCAGTTCACCGAATGTCACCTGCTTTCCAACCAGGGCTTGTGCCATGGCATAGTCGATTTTCAGTGACCCTTTGACGAGATCCGCACCACGGCTGGTATAGGAATCACCCGCGTCGACCAATTGCGCGACCCAATCGCGTGTAAAAACCTCGAGAATCGTAACGAGACGGATTGCAACAAATTGTGGGGGAATGTGGTGGGACCCCGAGGTAATGTGCCATTGACTTACCAGTTTATCGAGTTCGCTTTTGCCGCGCCACCAGCCCCCACCTTGGCTGCGTGCGCGGCGCGCGGCTATCTCCGCTAATTTATCTCTTGCCATGCCCGCGATGCTACGCTGATCTTGGCCGAACGCCTAGAGAAGCGTCTGCCATGTAATTGGCCGAACACCGTCCTAGAAGTCTTGTTTGAATAAGCCGGCCGAATGACCGTTTTCGAGAAGAGCGCCGAGCCTTTCGAACGACTGGGATTGGGGAGCATAGCTGTCGTTACGTCAGGCATGCGAACCTAGTACGATACCTGCCACTTTGCATCTCTTACCCCGGAACAAGCTCGGGGCGACAATAGTGATATGTGCCAATCGATCGCATCATGGCTCAAACCCGTCCAACTTTCCTACATCATCGCAATCGGATATATCAATAATCGCTCTTTGAAATCGTCGATTGTCCGCGAAGGTGCATGCCACCGGCCACACCCGCAACAAAGTGCGCCAGACCCGCAACTTCCGCAACTTCACGTCCCGATGGCCACGGTCGTTAAGGTCCCGGCGCTGGGCGTCAGCGCGCGCACTCCCCCTCGGCAATCGTCACATTTTCATCAAACTGTCGTTGATCGAACCGGCAAGGCAGGCCATTCATTCAGGCCATGGCAGATCAACAATCCGATACATTCAATCAGATGCGGCACGCCGGCCCGCTGCCCCTGCCCGAAACCGTGGCGCTGGTGTTGCAGGGCGGCGGGGCGCTGGGGAGCTATCAGGCAGGCGTGATCGAAGGGCTGCAGGGATCGGGCATCGAAATCGACTGGGTCGCCGGGATTTCGATCGGGGCGATCAATGCGGCTATCGTCGCAGGTAATCCGCCGGCGCAACGGGTCGAAAAGCTTCGGGCATTCTGGGACCGGATGACGAGCAGCCTGCCGAGCTTTCCGATTTTTCCCAATGATATGGTCCGTGAATTCGTCCATGAATGGTCGGCGGGGATGGTGCTAGCGACGGGCGTTCCGGGATTCTTCACGCCGCGGCTGGTGCCACCCAATTTTGCCGTGCCGGGCAGCGCGGGGGCGCTCAGCTATTATGACAGCGCACCGCTTAAGGAGACGCTCGATTCGCTGATCGACTGGGATTTGGTGAATGACGGGCCGGTGCGGTTGTCGGTCGGGGCGGTCGATGTGATCAGCGGGAACTTCCGCTATTTTGACAGCGCTACCGAACGGCTCGACGCGCGGCACATCATGGCATCGGGTGCGCTGCCGCCGGGGCTGCCACCGATCGAGATCGATGGCAGCCTGTGGTGGGATGGCGGGCTCGTTTCGAACACCCCGCTCAGCCATGTGCTCGATCATCAGGAACACGGGATGCTCGTGTTTCAGGTCGATCTGTTTTCGGCAGCGACCGAGGCCCCGCGCACGATTATGGATGTGATGGCACGCGAAAAGGAAATCCGCTTTTCCAGCCGTACCCGCCAGGTCTCCGATCAGGTGATGAAGCTGCGCCAGGAACGTGAGACGATCCGCCGTCTGCTCGCCAAGCTGCCCGCGGCCATGCAGGACGATGCCGATGTCCGCGATCTTGCCGCCGCTGCTGCCGAACAACCCGTCAATCTGGTCCAGCTGATTTACCGCGCCAATGCCTGGGAAGGCGGGTCGCGCGATTTCGAATTTTCGGCGCGGACGATGCGTGAGCATTGGGATGCGGGCATGGCATCGATCAACCAGGCGATGACCAATGCACAGCTGGTGACCGAAAATATCCTGACCGGCAAAAGTGCCGCGTTCGATTTGTGCCCGAAGCGCGGGCTGAAGCGTTCTGGGCCTGAGCTCGACTGTTAAGCGGAGACGAATTGATGTTCCTGAAGGGTAAAAGCGCGATTGTGACGGGTTCCACCTCCGGCATCGGGCTGGCCTATGCCAAGGCTTTCGCCGCTGAGGGTGCCAGCGTGATGATCAATGGCTTTGGCGATACGGGAGAGATCGAAAAGGAACGCGCAGCCCTGGCGGCAGCCAGCGGCGCGACCGCGTTGTATGACGACGCCGACATGACCGATCCCGATGCGATCGCCGAAATGGTCGCGCGCTGCAACGCCGAGCTCGGCGGGCCGGATATCATCGTCAACAATGCCGGCGTCCAGCATGTCAGCCCGATCGAGGATTTTCCGGCCGACAAGTTCGAAGCGATCATCAAGATCAACCTGACCTCGGCCTGGTATCTGGTCCGCGCTGCCGTGCCGCACATGAAGGCAAAAGGTTGGGGGCGGATCATCTCGACGGCGTCGGCGCATTCGCTCGTCGCGAGCCCCAATAAATCGGCATACGTCATGGCGAAGCATGGCATCGTCGGTCTCACCAAGACGGTGGCACTGGAGGTCGCGACGCACGGCATCACCGTCAACGCGATCAGTCCGGGCTATGTCTGGACGCCGCTCGTCGAAAAGCAGATTCCCGATACGATGGCAACGCGCGGACTGACGCGCGAGCAAGTGATCAACGACGTGCTGCTCGATGCGCAACCGACCAAGGAATTCGTGACGTCGGAACAGGTGGCAGCACTTGCGCTGTATCTGTGTCGTGACGAAGCCAAGGCGATCACGGGTGCGAACCTGTCGATCGATGGCGGCTGGACGGCGGCATGACAATCGACCGGCGGCGCTCTGCGTTCGTAATGGCAGTACTGGCATTGCCGCTGCTGCTCTCCGCCTGTGGCGGACGCGATGCGATGGGTGAGGCCACGTCGGAAGCACCTGCTGCTGCACTAGCCGACTGGCGCGCGGTCGCGACCACGGCCGATCGCGCGCGCCTGCGCAATTGGCGGGAGGCCTGGACGATCGGGATCGAGCGTGCCCGGCGCGTTGATGCCGCCAAGATTGCCGCACAAGGGGCGTTGTTCGACGCCGATCGGGCGTTGGCCGGGCCGGTCCCACCGCCTGGCAGGTATCGATGCCGCGTCTTCAAGCTGGGTGCGCAAGGAACGGCGATGGCTGAATTCACTAGCTATCCTGATTTCGACTGTACGATCGACCGGAACGGCGGCGTGTCGCAATTTTACAAAAACAATGGTGCACAACGGGTTGTGGGGACGATTTTCGACGGTGAAAACGGGCGCGCGATCTTGCTGGGTACGCTTCAGCTTGGCGATGAAGGCCGCCCAATGGATTATGGCCGCGATACTGCGCGGGATATTGCGGGCCTTGTCGATCGGATCGGTGAACGGCGCTGGCGAATTGTGCTGCCCTATCCACAGTTCGAGTCAGTCATTGATGTGGTGGAGTTGGTTCCCCAACGCTAATGCATCGGCTTGTGATAGCCACAGCAAAATTGTAAATCCTTCACAAGCCGCCGCGCGATGTTTGCACGGGGCATGGGAGGGGCGGGCATGGCTGATCGCAAGATTTTCGCAGGGCATGCGGTGCGTCGCTTGCGGCGCCATGCCGGACTTACCCAGTCGGCCATGGCCGAAGATCTCGCGATCTCGCCGAGCTATCTGAATCTGGTCGAACGCAACCAGCGGCCATTGTCGGCGGCATTGCTCGTCAAATTGCTCGACCGGTTCGATTTCGACCCGCGCGCTTTGTCAGCCGCCGAACCGGGCGGCGGCGAGTCTGCCATGCGCCGGCGGCTCGCGGACCCGATGTTCGCCGACCTTGATATCGATCGCAGCGAACTCGAGGAATGGCTGGCGGGCGCGCCGGGCGGGGCAGAGGCCTTTGCCCGTGCCTTCGACCGGATCGGGGCAGGCGGGGCCGTCACCACTGAAGGGCCCGATCCCGTCGCGCAGGTTCGGCGCGAGATTGAGCATTGGCGGAATCACTTCCCCGATCTTGATGCCGCAGCCGAGCAGCTGGCCGATGAAATGCGGCTCGGCGCAGGCGATCTTTACGGCGCGGTGGCTGATCGGCTGCGGGTAAAGCACCAATTGTCGATCCGGGTACTGCCGGTCGAGGTGATGCCCGATATGCTGCGGCGGCTCGATCTTCATGCCCGCCAGCTACAGCTGTCCGAACTGCTCGATCCGGCGTCGCGTGCTTTTGCGGCAACGTTTCAGCTCGCGCAGATCGAAGCGCGGGCGGAGATCGACGCGCTGGTCGCAGGCGCTGGCTTTACCGATCGCGCCGCAGAGCGCCTCCATCGACGCCATCTTGCCAGCTATTTCGCCGCCGCGGTGATGATGCCTTATGCCCGGTTCCTCCGCGCCTGCGAGGCAACCGGATACGACATTGAATTGCTGCAACGCCGCTTTGGGGCGGGTTTCGAACAGGTTGCCCACCGCCTGACGACCTTGCAGCGGGTGGGTGCGCGCGGGCTGCCCTTCTTCATGGTGCGGATCGACCGGGCGGGGCAGGCTTCGAAGCGCTTTTCAGGGGCGAGCAACGCGGCGCTTGCCGAGGCTGACGGGCGGTGCCCGCTATGGCGGCTCCACCACGCGTTCGAACGCCCGGGGTCGTTGACGGTGCAACTGGTCGAGCTGCAGAATGGCGAACGCTGGCTTACCATGGCGCGCACGGTGACGCCTCAGGGGCATCGTTATGGGGCAACCGGCGCTGAATTTGCGGTCGGGCTCGGGGTGGATGCGTCGCTTGCAGGCTCATTGGCGATCGCCCGCGGGGTCGATCTCGCGGGTGATGCGACGCCGATCGGGTTGGGGTGCCGCGCCTGCTTTCGGCCCGATTGCCCGCAGCGATCCTCGCCGCCGATTGGCCGTGCGCTGATCGTCAATGAAAATGAGCGCCGCCTGTCGCCGATCAGCTTTGCGGGCGACTGATCCACGTGTCTGATGGCAGCGCTTTTGTGCCGCATAGCAACAAATGCTGGACTTTGCCGTCCCGGATAGCTGTAAGGCCCGCCAACCTAGGCGCGGACTGAGGACAGCATGAATCATAGCGTGGAAAAAGTGGTGTGGGTGCGGCAGTGGAACGAGAGCTTGTTTTCCTTTGCCGTGACACGTCCGGCCAGTTTTCGCTTTCTCAGCGGCCAGTTCGTGATGCTCGGCCTGATGGTGGACGGCAAACCGCTGCTGCGCGCCTATTCGATGGCATCACCTTATTATGGTGAGGAACTCGAATTTCTCAGCATCATCGTGCAGGATGGCCCGCTTACGTCGCGGCTGCAGCACATCAAGCCTGGCGACGATATTCTGCTCGCGGCCAAGCCCGTCGGCAGCCTGGTGCTCGATGCGCTGTTGCCCGGCAAGAACCTGCACATGATCGGCACAGGCACTGGCCTTGCGCCGTGGCTGGCGCTTGCCCGCGATCCCGATGTCTATGATCGGTTCGATCAGGTGACGGTACAGCACACGGTGCGCAATAAGAATGACCTGGCCTATTTCGATCTGCTGTCGAGCAAGCTGGCAGACGATCCCCTGGTGGCCGAGGAAGCGGCGGTCAAATTCCACTATGACTGGGCGGCGACCCGCGAGCCGGCCGGGCCCGACCATGATAGCCGCCGCATCACTGATCGCATCCGCGATGGCAGCTACAAGCTCGATCCCGAAACCGACCGGGTGATGCTGTGCGGATCGATGGCGATGATCAAGGAAACAGCATCGATCCTCGAAGGCCTTGGCTTCACCGAGGGCGCAATGTCAGGCCCCGGCACGTTCGTTCTCGAACGCGCGTTCGTGGGCTAATCGAGGGCCGGGTTCAGCTGCCGCGCTGAACCTGGCTCCAGTGATACGCAGCGACTGCCATATAGGCGCGAAAAAACGGGCTGCTGCCGTCACGCGGGAACCTGCCCTGCGCGATGCACGCAGGCGCGGCGGCAACGAGCAGATCGATTGCCCGGTTCTCCGCTGTGGTGCCGACGTCGGTAGCGAGCACAGCGGCTGTCTCGCGCGGTGCGGCAAACGCGATGCAATGCGTAATCTTGCTGAATTCCAGGGTATCGTTGAATCCCAGACGTCGGTTTGTGGGGCGTTGCCGCACAAAAGCCGATGCCGTGGTGAGATCGGGATTGGCATTGATCGCCGTCTGCGGGTCGAACAGTGCCTCGGCAATAGCCCCGCGCAGAAATACGGGTCCAATGCGCGTTCCGCCGATGTAACACCCCAGGGTGGCGAACGCCGATGTTGACAGCAGGGCGCGTTCGGCCCGGCTGTTGATCGGCGTATCGAGCAACTGCAAGCTCAAATCACGCTGGGAACGCGCGAAACATCCGCCGGAAATCGTGGCCTGCTCATATTGGATGACCGCTTCGCGCGACATCGTGAGTGCCTGATACGCCCCAAACTCGCTGATCGTCTTGTTGGCAGCGACCACCGGAGTTGAAGAGACGATTGACGAGGACGGCTGGACGGGCTGCAATCGATTGCCCGAAGGCGCGGCAATCTGTGGCGTCGAAAGCGGGGGTTGCGCCATGCCCGTCGATGGCAAAGTCATCATCGTGACGAACAAACATCCCAGTTTTTTCATGATCATGTTCGGCTTCCTTCATGAGAAAGCCTATGTCGCTTCATGCGACATGTCGATGGGCTTGGGCCAACCTTTTGAGTGCCTGATCAGACAACCGCCAACGTCAACCGATCGAATTGATCGTCAGTCAGCGAAAGCGTCATCGCCCCGGCCAGTTCTTCCATCTGGGCAACGCTCGTCGCGCTGGCGATTGGCGCGGTGATGCCGGGCTGTGCCGCAAGCCAGGCCAAGGCAATTTGGGCCAAAGTCGCGCCGGTTTCCTCGGCAATCGCATCCATCGCCGCAAGCACGCCTGACTTGCCGTCGATCAGCGGTTGCATCCGCCCGCCGCGGACACTTTTGCCGACATCCTCGGCTGTGCGATACTTGCCCGTCAAAAACCCGGAGGCGAGCCCGTAATAGGGGACGACGCCGATATTGTGGGTGACGCACAGGTCCTGCAACTCGCCCTCGAACTTGTGGCGACTGACCAGATTATATTCGGGCTGGAGGGCGTGGTAATGTGGCAGCCGGTGCGCGGTCGCGAGATCGAGCGCCGATTTCAGCCGTGCGGCCGAGAAATTGGACGCGCCGATCACGCGCACTTTGCCAGCATCGACGAGCTTGCCGAATGCCTCAAGTGCCGCCTCTTGCGGCACATCGTCATCATCCTGATGCGCGAAATACAGGTCGATCGCATCGATGCCCAGCCGCTTGAGCGATGCCTCGCATGCCGCCGCGATCCGGGCGGGTGCGAGCTTTGCGCCGCCTTCGCCGGGAAGCATGCCGACTTTGGTTGCGATCTGGACGGACGGGCGCTTGCCGCTGACCTTCAGCCACTCGCCGATCACGCTTTCGGATTCGCCGCCCTTATGCCCGGGCACCCAGGCTGAATAGACATCGGCGGTATCGATCATCGTGCCGCCCGCCGCGACGAACGCGTCGAGCACCGCGAAGCTGGTCGCCTTGTCCGCCGTCCAGCCAAACACATTGCCGCCCAGCACGAGCGGCGCGATCGACAGGTCGGTGGCGCCAAGACGGCGGAGGTTGGTCATTCGCTATCCTGTTCGGCGCTGTTGCTGGCCAATGCATTGGCAGACACGCTGTTGGCGTCGAGCATCGCGGCCGCCTCGTTCAACGCTTGTGCTTCGCTGGGTGTTGCGCCGCTGGCATCGGTTGCCGGGTCGCCGCAGGCAGCAACCATTAACGCCAGCAATGGCGGGCCAAGGCGCAAGGCGAGCCTCACCCGATTATTCCTCGATCTCGTTCCCGGCGGCATCGGCAACATTGCCGATCTTCACGCTCGCCGAATCGATGGCATTTTCGGCCGCACCAAATGCCTGGTCGGCGGCGGCTTCGGTGTCCTTTTCGGCTTCGGTCATCGTGGCATTGGCATCGGCGGTGATCGCTTCGGCCGCTTCCGCCGTTTCATTCTGTGCAGTCGGCGAACATGCGGCAACGCCGATTGCGGCCGTGGCGATCAGCGCGAATTTCATGACATTCTTCATCGACAATATCCCTCGATCTGGAGAAGCAGCCGTTTCAACGCACAAACGCTAAACGAGGGTCCATGGCAGCGCAATGCGATGAAACCGAGCAACCGACCTCATCGGACGATTGACGACATATAAAGATATCTTTATATCGTTATCGCGATGACCTTAGCCCTTGAAATCTTTCGCGCCCTTGCGGATCCCAGCCGCTTGCGGATCATGGCGCTGCTGCAGACGATGGAGTTATCGGTCGGCGAGCTTGCTCAAGTGCTGGGGCAGAGCCAGCCGCGCGTTTCGCGGCATGTGAAAATCCTGTGCGATGCCGGGCTGGCGGAGCGGCGCAAGGAAGGCAGCTGGGTGTTTCTGGCGCTGGGTGCGCCAGAGTTGGTCAACCCGGTGCTGACCGCGCTGGCGGCCTGGGGCGTTCGCGAAGCAGACCACTGGGCGGTGGCTGACGCGGCCCGCCTGGCGGCGGTGCGCGCTGATCGCGCGGCGGCGGCAAGTGCCTGGTTTGAAGCGAATGCCGGCCAATGGGATGCCATCCGCTCACTTCATATCGCCGAGAGTGAAGTCGAAGCGGCGATGAAACGTGCACTGGGCGATGGACCGATCGGCCAGTTGATTGATATCGGCACGGGTACGGGTCGGATGCTCGAACTTTTCGGGCCGCAGGCAGGGCAGTTGCTCGGCATCGATCGCAGCTCTGAAATGCTGCGGCTTGCCCGTGCCAAGCTCGCCGAGCGCGGGCTTGATCGCGCAGAATTGCGTCAGGCCGATCTTTATGCGCTGCCGCTGACCGATGGGCAGGCTGATGTCGCCATCCTGCACCATGTGCTGCACTTTGCGCAGCAGCCAGGGGCTGCCATTGCCGAGGCGGCGCGCGTGCTGAACCCTGGCGGTCGCCTGCTGATCGCCGATTTCGCGCCGCATGATCGCGAGGAATTGCGGGCGCGCGATGCACACACCCGGCTCGGCTTTTCGGATGATCAGGTGGCAGGCTGGTTCGACGCTGGCGGGCTGTCGCTGTCGCAAGTGGATACGCTGGAGGGTGGGCAGCTTACCGTCAAATTATGGCTCGGTCGCAAGACCGGGGTCGCGCTCAAGCAGGTAAAGGCCGCATGAACATATCGATTCCCCAACTCGAAGAGGCACGTCGCGCACTCGATGCGCCGCTGTTCGCCGATCTGGCGGGGGACGCGAACGTGTCGTTCGAATTCTTCCCGCCCAAAACGGAAAAGATGGAAGAGGCACTGTGGGAAACGGTGAAGACGCTGGAGCCGTTTGGGCCGCGCTTCGTCTCGGTCACCTATGGCGCTGGCGGCACTACGCGAGAGCGCACCCACGCTACCGTCGCGCGCATCCAGCGCGAAACGCCGATGCCTGCCGCTGCGCACCTGACCTGTGTCGAGGCGAGCCGCGATGAGATCGACGCGATTGCCGATGCCTATTGGCAGGCGGGCGTGCGCCACATCGTCGCGCTGCGCGGTGATGCGCCGGGGGCAGGGGGTTTCGTGCCGCATCCTGAGGGCTACACCAATGCGGCCGATCTGGTGGCGGGTCTGAAGCGGTTGCACCCGTTCGAGATTTCGGTCGCCGCCTATCCGGAATGCCACCCTGATTCGCGTGACGAGGCCGATGATCTCGACAATCTGAAGCGCAAGCTTGATGCCGGCGCGACGCGCGGCATCACCCAGTTCTTCTTCGAACCCGAGACGTTTTTTCGCTTTCGCGATCGAGCAGCAGCGGCGGGGATCAGCGCGGAGATGGTGCCGGGGATCATGCCCGTCACCAATTTTGCGAGCATCCTGAAAATGTCCGCGATGTGCGGCACCGACGTACCCGCCTGGCTCGGGCGCCTGTTCGAGGGGCTCGACGATCACCCCACCAGCCGCCAGCTGATTGCCGCGACGCTCGCCGCTGAACTTTGCCGCAAGCTCTATGCAGGCGGGGTGCGCGATCTGCATTTTTACACGCTCAATCGGGCCGAACTGAGCTTTGCGATCTGCCATCTGCTGGGGTTGCGAGCGAGGGTTGGTGAAAAGGCGGCGGCTGCTTGAAAATTCCCCCTCCCGCTTGCGGGAGGGGTTAGGGGTGTGCGCGACGCCCGCCTCAAGTAAAATGGCTCGCGATAAGC
>CAZWAL010000043.1:0-7398 GCA_964631905.1 uncultured Stakelama sp.
CTGGCGGCCCTGCGCTTCGGCTCGGTCGATGATGAGATGGAGTTCTCAAATCCGGTACCACGCGTGGCAGCGGGCACGACGCGTCAGGAGCGTGTGTCGGCGTAACATTTGGCGCGAGCGGCGGGTTCGCTTAGGGTCGGTGGATGACGACTGACTTGACCGCCCGGGCGACTGACATCCTTGAACGACTGATCGCGTTCGACACGACGTCGCGGGATTCGAACCTCGCACTGATTGACTATGTGGAAGCGATGCTGGCGGGGCTAGGCGTTGCGTCGACGCGTGTGATGAACGCCGACGGCACCAAAGCCAATCTCTACGCAACTCTGGGACCGTCGTTGCCCGGCGGTGTGGTGCTTTCGGGACATAGCGATGTGGTGCCTGTAGACGGGCAGGTCTGGAGCAGCGATCCGTTCGTGCTCACCCGGCGCGGCGATCGGCTGTACGGACGCGGGACGTGTGACATGAAGGGGTTCATCGCCCTTGCGCTGGCGGCCGCACCCGACATCGTCGCCGCAGCTCTGGCGCGGCCGGTGCATCTGGCGATTTCCTACGACGAGGAAGTCGGGTGTCTGGGGGCGCCGGATATGATCCGCGAACTTGTCCGCAACCTGCCGCCGCCGCTCGCGGTGATCGTGGGCGAGCCAACCAATATGGAAGTGGTGAGCGGGCACAAAGGCATTTCGAGTTGGATCGTGACGGTGACCGGGCATGAGGCGCATTCGAGCCTGACGCATCTGGGTGTGTCGGCCAATATGGTCGCGGTCCGGTTGATGCAGGCACTCGCCGATCTTGCAGATAAACTGGTCCGGGAAGGGGATGCAGGGTCGGGCTTTATGCCACCGCATGCGACATTGACCATCGGGCAGATCCGCGGCGGTACTGCAGTTAACATTCTCGCACGCGAATGCACGTTCGTGTTCGACCTGCGCACCCCGCCCGGTGATGATCCCGAGGCGATTATCGCTCCCTTTCTCGCGCTGGCAGCAGCGGAGGACGCAGCGATCAAGCAGCGATTTCCGGGCACGGCAGTGACCGTCTCGCGGCGATCGAAAACGCCATGTCTGGTGCCCGATCCTGCCAGCCCGGCTGAACAGCTTGCGCGACGGCTTGCAGGGGATAATGGCCCGGCCCGGTTGGTACCCTATGCCGCGGAGGCAGGACAGTTTCAGCAAGCCGGATTTTCGACGATCATATGTGGACCTGGATCGATCGAGCAGGCGCATCAACCCGATGAATATCTCGAAATCGCTCAATTCGAGCGCGGCGCTGCGTTCATGCAGCGTCTGATCGAGGCATCTCGCTAAGCGACTAAACTATGCAAAATACATCATGGGTGACTGTGAGATGGACCACGCTGTCCCGATTCGGGACTATGTGCAGATCGCCGTGCAAGTATCGGAAATCTGGCGCTTACAGTGAAAGGTATCGACCCAGCATTCAAACCAAATCCGTTACATAACAGATGCTTGGTTGGGCCGCTGGGTCGATTCATGATTTACCAGGGCTTCAATTCTTCCTGGTGGAAGAACGAGAAAATGAACTCGAACATTGGTTATCTCCCAGACTGCGCCCAACGTGAACGCTTTGCTTTTTTAATGATTTATTAGGGATAACGCAAGCTTAGCCGCTGTAATTTGCGGTATGCGCGGGTGCGGTCCCGTCCCAATTTAACCTTTCCTTCAACGCTGAAGCGTACTGCCTTAGTCAGATGATGCGCCCAGCATATCCCGGCACTGACCACGCAGATGGTCGAATGACGCGACGAGTCCTGTTTGCGTCAGCGTCGCCGCTTAGTGTGCGATCCGAAGGTCAGGTGCAGTTCGACATGCCGTTCGACGCTTATCGGGGCATGGAAGTGCCCGTCGAACGCGCCTTGTCTTTTGACGATCCGGTTGCTGTCATCCCGACCTGGCGTTTTCTCTGTCTCGCGGACATTGCGAACTTTGGCCCGTTGCGGCGCCATCTTGGCGCGCCGCGCGCCGATTGCTTGGTGATGGATGTCGCTGATCGTGTGTCGGAACATCTACCCCAGGCGCGCCTTGCCGTTGTTGGCAGGACGATGGTCGAATTTGCTTTCGACGGCGAGAAGATCAGCGATCTTGAAGGAGCATTGGAGCGGCTGAAGATCGTGTTCGAACAGGCGATCGATCTGGACGGCGAGCCGCATCGGATTGACCTGGTGTTTGGCGGGGCCGCTGTACCGATCGCGATGGCAGACGATATTCGGCTTGTCGAAGAGGCAGAACAAGCCGTTGAGCAAGCCCGGCAGGAAAATCAGCTTGTGTTGCGGGATTTGTCGAGCAGTGTGCCGGTGTTCGATCGTCATACCTTAATTCGTGACCTTGGCGCAGCGCTCGACCGTGGCGAGATGTTCCTACAGTATCAGCCGAAGGTCCATTTGCGACGCCAGGAGATTTGTAGCGCGGAAGCGCTTGTGCGGTGGCAACACCCGTCGCGCGGCCTGATTTTGCCAGGCGATTTCATTCCGGCCGCGGAAGATTCACGCTTTATCGGTCCGCTGACCTTGTGGACGCTCGAGCAGGTGATCATCGACCAGAAAATGCTCGCCGCCGCCGGACATGATTTGCTGATCTTCATCAATATTTCGGGCCAGTTGCTCGGCGATGCCGCCTTTGTCGCGCGAGCGTGTCAGATGGTGCAATCGGGGGGAGCGCGGGTCGGTTTCGAAATTACCGAAACGTCCGTGATCCGCGATCCTGAGACCGCGATCGCGCATCTCCAGATTTTTGCCGAAGTCGGCATCCCGCTGGCAATCGACGATTATGGCGCCGGATTGTCGTCGCTTGCCTATCTGAAGCAGTTGCCGGCGAGTGAACTCAAGATCGACAAGTTGTTCATCACCCAATTGACGAGCAGCAACCGCGATCCGTTGATTGTGCGTTCGACGATCGATCTTGCCCATGCGCTCGACATGGAAGTCACCGCTGAGGGCGTCGAGACCCAGGCCGCCATGGCGCTGCTGAGCGTCATGGGCTGCGATATGGTGCAGGGATTCCTTATCAGTCGCCCGATATCTATCGGCGCGTTCCGCCAATTCCTCGATGAGGAGCGGCACCTGACGGCAGCGGCCGATTCGCGCGGTACGTTTTTCCGCCCTGCCAGCTTTTGGAAGAGCGCCTGAACCCATCGGTTCTTAGGCCTTGCTTCATCATTATCGCCAATAACAGTGCCATGATTTTGTCCAGTCTCGCGCCTCTGCACCGTCGACATGGCAGCGCATTGCTGTGGGTTGCCATCGTCGCTGTCGGGATCATGCCCACCGCTGGCGCAGCTGGCGGAACACGCCCAAAGCCGAATGCCGTTTCAGCCGAGCAGGTCGTGTCGTCGCCGGTCGAACGAATGTTCGTCCAAGCAGACGTCCTCATGCGCGCCGATCCGCAAAAAGCACTCGTGGTCGCTCAAAATGCGGAGCGCGCTCTTCGTGACGTCCAAGTCAATACCGCACAACGTCATCTGCTCGCCAAGGCGCTATGGCTTCAGGGATCCGCTTATTTGCGGATGAATGATCCGGAGCCCGCCGAACCGATCATTGCGCGCGGGCTGAATATTGTGCTGGCCGAGCATGTACCGAGCAAACTTTATGCTGATTTGCTTGTATCGCGCGGTCTGTTGCACACATCGCAAGCAAAAGTGGGCAATGCACTTGCTGACTTTCAAAACGCGCACAATATATATCGAGAACTTAATGAAACAAGAAATCAAGCAATTGCATTGCAGCAAATTGCTTCGCTTTATCGAGAAGCAGATGATTTTGAAACTGCGATAAAATACGACAAACAATCATCAGAAATATACAAGGGTGACTTTGGTTTAGATATTTCAAATCTGAACAACAAAGGAAACTACTTTGTTAAAAATGCCGATTACGACAGAGCGGAATTGCAGTATCAGAAGGCACTAAAGCTTGCCCGCAAATGGAAAAGCGAGTCCTTGCAGGCACTGTTCCTCCGCAATATCGCACGTACCCAGATCCGTGCCGGACATCTGACGCAGGCAGCTACCACGATCAATGCCGGGATGCGGCTGAGTGCACAAATGGACGACAAGGCTGGGCGCGACCAGTTGTTCGCGATCTTGGCGCAACTGGCGTTGCAGCGCGGGCAGGTGCAGCGGGCGGCATCGGCAATCACGTCGACGTTCAAGGGCGTCGACCTGACAGAGACCAGCCTGTCGTTTCGTGACGCGCATGAAACGGCCTATAAGACCTTCAGCCAGCTTGGCCGTGCGGATCTGGCGCTGCGCCATCTTGAGGCGCTGAAGCGGCTCGATGACAAGACGGCAAAGCTTGCTGCGTCGACCAATACTGCGCTGATGGCCGCACGCTTCGACGATGCCAACAAGGATGCAAAAATCGCTACGCTGAAGGCGAATGAGGCAATGCAGAGTGCTGCCTTCGAAAAGGCACGCGCTCGCCAGCAACGCGTGATCTTCATCGGCGTCGTCCTCGCGACATTGGTCGGCGTCGGCATGCTGATTTTCGGCTTGATCACAATCCGGCGCAGCCGCAACGAAGTGCGCGCTGCCAACGTTGATCTCGCCGCCACCAATGTTGCGCTCGAAAAGGCGCTTGCCGCCAAAACCGAATTCCTGGCGACCACCAGCCACGAAATCCGCACGCCGCTGAACGGTATTCTGGGCATGACGCAGGTGATGCTGGCCGATCAAGGGCTCGGGGCGGCCACGCGCGACCGGTTGACGGTCGTTCACGGCGCCGGCGTAACGATGCGCGCGCTGGTTGATGACATTCTGGATGTCGCCAAGATGGAAACCGGCAATCTGACGCTTGAATCAGTGCCGCTCGATTTGCCTGCGACGCTGCGTGAAGTGTCCCGCCTGTGGGAGGATCAGGCCCGCGCCCGGGGGATCGCTTTTGTCGTCGATCTCGGTGACAGCCCAGTGATGATCGAAGGCGATCCGGCGCGGCTGCGGCAGATTGTGTTCAACCTGTTGTCAAACGCACTGAAGTTCACCGCGCAGGGCACCGTAACGTTGAAGGCGACGACTACCGATGATCAGCGCCTCTGCATCGAAGTGAGCGACACCGGTATCGGCATCCCTGCCGACAAGCTCGATATCATCTTCGATTCCTTCCGCCAGGTTGACGCCGGGACGACTCGGAAATTCGGCGGCACCGGTCTTGGCCTGTCGATCTGTCGCAACCTTGCGCGCGCGATGGGCGGCGATGTGATGGTCAGCAGCATGCCCGGTGAAGGATCACGCTTTGCCGTCACGCTGCCATTGGTGCTGGCAGAGAAGGCCGATGCCGCAGACGGAGCAGGGGAACGCGGGCCATCGCTGTTGATCGTCGATCGCAACCCGATCTCGCGCAGTATGCTGCGGGCGCTGCTATCCCCTCAGGCGGGCGATGTCGCATTTGCGTCGTCGATCGATGATGCGGTCCGACAAATTGCCCAGCATGCGCCGTCACAGGTGGTGATCGACGATGCAACAGCACGAGCCGAAAGCGATGTCGATGCGTCGCTGACGCTGATTGCCGCCACGGCGATTGTAAAAGGCGCGCGGGTTTCCTTGCTTTGGCAAGCCGCAGACGATGCCGAGCGCCGCCGATTGACGGCGAGCGGAATCGCGCAAATCATCACCAAGCCGATTAGTGGTGCCGATCTTGTCCACGCCCTATACCCTGCGTCGTCTCCACAACCCGTTTCCGATGATGCACAGCGCCTTGTATCGCAGGCCGCTTGAGGCGATATGGCACCGTACATGACTTATCATCCCACATCCCGTCGCGGCACCTGCGGGCAGCGCCCATGAACGTCCTGTTCGTTGAGGACGATTCGATGAATCGGCGCGTGGTGAAGGACATGCTCGACGTGGCCGGCGCCGTAATGACGGGTGCGGAAAGTGCGGAGATCGGGTTGCGGCTGATCGACGAGCAGGATTTCGACATCGTGCTGATGGATTTGCGGATGCCCGGCATGGACGGCATGACCGCCATTAAACAGATCCGCGCGCGGGGCGATGCCAAGGCGGCTCTGCCCGTCATTGTCATCACCGCCGACACCGCCGTTGATCTGCGCGAACAATGCATGCGCGACGGCGCCGATGAAGTGCTGTTCAAGCCCGTTGCCATGGATTCACTGTTCGACGCGATCGGTCGTTTGATGGCGCGCGGCGCCCAAAGTGGCGGTACGATCCTCTAATTGCTGTTTTTATTGCGTTATTGCTGCAAAACGCGCCATTCGTCCGTTATCGTCTCGTGATCGTGCTCAATTAATCGCACCCTGTTTCGCGTCGGCAAGACGTGTGGCTAGGTGGGCACGGTTACTGGCACATACGAACGAGGAGGTGGCCTGGCATGACCGAACCGATGCTTGATCGTTTGTTGATGTCGCTCGATGTCGCGATCGATGCGTTTGCCATTTGCGAGGTGAATCGCGGCCTGCAACTGGTGGCTCGGCCTTGTGAAGAGATCGAGGTCCATTACGTCCTTGAAGGGACGATGTATCTGGCCGTCCCCGGCCATGCCCCGATAACCTGCGGCCCGGGCAGCGTCGTGCTGGTACCTCCACATCTGGCGCAGACGATAGGCGCCGATAGCGCGCCGGGGCATCAATTGGTGGCGAAGGAGAATTGCGCGCCGACTCCCAATGGCATGGTGCGGTTTGACGCAACCGGCGGCACACCGGGCGAACTGCGGTTCGTATGCGGCCTTATCACCGCCAATATTTCGGGATCGTTTGGATTGCTCGACACCGTGCGCAAGCCAATTGTGGAAAATCTGTTCGATCAGCCGGTGGTGCGCAACAGTTATGAAATGATGAGCGCTGAACTCGCCAATCCCGGCATGGGGTCGCGCGCGCTGGCAGGGGCCTTGATGAAGGCATGCGTGCTGTTGTTGCTGCGCCGCCATTTCGCGCGAAGCGAGCATGAAACGAGTCTGCTCAGCACATTGCGCGATCCCCGACTGGGCAAAGCTGTAACGGCGGTGCTCGACAAACCGGCCGCGCGTCACAGCGTGGCGGCGCTTGCATCGATCGCCGGGATGAGCCGATCAGCCTTCGCGCGTGAATTTTCGCACGCTTTTTCGATCAGCCCGATGGAATTCGTTGCGCGCACCCGGCTGCATCATGCCGCGGAAATGCTGCGATCCACCAACATGCCCGTCAAGGTGATCGCGGCGAATATCGGCTTTTCGAGCCGCAGCCATTTCAGCAGGGCGTTTCGCGATGGCTATGGTGCCGACCCGAGTTCCTATCGTCGCGAAGCGTCGCAGGGTGCGCGGCGTGAGTCGGTTCGTCAGCATAACGCGGTCGTTGATGCTACGGCGGTCGGTCGCATTTCGGCGTAATCGCGGATCGGCAATTCAACGCGACATGCTGCAGCAGGTGGAGGCCCGACCGGGAATCGAACCCG
>CAZWAL010000043.1:7408-15643 GCA_964631905.1 uncultured Stakelama sp.
AGTCCTCTGCGTCACCACTCCGCCATCGGGCCAAGGCGGCGCGTTTGCGGCGGTTTTTCCTGGGGGTCAAGCGAGAGTTTACAGCGGATGTGCTGAAAAGTTTTCAGTTTAAGAATGCAACCTATCTTGGCGGGGCGGCTGTGCCGCTATACAAGCCCGCCAAATACCCGGCCGTCCGGGCATGTGGTGTATTGCGCACCTAAAACAGTTGTGCCAAGGGGGGCGACATGATGACGGTAGCAGATCAGGCCCAATTCACGGCAATGCGCCAGGCGATGGTGTCGAACCAGTTGCGGACAAACGCGGTCAGCGATTCGCGATTGGTCGCCGTCATGGGTCGGGTACCGCGCGAGGCTTATTTGCCGCTCACTGTCGCCGGTCTCGCCTATCGCGATACCGCCTTGCCCCTAGGCGCAGGACGCGCCGCCAATGTGCCGATCGCGACTGGACGGCTTCTGAATGAAGCCGCGATCCAGACGACGGACAACGTCCTGTTGATCGGTGCTGCCGGCGGCTATACGGCGGCGGTGATCGCCGAACTCGCCGCGACGGTGGTAGCGCTAGAATCGGATGCCGCGCTGCTTGCGATTGCCAGGCACGCCCTGGCGGGGGATGATCGCGTCACCATTGTCAGCGGTCCGCTCGAACAGGGTCATGCGGCGAAGGCGCCCTATGATGTGATCGTTATCGACGGCGCGATTGCGGATGTGCCGCAGGCGCTGATCGATCAACTGGCGATCGGCGGCCGACTGGTTACCGGTATCGTTGATCGCGGTGTCACCCGGCTTTGCGCCGGACGGCGCAGTGCCGGTGGCTTCGGTCTCGTCGATTTCGCCGATGTCGATTGCGTGGCGTTGCCCGGCTTTGCCTCGCCAAAACAGTTCGTCTTTTGAGAAAGCGTTTCACCATGCGTCCGCTCCCCCGCCGTTCGACGATCATGTCAGCCCGCAAGGCAAGGGTGCTGGGCGGTGCTGCGCTGGCGACGCTGGCATTTGGCGGATCGGGGCCGGCGATGGCGGAAACGCTGCGCGAGGCGATGATCAAGGCGTACAATACCAATCCAACGCTCGCTGCACAGCGATCGAACCTGCGCGCCACTGACGAGACGGTACCCCTGGCGCGTGCGAGCGCCTTGCCACAGGTTCAGTTACAAAGCACGTTCAGCGAGAATGTCGTGCTGCCGATTACGTCTTTCACAGCGCCTTCGCGTGTCAGCCAAACCCAAGCCAGTCTTACCTACCCGCTTTATTCAGGTGGTGCCGTGAAAAATGGTGTCGCCGCGGCAAAGGTGCGTGTGGAAAGCGGGCGCGCCACCTTGCGTGGGACCGAAGCTGATCTGTTTACGGCAGTGGTTGCCGCGTACATGGACGTGCAGCGCGATTCTGCCGTCGTCCAATTGAACGAACAGAATCTGCGTGTTCTGGGCGTAAACCTCCAGGCGTCGCGTGACAGGTTTGAAGTCGGTGATCTAACGCGGACCGATGTCGCCCAGTCCGAAGCGCGTTTGGCGCTGGCACAAAGCCAGTTGGAAACAGCGCAATCGCGGCTCATCTCCAGCCGGGAAAACTATATTCGCCTGGTCGGGTCGCCCCCCGGTGAGCTTGAATCCCCCCCACCATTGCCCGCATTGCCGGCCGATCCAGATGCAGCAGTGCAGATTGCGCTGGCTGAAAATCCGAATTTGCTGGCGGCGCGCAAGGCACTGGAAGCAAGCGGCTATGACGTCAAAACGGCGCGCGCGACCAAGCGACCCACGGTTGATGCCTTTGCCCAGGGCAACTACACAAATTTTCTCGGCACACTCGGTAGCTTTGGCAACAACGCCGCACCCCCCCAGTTTGATCGAACGGCGCAGTTCGGGTTGCGCCTGTCGCTGCCCCTGTATCAGGGGGGGGCACCCGCAGCCCGGGTGCGGCAGGCGCAAGCCCGCCAGAGCCAGTCGATCGAACAGCTGACCGAGGCCGAACGCACGGTCGTTTCCCAGGCGCGTTCAGCCTATGCGTCATACCGTGCGGCGCTTGATGTGATCCGTTCGGCCGAGGCGGCGGTCAGCGCCAATGGGCTAGCGCTGGAGGGTGTGCGCGCGGAAAACAGCGTTGGCAATCGCACGATCCTCGAAATCCTGAATGCCGAGCAGGAACTGCTCAATTCACAGGTCACGCTCGTCACGGCGAGACGCGATGCATATGTGGCCGGCTTTGCCGTCATCGCGGCGATGGGTCGGGCAGAGGCGAAGGATCTGGGTCTTGAAGGCGGTCCGCTTTACGATCCCACGGTCAATTATGAGCGCGTGCACGACCGGATCCTTGATTGGGACGAAGACCCGACGCCTACGCCCGTTGCGACCTCAACCGTCAATACGCCCGCGCAGAACGCGACAGTGGTGCGCCCAATTGATCCGGCGGTATCGCCGCCGGTTGACAGAGGTGCCGGAAATCCCGCAAATGTGCCGCGCAAGGATCGTTGACGCGGCGATCTGACGGCGGGGCAAAGCGATGGGCGACATGAGCGTGGAACCGTCGATGGAGGACATTCTTTCCTCGATCAAACGGATCATTGCCGAAGAAGGTGATGGTACGGCCGTTACGCGCGGTCGCCGTGCGCCCCGTGCAACACCTGCCGCGGTGACGCCGCCACCTGCACCACTGCGCCGTTCTGCGCCTGATCCGCGCGATGTTCTCGAACTCAGCAACCCGGTGTTCGACGATGCCGAGGGCGAGGATGATGTGCCCGAAGCGGCGTCAGCCGCAAAGGCCAGCGACGCCATTTTGTCGGAAACTGCCGCACAAGCCAGCCGCGGTGCGCTTGATACTTTGTCACGCATGATCGTGAAGCCAGCCGCTACCCCCGCAGCCGAGACGCCGGCCGCTGAGACGCTGGAAGGCATGGTCCGCGAAATGCTCCGCCCGATGCTGCGCGAATGGCTCGATGCCAAACTGCCCGGCATGGTCGAGGACATGGTCGCGCGCGAAATTGCCCGGATCACCCAAGGCAGGTAGCCAAACTGCGCTGTCGCAGCGCAGCATAACAGTAGCGAAGGCCGGAACTGCCGGTTAAGGGCAGGGCATGAGCGAACTACCCAAGACATTCGACCCCGCCGACATCGAGCAGCGCTGGTACGCGCATTGGGAGGCGAACGGCCTGTTCCACCCCGATCGCCCGGGTGCCGAGCCGTGGACGATCGTCAACCCGCCGCCCAACGTGACAGGCTCGCTTCATATCGGTCATGCGCTTGATAACACGCTGCAGGATATCCTGACGCGGCACGCACGGCTGCAGGGCAAGGACGCGCTGTGGGTGGTCGGCACCGATCACGCCGGCATCGCCACGCAAATGGTGGTCGAGCGTCAGATGGCGCTGAAGCAGCAGAAGCGCACTGATTTCTCGCGCGACGAGTTTGTTGCCAAGGTGTGGGAATGGAAGGCCGAAAGTGGCGGCGAGATCACCCGCCAGCTGCGCCGCCTCGGCTGTTCGATGGATTGGGCGAACGAACGCTTCACGATGGACGAGGGCTTTTCGAAGGCCGTCATCAAGGTGTTCGTTGATCTCTATAACCAGGGTCTGCTCTACCGCGATAAACGTCTGGTGAACTGGGACCCGGGCCTCGGCACCGCGATCAGCGATCTTGAGGTCGAGACGATCGAAGTGAAGGGCGGCTTCTGGCATTTCCGCTATCCTCTCGCCGACGGCGTGACGCTGGACGACGGCCGCGATCACATCGTCGTTGCTACGACGCGACCCGAAACGATGCTGGCCGACATGGCGGTCGCGGTAAATGCCGCCGATCCGCGGTATCAATCCGTCATCGGCAAATTCGTCGATCAGCCGATCACCGGGCGGCGTATTCCCATCATCGCTGACGATCATGCTGATCCGGAACTCGGCTCGGGCGCGGTGAAGATCACCCCGGGGCATGATTTCAATGACTTCGAGGTCGGCAAGCGCGCGGGGTTCAAGCCCGCCGACATGCTCAACATGCTCGATGCCAAGGCGAATGTGGTGCAGACGGCGGATGGGCTGGTGCCTGCCGAATTTGTTGGCCTGCATCGCTTCAAGAAGGACGGCACCCCCGGCGCGCGCGAACTGGTCGTTGAGCGCATGAAGGCGCTTGGCTGCCTTGTCCCGCACATCGACCCAAATAAAGATGGGGAAGGCGCCGAGCACGACGCTGAACCCCGTACGATCCAGACGCCGTTCGGCGATCGCTCGAATGTCGTGATCGAACCCTGGCTGACCGACCAATGGTATGTCGACGCGGCGACGCTGGCGAAGGCGCCAATCGAGGCGGTCCGCTCCGGCGCGATCGATATCGTACCCAAGAGCTGGGAGAAGACCTTCTTTAATTGGATGGAGAATATCCAGCCCTGGTGCGTCTCACGGCAGCTGTGGTGGGGGCACCGGATACCGGCCTGGTTCGCCGAAGACGGTCGAATTTTTGTGGCCGAGGATGAGGCCGGTGCGGAGGCATTGGCGGGATCAGGCATCAAGCTGACCCAGGACAGCGACGTCCTCGACACCTGGTTCTCGTCCGCGCTCTGGCCGTTCGCCACGATGGGCTGGCCCGATGACGCCGATCCGGCGCTAAACGGTCGCTACCCCAATGATGTCCTCATTTCCGGCTTCGACATCCTGTTCTTCTGGGATGCGCGGATGATGATGCAGGGGATGCATTTCATGGGCGATGTGCCGTTTCGCAAGCTCTACCTGCACGGTCTCGTCCGCGCGGCGGATGGTGCAAAAATGTCCAAGTCGAAGGGCAACACCGTCGATCCGCTTGGCCTGATCGACAAGTACGGCGCGGATGCTTTGCGCTTCTTCATGGCGGCGATGGAAAGCCAGGGCCGCGACATCAAGATGGATGAGAAGCGGGTCGAGGGTTACCGCAACTTCGCCACCAAGCTGTGGAACGCCGCGCGGTTCGCGCAGGGCAATGGCATCGTCGCGAGCACCTCGATCACGCCGCCTGCCGCCACGCTCGCGGTCAATAAATGGATCATCGGCGAGACGATCCGCACCGTGCAGGCAGTCGACGCAGCGCTGACGGACCTGCGCTTCGATGGCGCGGCGAACGCGATCTACCAGTTCGGCTGGAGCCAGTTTTGCGACTGGTATCTTGAGCTGATCAAACCCGTCCTGGGCCAGATGGACGCCCCCGCGACCGGCCCCGAGGCTGACGAAACGCGTGCCGTCGCGGGCTGGGTGCTCGATCAGATCCTCGTGCTGCTCCACCCCTTCATGCCCTTCATCACCGAAGAGCTGTGGTCGAAAATGGGTGACCGCGAGTACGAGCTGATCGTCGCCAAGTGGCCGGTGGCAGATGCAAGCGTGGTCGACGTCGATGCTAGCAAGGAAGTCGATTGGCTAATCAAGCTTGTAACTGAGGTTCGTGGCGCGCGTAACGAACTCGCCATCGCACCTGGTGTGCGGATGGCGATGCATATCCGCGATGGATCCAGCGCGACGCTCGCGCGGCTCGATCATCAAGCGGCAGCGCTGGCGCGGCTGGCGCGGGTCGATGTCTGCGTTGGCGAAGCACCAACAGGCGGCGCGGCGCAGATCGTCGTCGATGAGGCAACCTTCGTCCTGCCCCTCGAAGGCGTGATCGACCTCGACGCAGAACGCGCCCGCCTGACCAAAGGCATTGCCGCCGCCGAGAAGGAACGCGATTCCCTCGCCGCGCGCCTCAACAACCCGAGCTTCGTCGAACGCGCCAAGCCCGAGGCGATCGAGAAGGCCCGTGCCGACCATGCCGATAAATCGGCTGAAGCTCAGCGGCTGTCCGCTGCGCTCGCGCGGCTGGGGTAGCTCATGAAACTCGACCATATCGTCGTCATGGTGCGCGATCTGCCCGCCAGCCTGCCCTGGTACAGTGCGATGCTGGCTGCGATCGGCTTTGAAAAGACCCGCGACCATGTCTGGCTGAGCGATGACGGGTTCGCGATCGATTTGATGCAGGCGGAGCCGGGCACCCGATCTTATGAACGGCGTGGGCCGGGCCTCAACCATCTGGGGTTCACCGCACCCGATGAACAAGCTCTCGATGCGGTTAGGACGGCGATGGCGGCGGCTGGCTTTGACGTGCCCGACAAGCAGCTTTTTGGCGACAGCATTGCAACTTTCTTCAAGGATCCGGACGGCATGCGGGTTGAGGTGACGGCCTATGGCTGATCCCCCGCGCGGCCGCCCCGGTCAGCAGGACCTGACGACCGGCCCAATCGGCAAGACGTTGCTTCTCTTCGCGCTGCCGACGCTTGCCACCAACATCCTGCAATCGCTCAACGGGTCGATCAACGCGATCTGGGTAGGGCGGTTTCTGGGGGAGGGGGCACTCGCGGCAACCTCGAACGCCAACAACATCATGTTCCTGCTGTTTGCCGCCGTGTTCGGCTTCGGCATGGCCGCGACGATTCTGGTCGGGCAAAGCTATGGCAGGCGCGATATTGATGGTGCGCGCCGTGCGTTCGGCTCCGCGGTTGGGCTGGTGTTCGGATCGGCGATCGTCGTCGCCGCCCTTGGCTGGATCCTTGCGCCGCAAATCCTCGGCTGGCTGGCGACGCCCGGCGATGCCTTCCCGCTCGCGCTCACCTATTTGCGGATCATCTTCCTGTCGCTGCCCTTTTCGATGATGCTGGTGCTGATCACGATGGGCCTGCGCGGCACCGGCGATGCGATGACGCCGCTCTGGTTCGGGCTGCTTGCCTCGGCGCTTGATGCCGGGCTCAACCCGTTGTTCATTCTGGGCCTGGGGCCAATCCCGCGCATGGGTATTGCGGGATCGGCAACCGCGTCACTGGTGGCAAACATCGCGGCGCTTGGCGCGCTGATCGGCTACATCTATTGGAAAGACCTGACGCTGCGGTTGCGCGGGCCGGAGCTTAGCTATCTGTTTCCCAGTCGGGAAACAGTCCGGGTTATCGTCACCAAGGGTGTGCCGATCGGCGCGCAGATGATCGTGATCGCGGTCGCCGGGCTGACGATGATGGGTTTCGTGAACCGTGAGGGCGTGGATACCAGTGCAGCGTTCGGCGTAACGCTGCAGCTTTGGGCCTATGTCCAGATGCCGGCGATGGCGATCGGTGCAGCGGTCAGCGCGATGGCCGCACAGAATATCGGCGCTGGCCGGTGGGACCGGGTGGAGCGCATCACCGGATCGGGGCTGGTGATCAACCTGGCGATTACGGGCGCGATGGTGGTGTTGTTGCTGATCTTCGATCGTGAGGTCATGGCGCTGTTTCTGGGCGGGCAAAGCCCCGCGCTGCCGATCGCGCGGCATATTCAGCTTATCGCCACCTGGGGGTTCGTGCTGTTTGGCATGACGATGGTGTTCTTCGGCGTGGTGCGCGCGAACGGTGCGGTTTTGGGGCCATTGCTCATTTTATTGGTGGCGATGTTTCCAATCCGCATCGGCTTCGCGGTGCTTACTCGGCCCGCGCTGGGCGTCGATGCGCTGTGGTGGTCATTCCCGGTCGGGTCGGTCGCAACCGTTGTGCTTGCAGGGTTATTTTATCGCTATGGCAGCTGGCGCAAGGAATCGCTGCAAGTGCCCGCAGCGCGACCGCACCCCGAACAGGCATCGCCACCTGCGCAAACCGTTGCCGATCCGGCAGGGGCATTGCATCCGGCGGGCTGAAACCCCCTTGCCCCTCGGGGCGTGATCCCTCAAAACCTGCCGCATGACTTCATCCTACCCCGCGCTTCGCCTTCGCCGTACCCGTTCGACGCCGTGGAGCAGGCGGCTTCATGCCGAGACGATCTTGACCCCGGCCGACCTTATCTGGCCGCTGTTCATCACCGATGGTGAGGCCGTGGAAGAGCCGATTGCGAGCCTGCCGGGCGTATCGCGCTGGTCGGTCGACGGGATTGTGGCGCGGGCGAAGGAAGCGCGAGACGCGGGCATCACATGCGTCGCGTTGTTCCCCAACACGCCTCGCGCACTGCGCACCGAGGATGGGCGTGAGGCGCTGAACCCCGATAATCTGATGTGCCGGGCGATTGGGGCGATCAAGGACGCCGTTCCCGATATCGGTGTGCTGACCGATGTCGCGCTCGATCCCTATACGGTCCACGGCCATGATGGGCTGGTCGACAGCCAGGGTTATGTGATGAATGATGAGACCGCCGAAGTGCTGGTCGCCCAGGCGCTCAATCAGGCTGCGGCTGGCGCGGATATCATCGCGCCCAGCGACATGATGGACGGGCGCATCGGCATGATCCGCGATGCGCTGGAGGAAGAAG
>CAZWAL010000044.1:0-15635 GCA_964631905.1 uncultured Stakelama sp.
CGCCGCGTTTCGGTATGGCGCGGCATCAGGCGCGGGCGAGCTGCGCCTCGCGCGCTGCCCGCAACCGGGCGAAATCATCCCCGGCATGGTAGCTTGAGCGCGTCAGCGGCGAACTGGCAACCAGCAGAAAACCTTTGGCGCGCGCAATTGCCGCAAAGGCGTCGAAACCTGCCGGTGCCACGAAATCGATCACT
This sequence comes from uncultured Stakelama sp., assembly GCA_964631905.1. GTDB lineage: Bacteria > Pseudomonadota > Alphaproteobacteria > Sphingomonadales > Sphingomonadaceae > Sphingomonas. Next base: position 195 of record CAZWAL010000044.1, read on the forward strand.
TTGGCGTGCCGCGGGGTGGGCTGCAGATACTGCCCCATCGTCAGGAAATCGATATCGGCGGAGCGCATATCGTCCATCACCTGATGCACTTCCAGTCGCTCCTCCCCCAGTCCGAGCATCACGCCCGATTTGGTGAAGATCGATGGATCATGGCGCTTCACACTTTCGAGTAGCCGCAGCGAGGCATAATAGCGCGCACCTGGCCGGATCGTGGGATACAGGCGCGGCACGGTTTCGAGGTTGTGATTATAGACATCCGGCCCCGCTTCGACGATCGATTCGATCGCGGCCTGCGCCTTGTTTCGGAAATCGGGCGTCAGAATCTCGATTGTCGTGTTCGGCGTTGTCCGGCGCAGCGCCTGGATCACCTTGACGAACTGGCTTGCCCCGCCATCGGGCAGGTCGTCGCGATCGACCGACGTGATGACGATATGCTCAAGCCCCAGCTCGGCGGCAGCATCGGCCGTGTGCTGCGGTTCCAGTGCGTCGACAGCACGCGGCATGCCCGTCTTCACATTGCAAAAGGCGCACGCCCGAGTGCACGTGTCGCCCAGGATCATCACCGTGGCATGCTTCTTGGTCCAGCATTCGCCGATATTGGGGCACGCCGCTTCTTCGCACACCGTGTTCAGGTTCAGGCGGCGCATCATCGCCTTGGTTTCGGCAAAGCCGGTGCTGGTCGGTGCCTTTACCCTGATCCAGTCGGGCTTGCGTTGGCGTTCCGGCCCCGTAGGTTTCGGGGCGAGCGATGACATCTCGTTCATGGCGATGACATAGCGACGCTTGACACGGGTTGCCAGCCCCACGGGTTGGCGATAAAATAAGCCTATGCCAAACCTAGACAATCTCATCGACGGTTATCACCGTTTCCGCGACAATGACTGGCAACGCGAACGCGATCGCTGGGCGCAGCTGAACGAAGGGCAAAGCCCTGGCGTCATGGTCATTTCCTGTTCTGACAGCCGAGTCGATCCGTCGCAGATTTTTGACACGTCGCCGGGCGAGATCTTCGTCGTCCGCAACGTCGCCAATCTGGTGCCGCCATTCGAAACCGATGGCTCGCGCCACGGTGTTTCCGCTGCGCTGGAGTTCGCGGTGACGCAGCTTGAGGTGAACGAGATCGTCGTGATGGGTCACGGTGCCTGTGGCGGTGCGAGGGCTGCGCTGTCGAAGGCATTTGAGGGCCGAGAACCTGGCGAAGGCGGGTTCATCGCGCACTGGGTCGACTTGCTCGATGATGCGCGGGAACGGATTATCGCCGAATTTGGCGATGGCCCGGAAGCCGTGCACGCGATGGAGCTGGAAGCGGTGCGCGTCAGCATCGCCAATCTGCGGACTTTCCCGTTCATTACCCCACGCGAGGCCGATGGTCGGTTGAAGATTCGCGGCGCCTATTTCGCGATCGCCGATGGTGTCCTGCACGTGATGGACGACAATGGCGAATTCAATCCCGCCTGATTGTCCGCAGTATATGGTGGCGGTCGGTTCCGGGTAAGCTAAGACGCTGCTTGCACGTGCTCCACGGCGCAGCTACGCGATTGCTTTAATGCAAACGTCCGATCATCGTCCCGCGACGCTTATTCCGGGTCGCGCGGTGTTCCCGCACCGCGACCTAACCGGCATTGACGGGCTTCAGCCGCACGAGATCACGTTCCTGCTCGACGAGGCGGAACAGTGGATCGAGGTGAACCGCAGCCGCGCCAAAAGCGAAAAGCGGCTCGAAGGGCTAACGCTGATCAACGCCTTTTTCGAGAACAGCACGCGCACGCTCCTGTCGTTCGAAATCGCCGGCAAACGCATGGGTGCCGATGTCGTCAACATGCACGCCGCGCAATCCAGCGTGAAAAAGGGGGAGACCCTAATCGATACAGCGGTCACGCTCAACGCGATGCGTGCCGACATGCTGGTCATCCGTCACCAGAGTTCGGGCGCGGTAAAGCTGATCGCCAGCAAGGTCGATTGTCCTGTGCTGAACGCGGGCGATGGCTGGCATGAGCACCCGACCCAGGCCCTGCTCGATGCGCTGACGATCCGGCGGCGGCGGGGATCGATTGCAGGGCAGCGCGTGGTGATCTGCGGTGATTTGATGCATAGCCGGGTAGCGCGATCGAACATTCTGGCGTTTACCGCGCTCGCCGCCGAAGTGCGCGTGGTTGCTCCCTCCACCTTAATGCCTAAAGCGATCGAGCGTATGGGGGTGACGCCATTCACCGACTTCGACGCTGCGCTTGAAGGTGCCGACGTCGTGATGATGCTGCGGCTTCAGAACGAACGGATGGACGGCGGCTTCATCCCCTCCACCCGGGAATTTCATCTGCGCTATGGGCTCAACAGCGAGAGGCTTCGGCGCGCCAAACCCGATGCGCTCGTGATGCACCCGGGTCCGATGAACCGCGGGGTTGAGATCAGCTCCACTGTGGCCGATCACCCCGAACGGTCGGCGATTACCGAACAGGTCGAAATGGGTGTGGCGGTGCGAATGGCGTGTCTCGACGTGCTAACCCGGCGCGCGCGCGGTGTGGAAGGTTGGGCATGACGATGCTCGCCTTCACCAATGCCCGGCTCGTCCTTCCCGGCGAAGTGCGCCCCGGCGTGCTGCTGGTGCGGGACGGCGTGATCGCCGCGATCGGCACTGTCGATCTGCCCGCCGATGTCGAGACGCATGACCTGGGCGGCAAACTCCTCGCGCCGGCGATCATCGATCTTGGTGTTTTTGCGGTTGATGTGGCCGCGTGCCATGCCGGCGGCATCGTACGGATCGGCCTGATGCCCGATCAGTCACCGGTTCTCGATGATCCCGGCATTGTCCAGCGTTCAGCGCTGATCGGGCGACCGGATCTATGGATCCACCCGATCGCTGCGGCAACCCGCGGTCTGGCTGGCCGCGACATTGCCGAAATGGCGATCAACCGTGATGCAGGCGCCCGCGCGATCGGCACCGGGCGGGGCTGGATCAGCGATGCAGGCGTGATGCGCAAAGTGCTGCGCTATGCGGGTGATCTCGGGCTGACAGTGATCGCCCATGCCGAAGATGGCGGGCTCGCCGCGGGCGCCGTCGCGACCGAGGGCGAAACCGCAACCCGGCTCGGCCTGCCCGCCGCACCTGCCATTGCCGAAGCGCTGGCGATCGCGCGCGATCTGATGCTCGCCGAGGAAACAGGCGCCGCGATCCATTTTCGTCAGGTGACGACAGCAGCGGGCTTCGCGCTGGTGCGGGCCGCGAAGGCACGAGGGGTGCGGGTGACGTGCGGGATCACGCCGGCGCATTTGCTGCTCTCCGATATCGCGATGAGCGACTTTCGCAGTTTCGCGCATCTGTCCCCTGCCCTGCGTGACGAATCGGATCGCCAAGCCGCGCTGGCGGCGCTGAGCGACGGCACGATCGACGTACTCGCGTCGGGGCATGATCCGCGCGGGCCGGAAGAAAAGCGTCTACCCTTCGCCGACTCGGCGCCGGGGATGGCGGGCGCGGAAACCTTGCTCGCGCTCGGCCTTGGGCTCGTGCGTGACGAGCGACTGACGATCGAGCGGCTATTTGCCTTGCTCGCCACCAATCCCGCACAGCTGCTTGGCATCAAGGCAGGGTCAATCGCGCCAGGGATGCCGGCCGATCTCGTCGTGGTCGATGCCGATAAACCCTGGCAGATAACCACCGACACGTTGATCGGTCGTGCCGGGAACACGCCGTTTGACGGCCTGCCCGTTCAGGGCAAGCCAGTGATGCTCTTCAAGGGTGGCAACCGCCTGACGTAGATCAGCGCGACGCGAGCTGGCGTGGAGCCTGCACCCAACGCGCGACCTGATCGCCAGCGCCCGTGCGGACGAAACACGTACCACCCTGAGCCCGGTAAGCCGAGCACATCGTGACCGCATCACCGCGAGCAAAGCCACCTACCGACAAGCGATAGAACTGCCCGGCAGCCGTTCGAACCGCAACGCCCGATGGCTGATGACCCGCCAAGGCCGGATAGCGACGAGTCGCTTTCATCCAGCCATCGCGCGCCACGGCGGCATTGGCATAGGCGCCGAGCTGGACAAAAAAGCCGCCCTTAGCCGGTGCCGAGGTTGGTACGGCTGACTCCGGACGATCCACGGCGCGTGCGGGCACCACAGCGGGCATCGCTGCCACCCGGCGTGCGACGATCGTCTTCGCCGGGCTGTAATTGGCGGGCAGTGCCTGAACCACAGGACGGCGTTCACCGAACACAATCGATGGGCGCGGCGATCCTTCGACGGCCGAAACGGCGACGGGTTCAGGCGCGGGCACGACTGCAGCGGCTGAGGCAACCTCGACCGGCGCAGCGACTGGTTCGCCGGGCTTGCCGGGCATATAGGCGTCGATCGCATCGGCGACCTGCGGCTGCGGCGAAACCTGTGCGTTCAGGGCAAGCGCTACTGGCTGGCCCTGGTCTTCGACTGCCCGAACGCCAATCAGGCTCGCGACTTGATCCGACGCGGCCTTGGGATGCGCAAAGGATGCCCATTCGAGCATCCGCTGATCGATCTCACCCGGCGTCACGTCAAGCGCGGCAACACTACGCGCTTCGGGCCAGCGACCCGCGAGCGCCAATGCGAGCGCCAGGTTCTGGCGGGTCTTGGCGTCAGTGCTCGGGCCACGTGCGGCCTCGGTGAGCAATTCGACAGCAGTGGCCGGATCGCCCGCCAGCGCCAGCGCCAGTCCACGATCGGCAACCGGGATCAACGCTGCATTGTCTTCAAGCGTCTTGCGCGCCGACGCCCAGTCGCCCGTCGCGGTCTGCGCGAGCGCCAGATTCAAAGCGGTGGGTGCGTCTGCAGGTGAAAGTGCAACCGAATCGCTGAACGCATCACGAGCCGAAGCGAACCGCCCGGCGCGCAGATAGGCGCTGCCAAGCAGCGCACGGTAACTGGCGTCCTGCGGGCTGAAATGCACCGCGCTTTCGGCAAAGGCGATCGCCTGGACGATCTTGCCCTTGGCCAGCGCCTTCTGGGCCTTGGCAGCATCAGCTGCTGCCTGTTTCAGCGCCTTGGCGTCGAGCGCGCCGGCAATGGCGATGCTCGTCTGTGTCAAGGCAGTGCCGACGGTCGCACCGCCGATGATAAGGGCAGACAGCCCCAATGTTGCAATCGTACGGCTCTTCATGAGATCAGCCCCCATCATTCTGGTCATCATCTGCCCCAGGCGACAGCCGACCGGCCATCGCTTCCACCTCGGGCAGCGTCTTCAAGAAACTATCCAGTGCCTCGGTCACCAATTGCTGCGCCGATTGGCGGTGCAAAGCGCTGGCAAGACGAAGGCGTAAATGGCGATCGGCATCAAGCCGCAGCGTGAACGCAGCCTTTGATCCGCCCGTCACCCGCGTCGACCCGCCACCGCGCCGCTTTGACGTGCGTTTGGGTGGCATCGGCATGGCCGGCAATTCGACTGGCGCAGGGGTCTTTACCGGCGCAGAAACCGGGGCCGCGCGGATAGGGTCAGGGCCCGCTGCCTCGATCTCATGGGCAAGCACTTCACGCTGGCGAAGTACCGGCGGTAGCGGCAATGGCTCGACAGGCGCTGGTCCAGGCTGGCTGTCGTTCAGCCCCATGTCGTTCCAGCCGAGATCGTCGATCGCTTCCGAAACGGCACCAAAGCCCGAAAAGCCCTGGGGGCGCATGGCTGGTTTGGCCTGCCCCTTGCGCGCCAGCAAGCCCGACGAGAGCGAAGCGAATGGTTTGGGCTGTCCCAACATATCCGCCACCTCAGCTTACGACGCGACGGCCAAAGCCGCCCATCTGCCGGTTGGGTGCGAACCCGCCGGGTGCCTGAGGTGCGCTAAACACGGTGCGCCGGAAATTCTTTTCAAGCCGATCGGCGATATAGCCCCAAAGCTGCTCGATCTCGGCAGCAGAGCGGCCACTGGGATCGACTTCCATCACCGTGCGACCATCGATCATCGATGCGGCGAAATCGGTCCGGTGGTGGATGGTGATCGGCGCAACGGTGCCGTGTTGCGACAACGCGACGGCAGCTTCGCTGGTAATCTTTGCCTTTGGGGTCGCGCCGTTGACGACGAAGATCAACGGCTTGCCAGCACGGTCGCACAGATCGACCGTTGCGCCCACGGCGCGCAAATCATGCGGACTGGGGCGCGTGGGGATGACGATCAGTTCTGCAACCGCAATCACGCTCTGGATGGCCATCGTGATCGCAGGCGGCGTATCGATCATCGCCAGCCGGAACCCCTGCTGGCGGAGCACTTCGAGATCAGCGGCAAGCCGGGCAACGGTGGTTTGGGCAAAGGCGGGAAATTCGCTTTCGCGCTCGTTCCACCAATCAGACAGCGATCCTTGCGGATCGATATCGATCAGCACCACCGGACCACCGCCGGAGCGCTGCGCCTGCACGGCGAGATGCCCGGACAATGTTGTCTTGCCCGACCCACCTTTTTGAGAAGCCATCGCGAGAACGCGCATTATTTCCCCGGTCTTACCTGTTTCAAGCCGGGAAATGCCATGTGGAGTGATAAGAAGTGGTTAACATCCGCGCGGTTGGTTCGGTGGCGTTCCAAACGATAGTCGGCCTGTATCGCCGGACGGGCAAATGCCCCGAAATGGGTCCTGCGAGACATATGGCTAACCATTTATTACCCATTCGCCGCCTAAACGGCATTATTACAGCAATGGGTCGGGTTTTGGGGACGAACAGATGATCAAGCGACAAGCGATGATCAGGACATGGGCAATTGCCACCGCTGGTATGGCGCTGCTGGCAGCAAGCGCACCGGCGCTCGCCGATGTGAAAGCCGGGGTCGATGCATGGAGCCGCGGCGAGTATAAAAAGGCCGTTGAAAACTGGCGTCCAGTAGCGATTGCCGGTGACGCCGATGCGCAGTTCAACCTTGGTCAGGCCTATAAACTCGGGCGCGGCGTACCAGTCGACCTTGGGCTCGCCGAGGAATGGTATCGCAAGGCAGCGCTCCAGGGGCATTTACAGGCCGAGGATGCCTATGGGCTGACGCTTTTCCAGAACGGCAAGCGCGACGAAGCGGTTCGCTGGCTCGAACGTTCGTCAGCACGGGGCGAACCGCGTGCACAGCTTGTGCTCGGCACAATGCTGTTCAACGGCGATGCGGTGAAGAAGGATTGGGTGCGCGCTTATGCACTGGTCAGCCGTTCCGCCGCATCGGGGTTGCCCCAGGGTGGGCAAACGCTCGGGCAGATGGATCAGTATATCCCCGCCGACACGCGCCAGCAGGGCATTGTGCTCGCCCGCCAATATGAGGCTGCGGCCGATCGGCCGAGTTATCAGCCCGAACTCGCTGGGCAGGGATCGAGCGGGATGCGTGGCACCGAATTGCCAGCTTCAAGCTATGCAGAAGGCGGTCCGGCAAGGCCTGCGCTGTCAACGGACACGGTACCGGTGCGAACAACGCCGAAGCCACCGAAGACGCCGACAACGAAGGTCGCAACACCAAGCGTTACCCCCAACCCGGCACCAGTGCCCGTTGCCCGCGAGGTTGCGGGCAAGGGTTGGCGCGTTCAATTCGGGGCATTCCGCGACGAGGGCAATGCGCGTGGCCTTTGGCAGCAGCTTCAGCAGAAGGTCGGCGGCATGGGCGGCGTCAAGCCCGTCTATGCCCGCGCCGGCACGTTGACCAAACTGCAGGCCGGTCCACTCGCCTCCCGCGAGGACGCGGCGCAGTTGTGCCGGGCGGTCGCCAGCAAGATGCCAGGCACCCCCTGCGTGCCGATCGCGCCCTAGTCCATCACCCAGTCGCTCGCCGCGATGCCTTGCGCGAAAAGCAGCGCGGTCAGATCATTATGGTCGATCCTGACGGCCGCTGCTGCGGCAACGACCGGCTTGGCGTGATAGGCGTAGCCTAGGCCTGCTCGTCGGATCATCGCCAGATCATTGGCGCCGTCGCCCACCGCCATCGTCGCTTCGGGTGGGATCGATAGCTCATCGATCGCGGCCAGTAGCGTGGTTTCCTTCGTTGCTGAATCGACAATCGGCCGCGCAACGGTGCCATTCAGTTTGCCCTCGGCAATCCCCAGCCGATTGGCGATCACCCGGTCAAAGCCAATCGCTTTCCCCACAGGATCGGCAAATCGCGTAAATCCACCCGACACCAGAATTGCGGTGCCGCCACGCGCCCGCATAGTGCGGACCAATGGGATAGCACCAGGCATGATTGTCACACGCTCAGCCAGGCACTGATCGATCGCGCCCTCGTCCAGACCCGCCAGCAGTGCCACGCGCGCATCGAGCGCTTCTGCGAAATCGAGCTCGCCGCGCATCGCGGCCTCGGTCACAGCGGCGATCTGAGGTTTGATGCCCGCAAAATCGGCCAGTTCATCGATGCATTCCACCGTGATCATCGTCGAATCCATATCGGCGATCAGCAGCGATTTCGGCCGAGCCATCATGCTCTGCACAACGATGTCGACCCGGTCGAACACCCCATCCAGCGCGGTGCGCGCGACATCGGGTGACTGGCCGAACATCAGGTCAGCCGCGCGACCCTGCTCGATCCATCCCGATCCAACGGCGGCGCACCCAGCATCATTCAGCCGATCAAGGCCTTCGGAAATTTGGCCTGCATCAAGCGCGCCTGCTGCTATCAGCGTTGCAATGAACATGGCGACATCCCCTTCGGCGCTGCCTTCACGCCCGCGCGTCGCGCTCATCGCAGGGCCGACCGCCAGCGGCAAGTCTGCTTTGGCAATCGCGATTGCGGAGGCACTGGGCGGCACCGTGATCAATGCCGATTCAGCGCAGGTCTATGCCGATCTCAGGCTGCTATCCGCGCGGCCGAGTGCGGGTGACGAAGCCCGCGTGCCCCACCGATTGTTCGGGCATGTCGGAGCGCGCGAAGTCTATTCCGCGGTACGATGGGCCAATGAAGCGACGGCAGAGATCGACGCCGCTCAGGCCGAAGGGCGATTGCCGGTTCTGGTCGGCGGAACAGGGCTTTATCTCCGCACCCTGCTCGATGGAATCGCGCCTGTGCCAGAGATCGATCCGGCAGTGCGGTCGGCCGTTCGCGCGTTGCCAGTTGCAGAGGCGCATGCGCGATTGCAACAATTTGACCCCGAAGCAGCTGCCCGACTTGCCGCGGCCGACACGACGCGCGTCGCCAGAGCGCTCGAGGTGGTCCAATCGAGCGGTCACACGCTCGCCCACTGGCAAGCGGTGCGCATCGGCGGGATCGGTTCGCGGATCGACCTGATGCCATTGATCTTGTTGCCAGATCGAGACTGGCTGATCGCGCGGTGCGATGCACGGCTTGCGTCGATGTTCGATGCCGGCGCTGATGCGGAGGTAGCCGCGCTGCTTGCCCAACCGGGTGTGCCTGACAATGCCCCAGTGCTGCGCGCAATCGGCGTGCGCGAGGTGGCTGGCTGGCTGGACGGCACGCACGACCGTGCGACCGCGCTCGCAATGGCGCAACTGGCAACGCGGCGATATGCCAAGCGACAATATACCTGGTTTCGTCATCAACCACCGGCCGACTGGCCTCGACCTAGCGTGACGGACACCGACGCCTTACTCGCGACATTCCTGTCGCGCTATTTCAGCCCCCAGGTCGTCACCCCCGGCAAGCGTTAATCCAGCGGGCGATGCCGCTCGATCTCGCATCCTACGGCGGCATCGGGATAGATATCGGGTTTGGTGGACCGCACCCTCACCCGCTGCACACGCGGATCGGCCAGCGCGATGGCAGCGATCGCATCACACACCGTTTCCTGCAGATTGAAGTGGCGGCTTGCCGCCAGCGCCAGGATTTCTCGCCGCAAAAAGTCATAATCGACGACAGCGTCGATTTCATCGGGCAGCGGCGCATCATTATACCGGCAATGCAGCCAGACCGAAATCGTCACACGCTGAGGGGCAGCCAGTTCGTGTGGATGGATGCCGATCCGCATCGGCAGCGACAGGCCATCGAGAATCGTTGTAAATTCAGCCATGAACGGCCCTTCTGGTGGAAAACATTACATCATGATCGAGCCGAATGAAGCGCTGCCCACAATCGACATAGATCGTCTGGCCGGTAATTCCCTGCGCGTTCAGCAGAAACGCCACCGCATCCGCCACCTGATCAGCACCAACGGGGCGCTGGAGCGCGTTGGCGGACGCAACTGCGGCGAACTCCGCCTCGGTCTGGTCGAGACTGGGCAAGGTGAGCCCTGGCGCGACGGCGTTGACGGCAATCCTGCCCTTGAAGGCCTGGGCGAGCATCGTCGTCGCGCCTGCGAGGGCGACCTTGCTGCAGGTGTAGGAAAAAAAGTCAGGGTTGAGGTTGGCAAGCTTTTGGTCGAGCAGGTTGACTACCGCCCCTAGCTTCAGGTCCGGCTGCGCTGCCATGGCACAGGCCAGTACCACCGGCGCGGTCAGGTTGACGGCCATGTGCCGGTCGATTTCAGCGCCATCGGCGATCGGTGGGGCATCATAAGCGAACAGTGAGGCGTTGTTCACAATGCCTGATACCGGCAAGCCAAAGGCCGCCCTGCCCTGGGCGATCAGCGTCTCCGCAGCGCCCGGTGCCGCAAGGTCGCATTCGATTGCCACAACCTGGGGCCCAAGGTCTGCAGCCAGTGCATCAGCCTCATTGTGCGATTGGCGGTGATGCATAATGACGCGCACGCCACCGCGAACGAGACGGCGCGTGATTGCCGCCCCCATTCGTTTGGCACCACCCGTGACGATGACGCATCCTTCCCTCATCGCCACGACTGATTCCTTCCCGCGTCCTGATCGGCCGACATGGCTGTGGCGATCACACGCCCATCAGCGCGAGCACTTCCTTACGGCTGCGGTCATCGTCGCGGAATACACCCATCATGCGGCTGGTGGTCATCGTAACACCCGGTGTGCGGACGCCCCGTGCCGTCATGCAGGCATGGCTCGCTTCAATGACCACGGCCACGCCGTGCGGCTTCAAGTTATCCCAGATGCAATTCGCGACTTCGGCGGTCAGTCGTTCCTGCACCTGCAACCGGCGCGCATATGTATGAAGGACGCGGGCAAGCTTTGAAATGCCAACCACCCAATTGCTGGGCAGATAAGCGATGTGTGCCTTGCCAATGATCGGTGCCATGTGATGTTCGCAATGCGACTGGAACGGAATGTCCCTCAACAGTACAATCTCGTCATACCCGCCGACTTCTTCGAAGATCCGTGACAAATGATAGGCCGGATCATCATCATATCCGGCGCAGTATTCCTTCCATGCCCGCGCGACCCGCTGCGGTGTATCGATCAGCCCTTCCCGTTCGGGATTGTCCCCCGCCCAGCGGATCAGCGTCCGCACCGCTTCGGCAACGTCTTCTGGCACAGCTATTTTCGCGGGCGGAGTACCATTTTTGTTCATCTCCGCCGCGCCAACATCGTCAATCATTCATCCTCCATGTCGACCGATTCGAAAAAGACGCTACGTCAACCGCGGTTCGCCGCCAAACCAGTTCGATTTTGAAACTGTCTCATTTGGGCAACATTGACGCAAGTGCGCAGTTTTCCGCGCATAATCGATTGACGGCATGATTTGATGGCCGCTATTTTGAGGACGGTATAGCCATACACCGCAACAATCGACGTCGAGCGAACGCGGTCCGGGAGGGGAATTTTACGATGAAGAAATTTGAACTGCTTGCAGCATCCGCGCTTGTGATGTTCTGCACGACGCCTGCCTTCGCTCAAACCGCTGCACCAGAAGCAGCGCAGGAAGCCGAAGAGACCGTCGATAGCGATATCGTCGTCACCGCCAGCAAGCGCGAAACCACGCTGCTCGATACGCCGATCGCCGTTTCGGTGACCTCGGGCAAGACGATCCAGGACGCGCAGATCCGCGATCTCATCGATCTTCAGACCGTCGTGCCGTCGCTGCGCGTGTCGCAGCTCCAGTCGTCGGCCAACACCAACTTCATCATCCGCGGCTTCGGCAACGGCGCGAACAATGCCGGTATCGAGCCTTCGGTCGGCGTGTTCATTGACGGCGTCTATCGCTCGCGTTCGGCAGCGGCCATCGCCGATCTGCCCAACCTGAAGCGCGTCGAAGTGCTTCGTGGCCCCCAGTCCACCCTGTTCGGCAAGAACGCATCGGCTGGTATTATCAGCGTCGTGACCGCCGAGCCCGCCTTCAAGTTCGGCGGATCGGCCGAATTGACCTATGGCAACTATAACGCCTTCATCGCCAAGGCCGACATCACCGGGCCGATCACCGAGACGGTCGCTTTCTCGCTGGCGGCGAATTATAACATGCGCGATGGCTACGTGTTCGATGCGGGTCTTCGCACGGACTCAAGTGATCGCAATCGCGGCGGAGCGCGCGGGCAGTTGCTGTGGCAGCCCAATTCCGATCTGAAGTTCCGCCTGATCGCCGACTGGGATCAGATCGACGAAAATTGCTGCGCAATTGCCAATATTGTCGCGGGGCCAACCCGTGCAATACTTGAGGGAATCAATGGTGGTCGCCCAGTTTACGACGCCAATAACCCATTCTCCTATGTGACGTACAGCAACTTCCCGTCGGCGAACAACATTCAGAATTACGGCGGATCGTTGCAAGGCGATTACAACTTCGGCAACCTTGGCCTGACGTCGATCACGTCTTATCGCAAAGTGGACTCGATCACCAATCAGGACTCTGACTTCACGAGCGTGAACGCAATTGGCCAAAATAGCCAAGATCTGAAGATTGATACATTCACTCAGGAACTGCGTCTGACATCGGACTTTGAAGGCCCACTGAACTTCCTGTTGGGCGGCTTCTACTTCAACGAAAAGATCAACCAGCAGAACACGATCCTTTATGGAAACCAATTTAGACCCTATGGTGACCAGCTCATCCGTGCCGGTACCGGCGGAGCACTAAACGCGGCAATGCTGGAAGCTACGTTTGGCGCGTTAGAGGGCGCACCCACACGCTATACAAATACTTTTTTCCGCGCCGGCGACGGCTTGCGTGAGCGTTATCGTCTCGCCAACGAATCATTTTCGATCTTCGGTACTGTTGACTATGAAATTACTGATCGTCTGACGCTTACTGGCGGCATTAACTATACTGACGATCGCAAGCAGTTCCTGGCTAATGTCGTAAGCACAGACGTTTTCGCAGGGATCAACTTTAATGACCCGCGTTATGCTCCTTTCCGTGGTCAGTTGATCCAACTCGGTGCGATTGCAGCCGGCGCTTCACCCGCACAGGCTGCTGCTCTCGCTGCAGCGAATGCGAACAATCCTCTGGCAAATCCGCTTGGGATAGGGCCAGGGGTATTGGCCAGCTGCCCAACCACAAACACAAGCTGCCGGGGATTGACAGATCTTCAATTCTTACCGCCATTTCAAAATGTACCGAATGCGGTTGAGCCTGGACGTACAAGTGACTCCAACGTATCCTACACCGGGCGTCTATCGTGGAAGATGACGGACAACATTAGCCTGTATGTAACCTATGCGACCGGTTTCAAGGCAAGTTCGATCAACTTGTCCCGCGACAGCCGGCCTTCTGCCGCTGATCTTACTGCCATCCGCGCCGCTAATATTGCGGTCGTAAATATTGGCCCCGGTTCACGCTTGGCTGGCCCGGAAAAATCGCGGGTTTATGAAGGTGGGATTAAGGCCCAGTTCCCACGTGTTGCTTTCAACATAGCGATTTTTGATCAGCGGATCGAAGGCTTCCAAGGCAATATTTTTACCGGGACAGGCTTTGTACTCCAAAATGCGGGTGCCCAATCCACGTTCGGTGTCGAGTTCGACGGAAGTTACACACCTGTGAAGGCGCTGACCCTTAATGCTGCGGTGACTTATCTCGACCCAATCTATAATTCGTTTAACAATGGATCGACCTTTAGTCCGCAATTTACGGTTGTGTCAGCCAACCTGACCGGGCTGCGCCCATCGGGCATTCCGGAATTCTCGGTTTCGGGCGGTGCCACCTACACGCAGGAGATCACCGATAACTTCAAGCTTTCTCTGCGTGGCGACTATCAGTATAACACGCCGGTAATTATCTCGGAGGGTGCACCGCAGTTTACGCGGTCGATCCAGTCGTTGAACATGTCGCTGACCGGCCAGGTTGGCCGTAACCTCGATATCTCGGTTTGGGGTCGCAACATGCTCAATGCCCAGTATCTGACGACGATTTTCCCGTCGGTGGCCCAACGGGGCAGCCTTTCGGGTTACCCGAGCCAGCCAGTAACCTATGGCGGCACGGTACGCGTCCGGTTCTGACCTCTCGGGATCGATATTGATCCCAAGATAACGAAAAATGGGGCTCGCGACTGTTAGTCGCGAGCCCTTTTTCATGCCACTCTTCGTGCGGCTATGATTTCAAGCGCTTGGCATGCCACGCGATATGATCAGCCATGAAGGTCGAGATGAAATAATAGCTGTGATCATAGCCGGGCTGAATCCGCAGTGTCAGCGGCATACCGGCCGCTTCACACGCCACAGACAGCTGTTCGGTCTTCAACTGTTCGTCCAGAAAACTGTCGGCATCCCCCTGATCCACCAGCAGATCGGGTAACCGTGCCCCATCCTCGATCAGCGCGCAGGCGTCATACGCTCGCCAAGCCGCCTGATCGTCTCCGAGATACCCCGCAAAGGCCTTTTGCCCCCAGCCGCAGCGCATCGGCGCGACGATTGGCGCAAACGCGGATACGCTGCGGAACCGCGACGGATCGCGCAGTGCCATCGTCAGTGCACCGTGACCACCCATTGAATGGCCCGTAATCCCCTGACGACTCATATCGGCCATCGGAAACGCCTCTGCGATCACGCCAGGCAATTCGGTCTCGATATAGCGCCGCATCTGGAAATGGGTCGCCCAGGGCGCGCGCGTCGCATCGACATAAAAGCCCGCCCCCTGCCCGAAATCATAAACATCCACATCGGGCACACTTTCACCCCGCGGCGACGTATCCGGGGCAACCAGGATGATCCCGTGTTCGGAACAGGCCGCACGATAGCCCCCCTTGTCGGTCACATTGGCATGGGTGCAGGTCAATCCGGAAAGAAACCATAATACAGGCAGCCGTGCACCCGGCGCATGCTGAGGCACGAAAACCGAAAAAGTCATGTCGGTGCCCGTGCTCGAGGATCGATGCGTATAGACGCCCTGCATGCCATCATGCGCTTTTGCGGCAATGTCCGTTTTCAATGACATGTCAGGATTCCTTCAGTTGCAACATGGGGTAAGGCCGTCACACGCGGCTCATATCAGCGCTCGATGACGGGGTCGCATGCGTTGTCGTGAATTGACAAGCGCCAACATGGCATCCCGCGCCCCTGCGTCGATCATCGCAAGTTTATGTCGGCATCCGCTTGCCTTTGCGCGATCAATCGATTGTAAAGAGTGACAAAGCCGTTCGGGCAGCGCAAAAGCACTGCACGCTCAGGCGTAAAACATTGGCCGGCCTGTTGCCGGCTGCCAACGGGAGGATAGCGATGGCAAAAGAACCTACCACCAAGGCTGCGGCCCC